>SKIB01000077.1 GCA_007116635.1 Saccharospirillaceae bacterium
GGACAAGTCAATGACGACAACTCATCTAGCGGTCAACAAGGATTGGCAGGATGGCCAATAACGGATTGTCCAAGTCAATGGAATTGCTTGGTACTTGATGGCACGAAAGCCGTCCCAGTAGTTGGGGCGGCTTTTCTCGTTTTATATCTGCTTCACTGCCAGAGAAACTATTGGCCTAATAGGTACCTTTAGCTGCCTCTGATTAGGTTTTCTGCTCGCACTTGCGAAATAATCCTGCCCGTAGTTGCCATGTCATCCTGCGCGGAGTCGCAGGATCTCCTGATGTATGGCTTAAGTTTCATAAAAGACCCTGCGACTTCGCACAGGGTGACTCGCACTAGAACAATTGTCGCTAGGTGGCAGGTAGTTAAGACCGCGAAATGCTACAGTTTCTATGGTCACTGGCACGATTATCAATGTTTTCAAAGTATCCCTATCTCTCGGTTTTGCGTATCATAGCGACATTCAAGAGGAGTGCAGATGTGAGTTACGCCACCGTCGATACACTAATAGGCAATACCCCTTTAGTAGCACTGCAACGCATAGCGGTTGCTAATAATAATCAGATTTTGTTGAAGCTCGAAGGCAACAACCCTGCAGGCTCGGTCAAAGATCGTGCCGCTTATAACATGATCAAGTCGGCACAAGATAAGGGCCGCATTCAACCAGGTGATTGTTTGATTGAGGCCACCAGTGGCAACACCGGCATCGCTTTGGCCATGGTGGCGGCGGTGATGGGCTATAAAATGGTGCTCATCATGCCAGATAATATGACCATGGAGCGCAAAGCGGCCATGGCTGCTTACGGTGCTGAGTTAATTTTGGTCAGCAAAGAATCCAGCATGGAAGGGGCGCGAGATTTGGCGTTGCAGATGCAGGCCGAAGGCAAGGGCATAGTACTGGATCAGTTCAACAATCCCGATAATGCCTTGGCGCACTACAAAACCACTGGTCCAGAAATTTGGCAGCAAACCCAGGGCCGGGTAACCCACTTTGTTTCCAGTATGGGAACCACGGGTACCATCATGGGTACCTCTATGTACCTGAAAGAGCAAAATCCTGAGATCAAAATTGTTGGCCTGCAGCCCAGTGAGGGTAGTCAGATTGCTGGTATTCGCCGCTGGCCTAAAGAGTATTTGCCTGGGATTTTTGATGCTACTAGGGTGGATCAAACTATCGATATCCAGCAGTCCCAGGCTGAAGTAATGATGCGTCGCTTGGCGCGTGAAGAGGGCATCTTTTGTGGTGTTAGCTCGGGTGGTGCCTTGGTGGGCAGTCTGTTGCTTAGCGAGCAGGTGGAGAATGCGGTGATCGTAGCCATTATTTGTGACCGTGGTGATCGCTATCTTTCTACTGGTCTGTATCAGCAATGAGCAGAGTGCGTGTTGCTGACCTAAGTTTTCAAGCCCTAGGTGTGGTTAAAGAACCGCAGTTTTGCTTTGTCGCCGGTGCCTTAGCGGGCGAAGAGATCGAGATTGGCCCCATTTATGGGCGCAAGAAATTTCCTCAGGCCGACCTGTTGCGGGTGGTGAAGCCCAGTCCGTCTCGGCAGCAGGCTCGCTGTCAGCACTATGACAGCTGCGGCGGCTGTCAATTACAGCATTTGCACTACCCTGAGCAGTTGAGTTTTAAAGAGCAAAACCTAAGGTACCAGCTGTCTCGCTTTGCTGGTTTACAGAGCCTGCCCAAGGTAGAAGTCTTGTCCGAGCAGCCCTTTGCCTGGCGTCATCGTTTGCGGTTGCATCAACGGGGTGGGCGTTTGGGTTTTTTTGCCGCCAACAGTCACGATTTGGTGGCCATTGAGCGCTGTGAGATTGCCACTGACGGCATCAATGGATTGTTGGCTTGGCTAGGGCCTCTTGTTGCCGAGCAGTCCCAGCACATCAGTCAGATTGAACTATTGCAAGACGAATTCGGACAGTTGGCTCTGGCTACTCAGGGCTTGAGTCCTTTGCCACAAGACTGGGGTCCGCAGCTGTTGCAATCAGCGCCAGTGGCGAACTTACTCTGGTGGCATCAGGTTTCCACTCAAGGCAAGGGTCAGGGTCTAAACAATGTTTATGGCCTGCATAGTCAGCAGCTGCATCCTGGCCAGCATTGGTTGCGGTATCGTCTTGGCGAGTTGGAATTTCAATACAGTCCGCTGTACTTCACTCAGGTTAATCTGGCGATCAACAAGGCCATGGTGGCCCAGGCGCTGGATTGGTTAGCCCTTAAAGGGGATGAGTCGGTGTTGGACCTGTTCTGTGGTATGGGCAACATTAGCCTGCCACTGGCCAAGCAAGCGGCAAGGGTGGTGGGCGTGGAGTTGTCTCAAGCCAGTATTGAGCACGCGCAACACAACGCCAAGCGCAATCAGATTGGTAATGTGCAGTTCCAGACCGGTGACCTATTTAAGCCTAGGGGCCAATGGTTGCGGCAACCTGGGTCGGTGGTGGTGCTCGACCCGCCGCGTAAAGGCGCAGCCGAAGTCATTGCCGCCCTAGATTGGTCGGAGGTTGAAAAAGTTCTTTATGTGTCCTGTAATGTATCCAGCTTGGCCCATGATTTGGCCCTGTTGTTGCCTAAAGGCTTTGCCCTTAGTCGACTATCAGCCATGGACATGTTCCCCAATAGCTATCACACCGAAGCCATGGTGTTGCTAACCCGAGTGAATTAAAGATGGTTAAAGTTCGAGAAGACTATATTTTTGATCCTCGTGGAGAGGTGGATCTGGGCAAGTGGCAGGCGCATATTGAAGACTATGTGCCCTTGATCGCGCCCGAAAGCTTGCAACGGGCGGCGCAAATTGCCCATATTGCTGAGCAGGAAGCCATTGAGGCGCAAAACATTTGGTCGCCCGGTACTTCAAGTTATCTCATCGGTCTGGAAATGGCCATTATCCTGGCGGAGCTGCGCTTAGATGAAGTCAGCTTGCAGGCTGCGGTGCTGTACCGTGCAGTACGTGAAGGCAAGCTGCCATTAGACACGGTACGTGACCAATTTGGTCCTGAACCAGCTAAGCTGATTGAAGGCGTGATTCAGATGGCGGCCATTCATTACAAGCACAAGGCAACGCGCAAAGTGGTGCTTAACCAAAGCATGCCACAGCCGGATAATGTTCGTCGCATGCTGGTCAATATGATTGACGATGTGCGGGTGGCGCTGATCAAGATTGCTGAGCGCACCTGCGCCATTCGGGCGGTGAAAAACGCCCCAGCGCAAAAGAAATACCGTGTTGCGCGTGAAGTTTTTGACGTTTATGCGCCATTGGCGCATCGCTTAGGCATTGGCAAGCTTAAGTGGGAGCTGGAAGATCTTTCTTTTCGTTACATCGAACCTACCGAATACAAGCGCATTGCTCGTTTACTGGCAGAAAAGCGCTTGCAGCGCGAATCTTACATCAACACCGTAGTCGACCGTATTAAGAGCAGTTTTTTTGAGTCGGGTATTGCTGACTTTCGCGTTCATGGTCGAGTGAAGCATATTTATTCCATTTGGCGCAAAATGCAGCGCAAAAAAGTGCCCTTCAGTCAGGTGTATGATATTCGTGCAGTGAGGGTGTTATGCAAGCAATCCTCAGACTGCTACCAGGGTTTGGGTTTGATTCATAGCATGTGGCGCAATATCCCAAAAGAGTTTGACGATTACATCGCTAACCCCAAAGAGAACGGTTATCAAAGTCTGCACACCGCTGTCATTGGCCCAGAGGGTAAGGTGGTTGAGGTGCAATTGCGTACCTATGACATGGACGAAGACGCCGAACTGGGTGTTTGCGCTCATTGGCGTTATAAGGGTTCGGATCAACAAAGTTCTAATCAAAGTTATGAGCAAAAAATTGAGTGGTTACGCCAAGTGCTTGAGTGGCATGAGACCCTTGATGCCGGTTTGGACCTGGCCACAGAGGTGGGAGACGCTTTTAAAGCGGATCGCATTTACATCCTTACGCCAGAAGGTCATGTGGTCGATTTGCCAAGTGGCGCAAGGCCTTTGGACTTTGCCTATCGCATTCATACCGATGTTGGTCATAGTTGCCGAGCGGTAAAAATTAATGGCAAGTACAAACCCCTAACCTATGAGCTAAAGAATGGCGATCAAGTAGAAATTTTGCGCGGTGATCCTCGTCCAAACCGTGAATGGCTGGATCCAAACTTGAATTACATTACTACCAGTTCAGCTCATAGCCGAGTTGAGCAATGGTTTAAGGCGCTTGCTAAAGAACAGCAGTTGGCGGAAGGGCGTCTAGCCCTGCACCTTGAACTACAGCGCCATGGACTGCCCACTCCAGACTTGGTGGAGCTGGCCACTTATATGCAGCTTAAGCGTGCCGATGACCTCCTCATGGCCTATGGCCGAGGTGAGATCACAGCTACTCACCTGGTGCGCACAGTGCAGCGTTTGATTGGTGTTCAGGATCAGGAGTCTGAGAGTTCTGGCGAGGTAGAAATTCGTGGTCTGGGGTCAAGCAAATATCAGCTTTGTCAGGAGTGCCAGCCCTTGCCGGGGGACGCTATTATAGGTTTGGCTGATCTTTCCCATCAGGTCACTGTGCACCGTGCTGAGTGCGCTATTTTGCTCAAAGACATCTCCCATCCACATTCCAATCCCTTGCAAATTTCTTGGGGGGTGCAGCCGCGTGAACTCTTTACCGTGAATTTGAAAATGCAGGCATGGGACCGAACCGGTCTGCTGCGTGACGTGCTAGCTGAGTTTGCCAGCATGGATGTTAATGTTTTGGGCGTGAATACCCTCTCCGACAAGGTGCGTGGCTCGGCCGATATCCATTTAACGGTTGAGGTGGGTTCGCTGGAGCAGTTGAATACCCTGATTCACCGCTTGTCGGGCTTACCCAACATCATCAGTGTGCAGCGCATGCGAGGGCAGGAGGAATGACATACAATTGGTCGGATTTGTTGTATTTGATGCAAAGGCTACGCGACCCAGAGCACGGTTGTCCTTGGGACAAAGAGCAGACCCTGGCCAGCATAGTGCCCCACACCCTAGAGGAGGTGTACGAGGTAGTGGACGCCATCGACAAAGGCGATCTGCCGCACCTGATCGAAGAGTTGGGGGATCTGCTGTTTCAGGTGGTGTTTTACGCCCAGATTCTGGCCGATCAGGGCCAGGGAAATATGGAGCAGGTGGTGGATGGCTTGGTGCGCAAGCTGGTGTTTCGCCACCCCCATGTGTTCCC
>SKIB01000128.1 GCA_007116635.1 Saccharospirillaceae bacterium
ATTTGCAGCAACAGGGTCAGTTCTTGCGCACTTACCTGCAGCAGCGCTTTGCCCTGAGTCAGGGGCAGCGGCATCGCTTTGTCATGGGGCAAATCGATGACGAATTGCTGGCCCTGTTGCAACCCAGTTTACAAAGTTTGCAGCTGTTAGTGCCCTTGGTAGATAAGGTGCAGCGCGCTTTATTAGCCAGCATTAAGGAGCAATCTCAGTTGATTGATAAATCCCTAGTGGAGCTTTGGCATCAACAGCTTGGCTTTTTTCTGCTGCCCTATGAGTCGGCCTTGCAACTGTGCCGACTTTGGACACATGAACAACCGGATGAGGCCCCGCCCATCAGTCGCTGGTTGGACCTGGAGTCTCAGGGGTGGCTGCTCAGTGCCAGCCCGGTCAGTGCTGGCGCTCATTTGCGGCAGCTGTTGTGGCAGCGCACCTCAGGTGCCCTACTGACGTCGGCAACCCTAACCTTTGCCGCAAAATTTGATCGTATGTTGTCCCAGCTTGGGTTGCCGCAGGAAACGCCCTGTCTGCGCGTTGCCAGCCCGTTCGATTATCAACAGTCGGTTTTACAAGTGCCTAGGGCAGTGCCTGATGCTAACCGTGCCGAAGAGCACAGCCAATGGCTGAAAGAACAGGGTCTGAAGTACATTGATCCCAAGCAGCGCTCCTTGGTGCTCTTTGCCTCTAGGCGGCAAATGGAAGAGGTGTGCCAACACTGGCAGCAAAAGCAACCCAAATGGCCTTGGTTAATTCAAGGGCAAGACAGCCGCCAGCAACAATTGCAAACCCATCAGCAGGCTGCCAAGCAAGGCCTGGGCAGCATCTTGGTTGGTTTGGCCAGCTTGGCCGAGGGCTTGGATTTGCCGGGTGAGCTGCTCAATCATGTATTGATCGCTAAACTGCCCTTTGCCACCCCTGATGACCCCATTAATGCTACCTTGGCCGAGTGGTTGGACAGTCGGGGACAGAATCCATTTTACAGCATCAGTGTGCCTGATGTGGCCATTAAATTGGTGCAGGCCTGCGGTAGACTGGTGCGCTCGGAGCAGGATAAGGGTGCTATAACCCTGTTTGATGGGCGACTGTATAGTAAGAGTTATGGCAAAAAATTGTTGGCCAGTCTGCCAGATTTTCGTCGTGAGCGTCCTTAAAACTAAAATGAAACAGTAGAGCCCCTAGTCTTTGGTCTATACTGGCAGAAATGAAGAAACTTATGTTTAGCTTAATGCCCAAGCTCAGTTTGCTGCTCCTCTTGTTGATCCTGGCATCGTCGCCCATTAGGGCGTCGGTCGTATTGTTGGATCAGCATCAAGAGATCTATGTCGAGCCTTTTTTTTCTACCTTAACTACACCGCTTGAGGTGCAAAACTTTGAGCAATTGATGGCTCGGTCTTATTTGCCTTGGCAATCTGACAGAGATCCAAGGAGAGCAGGGCGACGGGCTGGTTTTAGTCAGGAAGCTCAGTGGTACAGGCTTACACTTGAAGCACCGCAAACCCAGAGTTTGCAAGTCCTGAGATGGCAGGCCATAGTGGATCATGCCTTGCTACGTCGTTTAGATGCCTATTTGGTGCAAGACGGAGAAGAGCTACAAAGCTGGTCTTGGCAGGTCAAGGAAAGAGACCAGCAGTTTAGTTTCTCTGGACGCCCTACCTTTGATTTTTCCTTGCAACCTGGTGAGAGATACGATCTCTATGTGCGCATTGAGAGTAACTTTAGTTTATTTATGCCCATGACCATCGGTTCTTCAACGGATGTTGCTAAATACCTGCTCAATAAGCTAACGTTTTTAAACATTTTTTATGGGGTGATGCTTGGTTTATTGATCTACAGCCTAGTCATCGCCATTAACATACGCTCCAAGGCAACATTCTTTTATAGCTTCTACCTGGCCTTGATTCTTGGTTACAACCTACAGATTAACGGCTTTATTCGTGGCTGGACTGCACCCATTGCTGATTCTTTTGATCGAATGTTGGTTTACCTATGTTCGTTAGGTGTTTTTGTTGCGGCACTATTTTTTTGTCGTTCTTTTTTGAATATTCAGCATCGATCGGGTTTTTTTTACTGGCTATATCATTTACTCGTTCTGTTGATGCTCTTAACCGCTGCCGCAGCCATTGCAGGTGAAAATGCCCTGTTTATCCTGGGGATGCAGTTTATTAGTCCTCTATTCTTCGTCTATGCCTTAACTGCTGGAGCTATATCCATTCGTCAGGGTAACCGCTATGCCATCCTGTTTGAGGTAGGCTGGTTGGCTATGGCCATGGGTACAACAATCCATCAGTTGCTACTTTCGGGTTTATTGCCCACAAACTTCGTGACGCAAGAAGCCATGCGCCTAGGGGCCATGGTTGAGGCTTTCATGCTGTCATGGGCTCTTGCTCTGCGTTTTAAATCCATAGAACAAGACAGTAAGCGTATTGAAGAGCGTTATCGTGGTCAGTTAGAAACAGCAAACTTACAGCTGACTGAGGCCTTGCGTATTGAGAATAAAAATAATCAGTTGAAGGATGATTTTATCCGTGTGGTGGGTCATGAGCTTAGAACTCCGGTGAATACCCTGGTACAGAGTTTTGATTTATTGGTTAGCCCACACCAGGACTATCAAACTCATGATTTTGAGCGTGACTCAAGTATGGCGTTGAGTCGTTTGTATCACCATGTCGAAAACCTTGTTTTAGCCAGCGAGCTGGATAGTGGAAGGGCCTTTTGTGCTCATCATTGGTTTGATTTGAATGAGTTTTTACAGGCTGTACAGCTGCCCTTTAAAGATGTCTTAGGCAGTCAGCAGCAGCGGCTAGATTTACAGTTGCCCGACAAGGGGGTAGAGCTGTTTACTGATTCTTCAAAGCTCGAGCGTATAGTACATAACCTGCTGGATAATGCGCTTAAGTTTTCTGGTGAGCATCAGGTGCGTCTAGAAATGAACCTTAGCCCAGCTCAGGTTAATTTTGTAGTGTTAGATACTGGGCCTGGGATGAGTGAGCTACAAATTCGTCGTGCTCATGAGTTTATGTCGCAGTCCGATCAAAGCATGTTGCGCAAAAATGAAGGATTAGGAATTGGGCTGAGCGTATGCTTTGGTTTGGTGAAGCTAATGTCTGGGCAAATCCACATCCAAAGTGAACCTACTAGGGGTACCAAGGTTCAAGTGAGCTTACCCATTCAGAGTCGTGAGCGAGTCATGGACTTTCGCCCAGTGTATAACGAAGCCGAAGACTCAATAAAGATATTGGTTGTCGAAGACAATATTCTCAATGCCAAGTTATTGCTGTCCATTATTCGAACCCTTAAAGTCGAAGTGGCCCTGGCTGCTAATGGCCAGCAAGCACTGGATATGGTTGCAGAAGAACACTATTCCCTCGTACTTATGGATATACAGATGCCTATAATGGATGGCTTTACTGCGGCGAAAAAAATTCGTGAACTGGGTAGTATGCAGGCAACCGTACCTATCATTGCGGTGTCAGCCAACAATGCCAGCAGTGATCAGCGCCAGGCCATCCAATCAGGAATGAATGATTTTCTTTCAAAACCCATCAGCCCTAGTATTTTGAAGCAAAAACTCAGACGCTATTTGCCGCAAATCCCTCCGGAGGCAAACAATGCTGAAGACGCTGATCCAGCCTAGAGGGGCGTTGCTAAAACTCCTTAGAAGCACTAGGTGAAAGGGTTGATAAGCGCAGTTTTGGCAAGTATATGAGTAACTCTTTGCTGTCTATCACAACAGTAAATGGTCTCATAAGGCTGTTAGATACCTTCTAACAATTACTGTGCGTGGCGTTCCGCTGCCCTAGGCGTTAAACTGACCCCCTTAGTGTTTACCGAGATGTCTATGTCCAGCTTTCCCCCAAGTCAGTCTTCGCCCTTTGAACTCCTTGCCGAAAAACAGATTCCAGCGCTTGGCATTCATGCCTTGCAATTTCGCCACAAAACGACCGGTGCCATGCACCTACACCTGGCTTCAGAACACAGCGAGCAGGTCTTTATGGTGGCCTTGCGTACCATGCCCATGGATTCAACTGGGGTGGCTCATATTCTTGAGCACACGACACTGTGCGGCAGTGAGCAGTTTCCGGTGCGAGATCCCTTCTTTGCCATGACTAGGCGTTCGCTTAATACCTTCATGAATGCCTTCACTGCGCCCGACTGGACGGCTTATCCCTTTGCCAGTGAGAACCAGCAAGACTTTGATAACCTGTTGTCGGTTTACTTGGATGCGGTGTTTTTCCCCCAACTGAACTATTTGGATTTTCGCCAAGAAGGGCACCGCTTGCATTGGCAGGCCGATCAGCCCGCAGGCAAGCGCTTGGCGCGTCAGGGGGTGGTTTACAATGAAATGAAGGGGGCAATGAGCAGCGCCCCGGCACGAATTTGGCAGCGCCTCAGCCAAGAGTTGTTCTCACCAAAAAGCACCTACCACTACAACAGCGGTGGTGAGCCAAGCCAGATTCCGCAACTTGACCACCAGCAGTTGGTTGATTTTCATCGTCAGCATTACCACCCCAGCAACGCCCTGTTCATGACCTTTGGCAATGCTGATCTGCAAGGGCTGCAACAGCAGCTACAGACTCGGGTGCTTGAGCGTTTCTCGGACGCTGGTCCTTGCTTTCAAGTAGCGTCAGAGTTCCCCTCTGTTGCCAAGCAGGCGCAGATGACCTATCCCGCCAGTGCTGAGCAGCTGGCCGAGGGCGGTAAACTGGCCATGGCCTGGTTATGGCCGGAAGTCATGGACGCCAAGCAGTTGCTCAGCGCCCGATTGTTGAATGACCTGCTGTTGGACCACAGTGGTTCGCCTCTGAGGCAGCAGTTGGAAACCTGGCCACAGGCTCAGGCCCCCTTGTCGCTCTGTGGTATGGACGACAGCTGTCGGCAAATGATGTTTATTGTCGGCTATGAGGGCGTGGCACAGACGCAGCTGGAGGAGGCAGAGCAGAGCATTTGGCAGTGCTTGCACTCTATTCGCGAGCAAGGCTTTAGTCAGCATGATATTGAGGCCGCACTGCACCAGCTGGAGCTGCAACAGCGTGAAATCAGCGGTGATGGTTTTCCTTATGGCCTGCAGCTGATGATGCAGCTGTTGCCCGCCGCCATTCATCAGGGCGACTGTTTGGCCATGCTGGATCTTAATCAACACCTGACCTGGCTGCGCCAGCAGGCC
>SKIB01000015.1 GCA_007116635.1 Saccharospirillaceae bacterium
AAACGTTCAAAATCTTGAATTGTCGAGTTATTGATGATCGGCAACCGAAGTTGCATTTTGTGACCATCAAATACCCACACGTATTGTCTAATTATGTTTTTAAAGAGCTGTCGGCTTGCCGACTCAAGGGACGCACATCTTACTCCCCTCGTTTTCGTTGTCAAGCGTTTATTTTCATTCCCGCTTGCAACCCCTCAATTAAATGACCAAATATCAAGCACTTAGCAGGACATTTAAGCCACTCACTCCAGACCGCCGAACCGGCGCCTGCCTGAGGAGGTGCGCATTATAGGCCTTTCAAACCGAGCGTCAACTGCTTTTTTCAGCTTTGCCATTTTTTCAGGAACCATCAAAACAGCCAGCCTTGGGCTGGGAACTGGGATCGAGGGGTGTCGGCGGCCAAGGATGGACGCCGCCAAGCGGTCAGGGACGACGAACAGCGTCCCCGAGAGCGCAGTTGCCAGACCAGAGGCTGGCGGCATACGGCAGTCCACTGCCAAATCTCAGGCTGCACCCGCCCTGCTGCGGCCCATGCCTTCTGTCATCCGGCGAGCATTCGCGGCGCGCTGTTCTTTTCATAGACCCGGCGACTTCGCGCAGGGTGACAGCAGAAGCTGTGCTACGGTCGGTGTGGCAAAGCCAAATAGTCCCTAGACTGCATTTCAAGCAAGCGACTTTGAGTGCGCTCGAATTCAAACTTTAGCTTATGGCCAGCATAGAGCTCAAGCAAAGGCACCTCAGCGGTGATGATCAGCTTGACCTGACGATCATATAGCTCATCAACCAGGGTAATGAAACGCCTAGCCTGATCCTCTGACTCCACATTTAACTGAGGCACAGCCTGCAGCAACACCGTATGAAATAGACGCGACAACTCAGTATAATCCGCCGAACTCCTAGGCCCCCCACAAAGATCCGCAAAACGGAACCACACTATATCGTCGGCTAGATTTACAACAGGAACCTGCCTCCCAAGTAACTCTAATGAATCATCCTGATCGACATGACTATGCTCACCGGAAAGCGCAACAAAGTACTGAGTCAACTTTTGCTGCGAGGCCTGATCCAAGGGAGAGTGGTATATTTCCGCCTGTGTAAGAGTTCTTAGCCGATAATCATTACCTCCATCAACATTCAAAATATCACAATGCTGTTCAAGAAGCGCAATGGCCGGTAAAAAGCGCGAACGTTGCAGGCCATCTTTGTAAAGTCCTTGCGGTGCAATATTCGAGGTAGCCACCAAACTAACACCCTGATCGAACAGATGTCTCATTAAGGTTGCTAGAATCATGGCATCGCCGATGTCAGAAACAAAAAACTCATCAAAACAAAGTACTCTTGCTCGCTGCGACCACTCCTTTGCCACCTGCTCCAATGGGTTTTTAGTACCCTTTAGTTCTGCCAAACGCCTTTGCACCTCATGCATAAAGCGATGAAAATGCAGCCGCATCTTGTTTTCAAATGGCAACTGATCAAAGAAAGTATCCATCAGGTAGGTCTTACCACGACCAACACCACCCCACATGTACAAGCCTTTTTCCGGCAAAGGTTTCTTTTTCCACAACCAAGCCATAGCCACCCTAGACTTAGGCTTGCTGAGTCTGGCGCAAAGATCATCCAAATATGTCATTGCTACCAACTGGGCAGGGTCAGCATTAAATCCAGCAGCCAAATCTGCCTGGTACTTCTGCATGGGAGTTAGGCTAGGGGCAACTTCAATCTTACTAAGTGGTCGCATAATTAGACGCTTATGGTTAGGGACAAAGGCGAAAAAACACCTATAATTAAAAAACAATGCAAATGGAGCAACCTATGGATCTTACTACATTTTTTATTGGTTTAGTGCTTGGCTTAGCCCTTGGCTGGCTAGCCCAGATGCTTTATGCACGAAAACTAGGTTCGGATCAACAACTGAGCAAGCAACTACAAGACCTGCAGCAAGCGCATCAAAACTATCAAGAGCAAGTCAGTGAACATTTTGAGCAAACGTCGTCCCTTATTGAGCAACTCAATTCAAGCTACCAAGCAGTCAACCTTCACCTAACTCAAGGCATGGAGCAGCTGGCCAGCCAAGATTACAAACTGACCAAGCTTCGAGCTAATGAATTAGACCTCAGCTTAGATAGTCAAAAATTAGATGAAGATAAACCACGGGATTATGCCGACAAACATCCAGACCAACCCGGCACCCTCAGTAGCCAATATGGCCACCACAGCTAAATTACTACCCGCCCTCTGAATCGCAGAGGGCATCACTTGTGCAACTGCATCTATTTTTATAGCCTTTCGCTCTATTAAACCTGTTATTTATCACCAATTTTTCTGATAAAGTAGCCACAAATTATACTAGCAACCAGCCTGGGAACCCTATGAGCCAGTATTCCTTGACGCACTTAAAAGCTCTTGAGGCCGAGAGCATTCACATTATTCGTGAAGTCGCGGCAGAGTTTGATAACCCTGTAATGCTTTATTCAATCGGTAAAGATTCAGCTGTAATGCTGCATCTAGCCAGAAAAGCCTTCTTTCCTGCCAAGCTACCCTTTCCGTTACTGCATGTAGATACCGGCTGGAAATTCAAAGAAATGATTGAATTTCGCGACAAACTGGCCAAAGAGTATGATTTTGAGCTATTGGTGCACACTAACCCTGAAGGTCTGGCCCTAAACATCAATCCCTTTGATCATGGTAGTGCCAAACACACAGATATGATGAAGACCCAGGCCCTAAAGCAAGCCTTAGACAAGTATCAATTTGATGCTGCCTTTGGTGGAGCACGTCGCGACGAAGAAAAGTCACGAGCCAAAGAGCGGGTGTATTCTTTCCGTGACAACCAACACCGCTGGGATCCCAAAAATCAACGCCCAGAACTATGGAATCTCTATAACAGCAGGGTTAACAAGGGTGAGTCGATCCGCGTCTTCCCACTCTCCAACTGGACGGAGCTGGATATTTGGCAGTATATCCACCTTGAAGGCATCCCAATTGTACCCCTTTATTTTTCTGGTGAACGCCCAGTGGTGGAGCGAGATGGCACTCTAATTAATGTCAATGATGACCGTATGCCACTGCGCCCAGGTGAGCAGATACAAATGAAGAGGGTACGCTTCCGTACCCTTGGCTGCTACCCCCTAACCGGTGCCATTGAGTCGAATGCTCAGACCCTACCAGACATCATTCAAGAAATGTTATTGACCACCAGTTCTGAGCGCCAAGGGCGAGTCATTGATCATGACCAGTCGGCATCAATGGAAAAGAAAAAACAAGAAGGCTACTTTTAAGGTTTTATTATGGCACATCAATCCAATTTAATTGCCCAAGACATTAACGCCTATCTTGAGCAACACGAAAACAAAGAACTGCTGCGCTTTTTAACCTGCGGCAGTGTAGATGATGGCAAAAGCACTCTGATCGGCAGACTGCTGCACGATTCAAAAATGATCTTCGAAGACCAACTCGCGGCCGTAACTCGTGACTCGAAAAAATCTGGTACTCAGGGTGAACGCATCGACCTTGCACTATTGGTAGACGGCTTAGCCGCTGAACGCGAGCAAGGCATCACCATTGATGTAGCTTACCGCTACTTCTCTACCGACAAGCGTAAATTTATCATTGCCGACACTCCAGGGCATGAACAGTATACCCGCAATATGGCTACTGGCGCTTCAACCGCAGACCTTGCCATTATTCTTGTAGATGCTAGGCATGGTGTTGCCGTACAAACCAAGCGCCACAGTTACATAGCCAACCTACTTGGCATCCGCCACCTAGTGGTGGCGGTGAACAAAATGGATCTGATTGACTACGATCAGGCCAGATTTGAGCAAATCCAACAGGATTATCAACAGTTTGCCAACCAACTTGGACTGGAGCAGGTTCACTTTATCCCCATGTCGGCCCCTGAGGGCGACAATGTGGTCAACACGAGCGAGCACATGCCTTGGTATCAGGGTCAAACCCTGATGCAACTACTAGAAAGTATAGAGATTCATACCGGCGTGCAGCAGCAAGCCTTTCGCTTGCCAGTTCAGTACGTTAACCGCCCTAACCTCAATTTCCGTGGCTTCTGCGGTACTATCGCCAGTGGCAGGATTAGGGTTGGGGACACCATTCGTGCCCTGCCTTCCGGCCTAAGCTCGAAGGTCAAGTCCATACCTACCTTTGATGGTGAGCTGGACGAAGCCTTTGTCGGCCAGTCCATCACCCTGTGCTTAGAGGATGAAATTGACATCTCACGTGGTGATTTATTGGTCGACGACAAGCATGCGCCCCTGATCAGCAACAACCTAACCGCTGAACTGGTCTGGATGCATGAGCAGAGCCTACAGCCAGGCAAGCTGTACGACATAAAGTTGGCCAGCAATAGCGCTTCTGGCAGCGTCAGCAAGATTCATTACCGAACCGATGTCAACAGCCTTCTGCAATCGACGACAAATGAACTGGCACTGAACGAAATCGCTCTAGTGGACATCAGCCTAAATAAAGCAGTTGCCTTTGATCCATACCAGGAAAACCGCCAAACCGGTAGCTTTGTAATCATTGATCGCCTCAGCAACATCACCGTTGGTGCAGGCATGATCCGAGGCAAGAGCGAACAAAAAGACGATCAAGTAGTTAGTGCCTCAGAGCGCCAAGCACGCTTTGGACAAACACCTTTAATAGTTAAAGTCAGTAATTACAATCTAGGCCTGCAACTGGAGCGACGCTTATTCAATGCTGGACACGCAGTAGTGGCAGTAGAAGAGGTAGCAGAGCAAGCGGCTAAGGTATTGAAACAAGCTGGTTTGCTAGTGATTGTAAATCAAGGGAGTGCTGACCTTGAATTATCCAGCCAAACAGTGGATCAACTGATGATGGAACTGACCTCGACGAAAGCCTTAGCTTAGAACATTTCTTGTGCAATAAAAAAGCCGCGAATGCGGCTTTTTACCCTTCTATGGAGCTATAAAATCACGCATCTCCTGCCAAACATGAGGCGGATAGTGCAAACCAGCATGCTGAATCAAGCCCAGGCCCGTGTCAAATGACCTCTGCTCAAACCAACGAATAAAGGGAAGTGACTGATAAAAATCGATGTATTCAGACTGCAGAGGCACCGAAGGTACCAAAGCATACCAACGACTCCTTGTTATATTAGCCTGGGCAAAATACTGCATCATGGTAAGCATATCCGCTTTATGGGAGTTACCCAGCACAGGTGGATCTAACAGCAACACATTGCCACCAAACTGAACGTCAAGGTCAGCGAGAGCCGGCATAAGTGCAAAAAGGGCCACATCCTGCACTATGATCGCCACCTCATCATGCAATGATTCCAAGGTATACAATTGCTGCTCATTCAAACGTAAAGAGTTATCTACACGCATAATGCACTCTGAATGTAGCTGCAACTGCCGGGCATAATGCTGCCATTCAAGTTCACGCTGTGATGCAGACAACAGCACCATATGTCTGCTTTGTTCACAACCAGGAAGGACTCTAAGTGCAGGCTCGGCGCTTTGTGCAACTGGGCTAGCAGGAGAGGCCTGGATAGAAGCTGGGGAGGCAGGGGCTGGCGATGCCGCCACCATTGGAGTTTGTCTGGGCCAACTAAGCTGAGGCTCTAGTAGTAATAACGGGTCCAACCAATGCCCTTGCCAGCGCACCTGCCATTGCAAATAATGACGGCCACGCTGCCTATCAGGCCCCACCTGACCAAGTAAAGCTCCTTGGCGAATAGACTGCCCCTGGCGCACATCCACACGCTGCAAATTTGAAAGCACCGAAAACAAAGAAAAACCATGGTCTATCACCACCACCATGCCGTCCTGGTCATCGCCAGCAACCAGGTTAACAACACCCGCTAGGGGGGAAATAACAGGAGTCCCATTGGGACGTAAAATGGTGATACCCGTCTGCAACTCAGATTGTTCACCATCATAGACTCGTTGGCTGCCATAACTCTGACCCAGCTCACCAACCATGGGCCAGACAAAATCAGAGCGCCAGTCATTTCGATTACTGGAGCCTTGAGTAGTGCGGTCCAGTAATGAAGTAACTTCTGGGCTAGCATGCTGATTTGAAACATCGGTTTCACTACGTACATGTACACTTTGATACTGCCTTGCCCGAACCTGAAAGAGATAGCTTTGCATCCTGCCGTTGTGCTGCCATTCTAGGGTTAGCGGCGTCTGATTCATGGAGAACCCAATGAAGCTCTCTCCTTGGTCATTGATATTTAGTGGCCTTCCATCCAACTGAACCTGGGAGCCAGCTGGTAAACGAATCCGAGCGTAGCCACCCTGTGTGGCAATCCCCTGCCAAACCAGATCGCCTTGCTGTTCAAGCTGCGGAACACTGGCATAGATCAATGCATAACTGGTAAAAAGGATTACAGTTAAGAAAAAGTGTAAAAGTCTCATTTATAAGCCTTATAATCCGCCCAAATTTAATTAATAGAAGTTATTAGCATGCCAAATCCATCCCCTGTAAACGCTGTTCTTGTGATCAACTCTGGCAGCTCATCAGTAAAGTACGCTCTATTTACAGACAGTGACCAAGCTGTCTTAACTGGCCTGGCTGAGCGCCTAAACACTGCAGAAGCACAGTTAAGCTGGAAAAGCCAAGGAGAAAAACAAGTCAAGACTCTGCCAAATGCTCAGGTAGGGGATATTCTACCACTGTTATTAGCTCAAGTTAGCAAACAGATATCAGGTTTAGACAACCTTTTAGCCATTGGCCATCGAGTTGTTCATGGTGGTGAACTTTTTAGTGAGCCAACTCGAATTACCCATGACAACCTTGTCCAATTAAAGAGCATAAGCCACCTTGCTCCCTTGCATAATCCTGCCAATATTGTTGCCATTGAAATCTTACTGCAACAACAGCCTTCTATTCCCCAGGTCGCTGTTTTTGATACTGCCTTTCATCAAAGCATGCCTGAAAAGGCCTATCGCTATGCATTACCCAATGCCCTGTACCATCAACATGGTATACGCCGCTATGGTTTTCATGGCACATCTCATCAATTTGTCAGCCAGCAAGCCATGAAGGAACTACAATGGCCAAAACAAACAGGCATGATTGTTGCTCACCTTGGTAATGGCTGTAGTGCAACCGCTGTCTACCAAGGCCAAAGCCTAGACACCAGCATGGGGCTCACCCCCTTAGAGGGCCTTATGATGGGCACTCGCAGTGGTAACATTGATCCCAGCATCCCTACCTTTTTACAGCTGCAACTGGGCATGAACGCAGAAAAGGTTGAACATATTTTGAATAAAGAGTCAGGCTTGCTCGGCATCTCAGAACTCTCCAACGACATGCGTAGCCTGCTAGACGCACGAAATAAGGGTAACGAATTGGCGAAACTGGCCATTGACATGTTTTGCTACCGCTTAGCCAAAGAGATTGCAGGCCTCGCAACTGCCCTACCGCACTGGGACGCCCTGGTATTCACCGGAGGCATTGGCGAAAATTCCAAACCCATACGCGAGCAAACCATCAGCAACTTGGCAGCCTTTGGGCTAAAATTAAATCCAGATGCCAACCAAGAGCCAGAAGCTCATGGCCACCTAATACATCAAGCCGATAGCCGAGTGCAGATTGCGGTCATCACCACTAATGAAGAGTGGCAAATCGCCAGCCAAAGTTTGTCTTTGGTTCAACAATAGGGTCTTCTCATGCATCAAAGTTTTTTCTTAGCACCCACCTCGCCCAATACTGGCTTAACATCGGTATGTCTTGGCTTGGTTCGAGCCTTAGATCGCCTAGGGGTACATGTTACCTTTTGCAAACCCATTGCTCAGAACCTAAACCCAAATGCCCACACCGATGCCGCAGATGCGCTAATTCAAAAAACCATTGGCCAACAGCCCAAGCCACCCATCAGCCTAGCCGAGGCAAAAAAAGCCATTGCCAGTGGCCAGATGGACAAACTCCTGGAAGAAGTGATCGACATCTACAATGCTTGTGCAGAAAAAGCAGATGTTGTGGTAATTGAAGGTTTGATACCATTACGCAGCGAGGCCTATATTACGCGTCTAAACCAAGAGATTGCTCGTGCTATTGGCAGTGAAGTCATTCTGGTGGCCGCTAAGAATGACGATCGCTCCTATCAACTGGATGAGCGGATACGTATGACTGCTAACCTTTATGGTGGTCCGCGTGCCAGTCACGTACTGGGCTGCATAATTAATAAGGTTGGCGCTCCCCAGACCGAGGCACAGTCTCTTATTGCCAGTGAAGAGCCTGATGAACTGGAAGTCAATGAGCCTGATCGCGCCCGCATTATGCGTAAACTGCCGGTCTTTAACGAACCTGGTTTTTTGTGCTTGGGTGCTATTCGCTGGAATCCAGCCCTGATAGCACCCCGTACGTTGGACGTAGCCAGATACTTGCAAGCCAGCATTGTCAATGACGGTCAGATCAGTGAGCGTCGTGTACACAGCATAACCCTGACTGCTCGTACGGTGCCAAATTTACTTCACACATTAAAAGCGGGTGCTTTGGTAGTCAGCCCCAGTGATCGTGACGATATTTTCGTGGCAGCCTGCATGGCAGTACTTAACGGGGTTCCCCTGGCTGGCATTGTACTCACTGGTGATGCCGATCTTGATGAACGTATTATCAAGCTGTGCCGCTCAGCACTTAATACAGGCTTACCAGTGATGCACATTCGCCACAACACCTGGACCACTGCTCAGTTCTTAACCCAGATGAGCACCGAAGTGCCTGCAGACGACATGCAACGCTGGGAAATGGTGATGGATGCAGTAGCAGCAGACCTTGATGATTATTGGTTAGCAGCACGGGCCAGGCTACCAAGAGAGCGACGCTTGTCTCCCCCTGCTTTTCGCCATATGTTGGTGGACAAAGCTCGTAAAGCCAAGGCAAGAATTGTTCTGCCTGAGGGCGACGAGCCCCGTACCATCCAAGCCGCAATTGCCTGCTATGAACAAGGCATTGCTCAGCCGGTGTTGATCGGCGAACGTCAATCCATCTCAGACATTGCGCAAAGCCTTGGCCTAGAATTACCAGAAGCAATGGAAGTGGTAAATCCTAACGAACACCGCCACAAGTACGTTCCAGCCTTGGTAAATATGCGTAAGCACAAGGGTTTAACCGAGCCTATGGCTGAAGCACAATTAGAAGACACAGTTGTGCTTGGCACCGTCATGCTGGCATTAGATGAAGTAGACGGCTTGGTCAGCGGGGCTGTTCATACTACCGCCAATACCATTCGACCTGCCTTACAGCTCATCAAGACCAAGGCAGATGCCAGCCTAGTCTCTTCGGTATTCTTCATGTGCTTACCAGATCAGGTTTTGGTGTATGGCGACTGTGCCGTTAATCCAGTACCAACAGCTGAAGAGCTGGCTGATATTGCTATTCAGTCTGGTGATTCAGCCAAAGCCTTTGGCATTGATCCTCGCATAGCCATGATTTCATACTCTACAGGGGTCTCTGGCTCAGGGCAGGACGTTGAAAAAGTTAGAGCTGCAACCGAAATGGTTAAACAAAAGCGCCCAGACCTAATTGTTGATGGCCCATTGCAATACGATGCCGCATCCGTTGACTCTGTTGCCCGCAGCAAGGCACCAGGCAGCCCTGTAGCTGGACGTGCTACAGTCTTTATCTTCCCTGACTTGAATACTGGCAACACCACCTACAAGGCGGTACAGCGTTCAGCTCAGGTAGTGTCCATTGGCCCCATGCTGCAAGGTCTGCGTAAACCCGTTAATGACCTGTCGCGCGGCGCGTTGGTCGAAGACATCATCTACACCATTGCCATTACTGCCATCCAAGCACGACAGTAAGCTTTTAAAAATATCGAAGCAATCCGGCCAGCTTTGACTGGCCATGATTTCACTAGACCCTCCATATCGTTATAATGTTAACTAAATTAACTGATAGCGAAATAACATGTTGGATCTCAAAGCACTGGCGGCTTTACAAAGCCTCAAACAAAACATTAAGGAAGACAAACAGCTGTATCGAGGCATTGTTCGCGCCTCTGGTAGTCGCCATGGCTTTGTCGACCTTGACAAACAAAATAGCTACTACCTTGCCAGCGAACAAATGGACAGGGTGTTACCAGGTGATGAAATTGAGTTCAGCATCGTTCAGAGCGCTGATGGGCGCAGTCAAGCTGAGATTGAGAACCTAATAACCAACCATACCAATCTACTTTATGGTCGGGTACAGAGCCGTCATCAGCAACTCTGGCTTGAGCCTGATATCAAGGGTTACCAGCGTTGGCTACTGATTGGTAAAAAAATCCCAGATCTAGCCGAAGGCCAATTGATCAAGGCCAAACTTAGCAAACATCCATTTGACAGCAGGCAGGCCAGAGTTGATGCCCTTGAGTTACTGGGCAACGAAGAACAAAGCCATCTCTTGCAACATTACTTAGCCAGTCGTGAGGGCCTAACTCAGTTCGACTGCCCATTTAATCTAGAGCAATTACAAGCTGAGTTAGAAAATGAGCTAAAAAAACGGCTCGACCTGACTCACCTGCCCTTTGTCACCATTGATGGCGACCACACCCTGGACATGGATGACGCAGTATTCATCCAATCCAAGGAGCAGGGCTTTGCTCTCATGGTGGCCATCGCCGACCCTTCAAGCTTGATTGGTCAGCATTCAGAGCTTAAAGAGCGCGCTCTTAGCATCGGGCACAGCATTTATTTACCTGGTTATACCATCAATATGCTTCCTGACGAGCTTAGCCATGGTCTCTGCTCATTAACAGCAGGCGAGGAGCGCTTAGCCTTGGTGTTTCAATTTGAGCTGGATACCAAAGGAAAGGTCGAAAGCTTTGACATAGTTGCCAGTAAAATTCGTAGTCGAGCTCGACTCAACTATGACCAAGTTAGCCTGTTCATGGATGGGCAGCTTGAAAGCCTGGCCGATCTGCCACAGGACTGCCTTGACAGTCTAGGATCAGCCAGAGCACTCACCCAGGTACTACAGCGGCAGCGCCAACAACAGGCTTTGATTGGTCTGGAGCGCCCTGACTATGAACTACGACTCGACGACCAGGGAGTCGTCACCGAGGTTGAAGTAGTAGAACGTAATGAAGCACAAAAGTTCATCGAAGAGCTAATGCTTCTGACCAATCAACACAGTGCCCAATGGCTAGCGGAGAGGCAAACTGGAATCTTCACCACTAACCCTGGACTCAGAGAAGACCGGATTGCCGACATTGAGCAACTCAGTCAGTTACACTGGGCTGAACTAGATATAAATTGCGATAGTCTCGATCAGCTATCGGGTTTTAGCCAACTGATTCGTACAATCAGCAAGCATCAACATGGAATTCACAATCAAATGCTAATCAATAGGCTAATGAGCCGCACTTGCTTTAGCACTAAGGTTGCACCTCACTTCCCCCTAGGCTTTGCTGGATACAGCACCGTGACCTCTCCTATCCGCAAATATAATGACTTGATCAATCATCAATTAATTCATCAATGCCTCTCTGGACTTCCTTTGCCAACCCTTGATGAAGAGCTGTTAGACCAATTGAACTATGCCATGCAAAGGGCAAGAAAACTTGAGCAAGAAGCAACGCAATGGCTGATTTTTGACTGGCTAAAGGGCCAAAAGCAAAGCATCGAAGCAACCATGGTCGGGGTTAATAATAGCGGCATTCAAGTACAGCTAAATCATTGCGGTTTCCGTGCCTTTTTAATGCTCAAACAGAAAAAACAGGTCCAGGTTGATAACCTGATGCAAAGTGTCAACTTGCAAGGAAACAACCTGCATCTTGGGGACAAGCTTGTGGTTAAAATCAAGAACTTTGATGAAGGTCGTAAGTCAATTTTGGTGGAGTTAGCCTAGTAATTGAGCCTGGAACTTGAAGCTAGTAGCTGGGCCTAGTGTTTAGGCCCAACACTCGTCAAACAAAGTCTGCCGCGCTATAGCTTTTACTGGTTTTAGTGAGAGGGCAAGTAAATGCAAGGCCGATAGCTACAAGCTTGAGGCCTTCGATATTCTTATTACCCCTACCATACCTTGGGTCACCTATGACAGGATGACCAATAAAATCAAAATGACGACGAATTTGGTGTAATCGTCCTGTCTTCAACGTCACCTCAAGTACGCTGTGGTTAGTGTGCTCTACGAAGTGCAGCATCTGCCAATTGGTAATGGCAACCTTTGAATCCAGCGGCTGATCAATGACCCCCTGGCTACCAGGTTCAGCAACCTTACCTAACACCTCAATACGGTATGTTTTTTCAACCTGGTCACCGGCAAAAAGCTCTGAAAATGCGGCCGCAGATCGAGGATGATGGGCCAACAACAACAAGCCTCTGGCTTCTCGGTCCAAGCGATGAATTAAGAAAACTCGTCGTCGCCCAGCAAAATGAAGTTCGACCTGACGCAAGAGGCTATGTTGATCGCCCCAGTCCGTCCCCTGACTTAGCAAGCCTTGCGGCTTGTACCAAATGGAATAAAGTTCGTTGTCCTCCACCAGAGTTGGTTTGACAACTTTTTGTGACAACAAGGCTTCGTCATAGAAAATCTCTAAAATATCGCCTGGTTTTAGATCAGTCATGGCCCGACGAAGCCGCTTACGCGCCTGACCCTTTCTGACTAGCCAGACCGCGCCAGAGTTCATTGTCGCCTTTAATCTGGACTTAGAAAGATTGATGTTGTCACATAAGAAATCAATAGCCACTAAAGAATCAGTGGCCTCAACCTCTAAAGTAACATCTAATTTCAACGGAACATTAGCCATTAATTATCTGCCTGGTAAGGGTATTCTAGGCAAGTCAGAAGGTACTAGCTCCCTTGCTCGTTGCTCTGCTTCCTGCCTTGCCCGCTCTTCTGCTTGCTGTCTTTGACGCTCAGCCTCCAGCTGTGCCTCTTGACGCACTCGTTCTACTTCCGCCTCTGCTTCAAGCCGTAAGCGCTCAGCTTCCGCCTCTGCTTCTCGCCTAGCTCGATCAAGATTTTCTTGTTGCTCTCTTAGCAGAGCATCTGCTGCATCCTCTAGTTGGTTACGCCTTGCATTTATATCCTGCTCGATCAAACGCAGTTGCTCCTCAACCTGTTGCTGATAGTCTGCTAGACTTTGCTCAAATTGATCTCGATAGGCAAACAAACGGTCTTGCTCTCGGCTTAAGCTCTGCTCTAGTGCTGCTCTTTGACCATTAACCTCGGCCATGAAGCGATGTTCTAACTCTGCAATCTGCTGATCAATTTTAGTTTGTGCCGCACTGGCCAGAAGGTCGTCAAGGTTAGAATCCAACTCAAAGCCAGAATAAGCCCCACCACCCATGCGTAGCTGAAGGTCAACATCAGTGACCTCATTAAAAACATCCGCAACCATGGACTGCCATAAACCCGTACCCTGAGATTGCAGACGCGACTGGGTCAACTCAAGATCGGCATTGAATTGCCAGCCCAAACCATCATGGCGCCACTGGCTACCGAGCTGGGCAAGTGAATCACTGATTTCAATGGCTAGGTCAGGCTGAGACAGTAATTGCCGGCCAAGCAGTTGCCAACCCTCTGCGCTCAAGGAAATTCGATCCTCTCGGCCAGAGCGACGATCAAACAAAGCATCCATAAACAGATCACTAAACTCATCTGACACAGCCGATAGCTCAAAGCGAGTGGGTATTTGCCGCACGCTCTGATCATTGGTCAACTCTGTCAACCGAGCTGCAAACTGACCAATGGGTAGCTGCAGATCAAAATCGGCCAGCTTTAACAAAAAACTGGGGTTGGGGTTGGGATCTGGGAAGCTGACAAAACGACCCTCAAGCCTCTGCCGCTCATTAGGATCAGGCTCTGACTCAGGAATCATGGCTAAATAGGATTGCAATTGCTGATATAGCTCCTCAAATTCAGCAATTTTTGCCTCAGCCTCGGGACCAAAAATCACAGCCAAAGCATTACGCAAACCTTGTTCGTCCAAGCTGAACTCTGCCACTATACGTTGCCAATCTTCAGCCGGTGCCGATGCTAATTCACGAAAACCTTGCTCAAACTCATTAAGAGCTTGATCAAGGGCAATTTTAGCCTGTGCAAAGGTTAGACCGTCAGCCACTACCTGCTGCTGAACCTGGTCTAGCTGTTGCAAGCTTGAACGCACATTATCGATTGAATCCAGAGGACGATCCCTTAAAGCCTGCATCTCCTGCTGATATTGCTCGATCTCGGCCCTACCGGGCAAGGCATTGATTCTGTTCTCCAGTTCCTTCTGCTGACTTTGCCAGCTAGCTTGCAAAGCTTCAGCGCGCTCAACCACCAACAGGGGTTGTTGCCTACCAAGAATCTCTTCCAAGGTGGGCATGGGCGTTCCTAGGGCAGGAACCACTGCCGGAGCATCAGGGTCTTTAACGGGTCTTTGATCGGTCAAACCGGGTATAAAACCAGAACTACGACGCTCAGTATCGTACTTAACGCCGGTAAAGCTCACTTCTTCAATAATTACCCGGCCGAGCAAGACCTCAAGTAAATCAACCTGCACCGCAGCTCGCTCAAACTCAATCAGGTTGCGCATAGGCTCATCAGGGTTAGCCACTTGCATATTACGAATTTCGAAGCCGATGGGCTGTAGGGTTAGGCGCACACTGGCCACATCCACACTGGCGGCATTGGCCTGGGTGGCATGAGTTTCAATTTGCGATTTTATTAAATTATTTGAAAAAAATAGAAAGAATAGAGCCACCGCCCCAATAATAATGGCAAAGGGGATTAGGCCAAGCCAACGAATCCATTTAAACATCTGCTACCCCCTAAATGAGCTGATTTTGCCAATGGTACTGGCAATCTTGCTGGCTTTGACGATCTGAACCAGCTTGAGGCTGTTTAACCAAGCCATTACATGGCGTCGATAGCGGCCTACCAGCCACCTAGATAACAACAAAACAGGAATAAAACACAGCAGAGCAAAGGTCAAGCTGCCCAGAGTCATGGTGTTATGAAAATGAAATAACTGTGGCCAGCGCATTTGATAGAGTGTTGTCCACAAAGAGCTCAACCCTGGACTGGTCAACAAAGACTCACCCAAGGCATTCATCCAGGGATCAAAAATGTAGGCAAAAGCAGAAAACACCACCCAGCCAGCAATGAAGGTGCCGAAATGAATTCTGAGCATGCAGGCAAGAAGCAGAATAAGAACATTGTGCAGACTCAAAAAGGGCGTCAAACCAATGATCATGCCAAGAGCAAATGCGAAAGCAATTTGCCATGGGTTGTCCTCAGAATTTAACGCCTTAAAGACACTGAAAAAAGCATCCAACATAGCATCTCCAAAAAGATTTATATCTGGTCAATATACGCTATGGACTGACCATTTCCCAATAGGTCTCGGGTATATTTTTCAAGCATTTGGACTGTTCTATCGGGTTTGTAACCTTGTAATCATCTGACTTACGGCTGCCATGGCAAAACTGGCCGTGACCATCATGGATGCACCAAAGCCTTGAGCGCAATCCAAACGCACAACTGAAGTCGTCTGCGGCTTAGTCGTGCAGACCGAGCCATCTGTTTGTGGGTAAATAATGGCCTGATCCGAAGTCACCAGGTCCACACCCATTTTCTTGCCCTGTTTGGCAAAGCCATGTTCCTTGCGCAATTTGCTGCGCAATTTGGCAGCCAAGGGGTCTTGAATGCTGTCTGCTAAATCACAGACCCGGATTCGGGTAGGGTCGGTTTTGCCCCCTGCCCCCCCGGTACAGACCAAGGGGATTTTATGCCGCCGGCAATAGGCCACCAGAGCGGTCTTGGTTTTGATGGAGTCGATGCAATCGATAACATAGTCGGGTTTGGGCTGAAGGTAACGGTCGAGATTTTCAGGCGATAAGAAATCAAATATCGGCTGCACCTCGAGGCTGGGGTTAATACTCAACGCACGCTCGCGCATGGCCTCCACCTTTGGCCGGCCATACTGCCCCAACATCGCAGGTAACTGCCTATTGGTGTTACTAATACAAAGATCGTCCATGTCCATGAGGCTGATTTTGCCTACCGCAGTTCGAGCCAAAGCCTCCACTACCCAGGAGCCTACGCCGCCAATACCTACCACCATCACATGCAGACTGGCCAAACGCTGTACCAGTCCTTGTCCATAAAGCCTTTGACTGCCTGCAAAGCGTTGAGTATCAAATTGCGCCATCATCAATTTACCGGAATTTGGTAATCGTATACTGGCCGCCAGCTCGAACTCAGCGCACAAAATTCCCATACCGAACCCACTTCAGAACAATGGATAAGTTCAGCAATTTCTGGCTGCAACTTTGACAACAAAGACAAGGGTGCAACGCAGGCAGACTGCTGCTCGGCCAAATACTCGTCTGTCTCTAACCCACTGTAGAAACGAAAACCACTGTCATTTTCATGGGCCGGCTGCTCACGATAAAAAAAACGTACTGGTAAGGGCTGATGACCAATGATCATCCTCGATGCCAAGCAAAGATGGGCGCTCATCAAATTTCCTAGTATGCCAAATAAGAAGGGGGCGCGAATTATAGAGACTTGTTCAGCAATTATCCAGCACCTCCAGCCTTGTCAGTGCCACAAATCCCGTATAGGAGCACAAAGTGTTCTAAAGATAGTCAATTTTGAACAATGAGATCTGGGCAACCGTGCCGAAAGCTGGCATAATCCGCAGCCTTTAAGCTAGCGTATACTTGCAAAATACCGCGAAAAGAGCTTAGCTTGTAGTTAGCAATGCACTTTAATGACTACTTGCTATTAAGGACTCTTCGCTTGCAACCTTAAACTTTAAGGAGCCGACCATGACTGAACTAGAACGCTTACTCGAAAACATTGATCTAGCCGAACAGGCCAAGCGTGAATTCGTTCGCGAAAACCCAAATGGTACTGGCGACAAGAGCGAGCGAGCTCGCCTATACCGAGATGTAGAAATGGCAAGACGAGCACTCAGAGCCTATCGCCTTGCCAACCCTCATTTATTCGAAGGCCGTTAAGCCAGTATTTATAAAAAAGCACTTGATGTGCTTTTTTTTTGCTTTTTATTGGCCAAAAACGAAAAAGGCCGGTTAACCCGGCCTTTTTGCTTTCAATCTTTATTCACAAACAATCTCTGGCACTGGGCGCAGCTCAACACGACGGTTAAGAGCACGACCCGCTTCAGTTCTGTTGTCGGCTATTGGATCAGACATGCCATAGCCGCGACTCGACAACCGGCTAGCATCCACACCCTGAGAGATCAAGTAGGACATTACCGAGGCAGCTCGGCGATCAGACAGCCCTAGGTTATATTCCTGAGAACCAACGTTATCCGTATGGGCTGCAACAATGACATTGATGTCTGGGTTTTGGCGTAAAATACGTACCGATTGATCCAGGCGTGTTTTACCACCTGAGGTTAGGTCCGCGGAGTTGAACATGAAGTTAACGCCCTCAAGTGAAGAGCCCAGCTCGCGACATACTTCTTCAGGGTAAACAAGAACTTCAACGATGCGTTCTACCTCTACCTCAACAACGCGCTCCACCTCGACCTCAACCACACGCTCAACCTCAACCTCTTCACGCACGGTGGAAACCCATTGCGCTGGGCGATTACGCCAGATAAAGCCCAGACCACCATAATAAACGGTGTCATTCTCGAACTGACGGGCATCGGCTTCTAAACGCACGCCAAAGTGTGGTGTGGCCAT
>SKIB01000061.1 GCA_007116635.1 Saccharospirillaceae bacterium
AAAAAGGACTGACTGAGGTCTTTGCGCGGGCGGCCGCGGTAGCTTTTAACAATCTGAAATTGAGTCTGCGACCAGGGCATCAGCACAAAATACTGGCTGCCATTATGCAGCAGGCTTTGCACTGCCTCTGCTGCCAAGGGCTCAAAGGCAGGCAGCTTCATGCTTGCCAATCCTCGCCCTGGCTTTCTTCTGCATCCCCAAGGGCATCGCCCTCAATGCGGTGGCTCTGGCTGGCCCAGGCGCCCAGATCCAGAATCTGGCACTGCTGGCTGCAAAAGGGGCGGAAGGGATTGCTGATGCTGTACAGGGTAGGGCGGCTGCATTGGGGGCAGGGGTAGCTGCTGGGCATGGCGTTGCTCTGCTAAGGGGCGAAAAATTTAGCCTATGGTACTGATGGCGCTAGTGGGGCTCAAGAGTGAATCAGGATTTTAGCCTCGCCAGGCACTGGCCAAGCGCAAATACTGCTCATGCAGTGCCTGAACTCTGGCCGTTAGGCTATCACTGGCCGCTAGGCTAGCACTGCCCATCTGGCCGTCATTGGTTTGGCTGTTGTCCAGTATGTCGTCGGCCAGGGCGATTTTGTCTGCCTGCGGCATCTGGGCGTCGATGATTTTTTGCCCCTCGGCAGGGCTGCAACCATCGCGTTGGCACAGTCGTCTGAGCTGCTCGGCAGGCTGCAGAGTAATCAGCAGGGTGCGCTGGCATTTGCGGTGCTCTTGGCTTTCAAACAGCAGCGGGCTAACCAAAATGGCATAGGGGCTTTGTTGCTGGGCATCGGCCAGGCGCTGCCAGCTCAGGCTGCGCACTCTAGGGTGAATTTGCTGCTCCACCAGTTTACGCAGCTCGGGCTGATCAAAGATGCGCTGGCGCAGCCAGGGGCGGTTAAGCTGCTGATCCGCCAGCAAGACCTCTGCACCAAAATGATCCACCAAACCCTGCCAAGCCGGCTGGCCCGGCTGCACCACCTCACGCGCCAACAGGTCGGTGTCGACCATGCTCACCCCAAGCCGAGCAAAAGCAAGGCAGACCGTGCTTTTACCGCTGGCGATGCCGCCAGTCAGGCCCAGAACCCAGCCTGTGCCCGTCACAGTAAGCCCAGATACCAAGCCATGATGGCGTCACCAAAAAACAGGTAAATTAGGGCCGCGACACACAAAAAGGGGCCAAAGGCCATGGGCTGGCCTTGGCGCACCCGCTGCAGGATCAAACCAATGACCGCGCCGGCCAGCGCCGAGAGCAAAATCACCATCGGCAGCGCCTGCCAACCCAGCCAGGCACCTAATGCAGCAAAGAGCTTAAAGTCGCCAAAGCCCATGCCTTCTTTGCCGGTGGCCAGTTTGAACAGCCAATACACCGACCACAGACTGCCATAACCCAGAATCGCGCCCCACAGAGCCTCATTAAGGCTAACGCCCAACTGGCCAAGGCCCAGTAAACTAATCAGCAGGCCCAACCACATGAGCGGCAGGGTGATGATGTCCGGCAATAGCTGAGTATCAAAATCGATCAAAAATAGCACCACCAGTGCCCACACCAAGGGCAGGTACAGCAGGCTCTGCGGGCTGGCGCCCAGCAGCCAAACCACCGCCAGGCTAAGCAGGCCAGTGGTCATCTCCACCAAGGGGTAGCGCATGCTGATGCGCTGGCCACAGGCGGCGCATTTGCCCACCAGCATCAACCAGCCCAGCAAGGGAATGTTATGCCAAGGGCGAATCGGAGTTTGGCACTTGGGGCAGTGCGAGCTGGGGTAACTGAGGTTAAAGCGCTCATGCGCAGGTTCAGGCAACTGCAAATAAGCCGCCGCTTCACGCTGCCAACCCATCTCCAGCATTTTCGGCAGCCGCCAGGCCACCACATTCAAAAAGCTGCCAACGCACAGGCCAAGAATCAGGCTGATGGCCAGTAGCCATTCTGGGGTTAGTAATAAATTCATCCTAGCCCACCACATTACCCATCTGGAAGATGGGCAGATACATGGACACCACCAAACCGCCCACCACTATGCCCAAGAAGGACATGATCAAAGGCTCCATCATGCTGGTCAGGCCGTCTACCTTGGTGTCTACTTCTTCTTCATAGATCACTGCGGCTCGGCCCAGCATGTCGTCCAGTGCGCCTGAGCTTTCACCAATGGCCACCATCTGCACCAGCATGGGCGGGAACATGCTCTGGTGACGCATGGACACATTGAGCTCGGTGCCCCCGGCCACCTCGTCACGCACCGTGAGGATGCTGGTTTCATAGACGATGTTGCCACTGGCACGGCCTGCGCTGTCCAGCGCGTCCACCAAGGGCACACCGGCAGCGAAGGTGGTGCTCAGGGTGCGGGCATAGCGCGCCACCGCCGCCATGTGCAGAATGGGGCCGAAGACCGGCAAGCGCAGACTCAGGCGCTGCATGAAATGGCGGAACTTGACCGAACGAATTAAGGACTCACGGAACAGCACCACAAAGGCCACGATGCCAATCAGCATCTTCCACCAATGCTCCACCATCCAGTTCGACATATTGACCGCAATCTGAGTCGGGGCGGGTAGGGCCGCGCCAAAGCCTTCAAACAGTTCGGCAAACACTGGAATCACCTTGACCATCAGAATGGTGGTGACAATGGCGGCCACGATCAGTACCACAATGGGGTACTTCATGGCGCTTTTAATGCGTCTTTTAAGTGATTCGCTTTTTTCTTTGTACAGGGCCACCCGGTCGAGCATGGTTTCCAAGGCGCCGGACTTTTCACCCGAGTCCACTAGGTTGCAGACCAAATCATCAAAGTAGCGCGGCTGGCTGCGCAAAGCCGAAGCAAAGGTGCCGCCACTGGCCACCTCATTACGCAGTAAAAGCACCACTTCACGCATCTTGGGGTTGGGCAGGCCATCTGCTACCAGGTCAAAGGCTTGAATCAGGGGGACGCCAGCCTTCATCATGGTCGCCATTTGGCGTAAGAACAGGGTAATGTCTTCACTGCCGACGCCCTTCTCCAAAAAGGGAATGCGAATCTCTTTGGCCTTGGGCTTAACCACGGCCTTGACTAGGCCTTGTTTTTTCAGCTGCATTTTGGCTGCTTGTAAATTAAGAGCGCTGATCTCGCCCTTAACCTGTTTGCCGCGCCTGTCTGTACCCTTGTAGGTAAAGCGTTTGTCCACTTCGATCTTGGCTGCGCGGCCAGTGCGTTTCACGGTTGGTTGTGCCATGGTTGTTCTCTTGCTGGCCAGAGCAGGGCTCTGGCGATGATTAGGCGAATAGTGCTAGATGATGGCGTTATTAATCAATAGTAACCCGATTGACCTCTTGTAGGCTAGTCACCCCTTGGGCCACCTTGTCTAGGCCAGAGAGCCGCAGGCTATTAAAGCCCTCTTTGCCAAACTGCTCATTAAGTTGCAGGGCGTTGCCCTCCTCCATAATGATGCGCGATACCGCTGGGGTAATCTTGACCACCTCATAGATACCCACTCGGCCTTTGTAGCCGTTGTTGCATTTATCACAGCCCACAGGTTCAAAAATCTGCCCCTTGGCCAGCATGGCCTCGGTAAAGCCCTGTTTGAGCAGGGCCTCTTTGGGGTAGTCGGCTGGCTTTTTACAGTGATTGCACAGGCGGCGCGCTAGGCGCTGGGCGATGATCAGATTAACTGTGGTTGCCAGGTTAAAGCTGGGCACCCCCATGTTGAGCAAACGGGTAATGGTCTCGCCGGCACTGTTGGTGTGCAAGGTGCTCATTACCATGTGTCCGGTCTGTGCTGCTTTGATGGCGATGCTGGCGGTTTCCAGGTCACGAATCTCGCCGACCATGATGATGTCTGGGTCTTGGCGTAGGAAGGACTTGAGCGCCTCAGCAAAGTCCAAGCCCACCTTGGGCCGCACATTGACCTGGTTGATGCCCTCGAGGTTAATTTCCACCGGGTCTTCGGCTGTGCTGATATTCACGCCCTCAGTGTTGAGGATGTTGAGACCAGTATAAAGGGACACGGTTTTACCTGAGCCGGTTGGCCCGGTAACCAGAATCATGCCCTGGGGCTTGCTCAGGGCGCTGAGGTACATCTCTTTTTGCTCAGGCTCGTAGCCCAGGCTGTCGATGCCCATCTTAGCGGCGCTGGCGTCGAGAATACGCAGTACGATTTTCTCACCCCACAGGGTAGGCAGGGTGTTAACCCGAAAGTCAATGGATTTGTTGGCCGAAACTTTAAGCTTGATGCGGCCATCCTGGGGCACACGGCGTTCGGCAATGTCCATGCCGCTGATGACCTTTAATCGGGCACTGATCTTAGGCGCCAGAGCCACAGGAGGCTTGTTAACGGTTTCCAGTACGCCATCCACCCTAAAGCGTACCCGGTAGGTTTTTTCGTAGGGTTCAAAGTGCAGATCCGAAGCGCCGCGCTTAATAGCAGTCAGCAGCATTTGGTTAACAAACTTAACCACAGGCGCTTCAGTGCTGGGGTCATTTAGATCGGCTTTTTGTTCTTCTTGACTGTTTACATTCTCTAGATTGGCCAGTTCGTCCTCATTAAACTCGGCCAGCATTTTACTGCTGTCGTCGTACAGCTTTTCAATCAGGGCTTGAACCTTGTTGTGCTCCAGCACCAAGAGTTCGATCTGCAGGCCAGTGGCGAACTTGATCTCATCCACTACTGCTGGGTTGGAAGGGTCGGATACGCCCAGAATCAACCTCTTGCCACGCTTATAAAGAGGAATGATACGATGCTTTTCCACCAGCTTGCGTTCAATGGACTCCTTGGCCAGTTGCTCTGGGTCCATGGCGTTAAGGTCAAACAGCGGCAGACCAAACTCATCTGCCGCCGCCATGGCTGCCTTGCTAGGGTCTATTAGTTGTTGTTCAACACAGTAATGCAAAAAGGGCTGCTGCTTTTTGCGTGCTTCATTCAATACCTGCTCAGCCTGCTCATTGCTGAGCAAGCCATCAACCACAAAGCGTAAGGCCAGGCCAGTCAGTTTGGGGGTCATCTTGGGTCCCAAGGAGTTGTTATTCTTGACCTAACTATAAACAGCTGCCAAGCCTGTGGCAACCAAAGGCCGTGGTCGAAAGGCCTTAAATGGCAGTTAACAGTGGCGGTTCAATCAGTCATTTGGCTTGGCAAGTGACCAAATTTGTCAGTTGTTGGCTGGCGGCTGACCAAATTTGTTACCT
>SKIB01000002.1 GCA_007116635.1 Saccharospirillaceae bacterium
CACTGGCCATGACACTAATACACTGTGAGCGACTACCAGCACCGCTGCCGGGGTTAACCTGAATAGTGAGCGAGCCCGTGGATACAGTACCATTACGATTAATATTTAGCTCTGATCCTGCTGAAAACGTCAAATCAACACCTCTTGGCAGCTGACGAGCCATGATAACCTCACCGGCGTTTAACTTTGCTACGTAGTTAGTCCAAGAGCTGCCTCCACATTCCTCTTCCTCAGCATCATAAGCACAAAGCCTAATTGACTGTCCCCTGCGCAGCGCCTCAGCGCGCAGCAGGTTTAACTGACCCACCAACTCATTAGCCGCTTTGCTGGTGCGATTTTGTTCGATGATGGCGGTGAAGCTGGGTGTTGCTATGGCGGCAATGATGCCCAGCACGGCAACGGTGATCATTAGTTCGATTAAGGTAAACCCCAGAGCTAGGCGAGCGCTCTGAGGCGCTCTGAATTCGTTGTGCATGCGTTAGTCTCCTCAGGCCCATAAATTGTGGGCGATTTCGCATATTATTAGATTACGCAAGCATAACGCCAGCAGCAAGACTCGACAACCAAAGGGCAGTTTTTTGCCGACCAACGGTTAATGGCTTTACCGAGCTTGCAAATTACGCATGGCTACAAACTGTCGATACTCACGACTGATGCCAGAATCAGATGAGCCCAACATACGATAATGCAGCTCTACACCTATGACATCTTGCCAATGCAAATCATTGTCTGTGGCATCTAACTGTGCAGCAACGGCTGTACGATTGGCTAGGCGCATACCATTATAAGTATCATTGCCCGCTAGCATATAGGTCAGCAACAAAAGGTCCACGCCAGGTACTAACTCATGAGTCTGGTCCCGTACTAGGTCATGACGAAATAAGGATGGCTGACCGCTAGTGGTTGAGTTGGCAACAAAATACAGGTCATTGCGTACACGAAATACATCCGCCTCATTGGGCAGGCCCTGATTGCTTGAAGCAGAGGCATGATTGCTGCAGTCGTAATTGCCCATCAGATGGCGGGTGCAATTTTGTAAAGGCGAATCCTTGACCGTGCCGGTATTCATCACAATATGCGCTTGATTATGGCCACCAGCATTTTTGGCCACAAAGAGTGTCATCTGCTCACAGCTGTCAGTGATCAACATCATGAGATCACCCTCCACCACGCCATGATTGGAATTTAACAAATCTACCCGCGCACTGTTGCCTTGGGTGCTGACCGCTGCACGCAAATCCTGGCTGGACACCAATCCTTGAATCTGCAGCACTTGTCTACCAGGCAGGGGTTGAGGCGTAAGCTGCATTCCGGCTGGCAACTGATCCGAACGCCATGAGCGTATGCTGTTGGTGAACAGATTAAAATTAGGAGTCCCAGTGGGCCAGAGCACGGCGTTACCAAAGGGGGTGCTGGCAGCACAGCCCCGAGCATAGCCCACCTCTCGCAAGGGTTCGGCCAAAAAATTTAGTGCAAAAACGGCATTTTCCTGAATCAGGGCCAGCTCACGCTGAGTTTGGTAGCTGCGCTGACTGGTAGTAAGCAGGGTCATGACGCCAAGTGTCAAGACCAAGGCCAAAGCTAAGGAAATCATCAATTCGACCAGAGTTAAGCCCTGTTGTTTCATTGATTGCTCCTAAAACCGAGTTTGAAAACTATAGCTGACCTGCTGACCATCACTCTCACTGCGAAGATTTAACACTACTTGAATAATATCCGGACCCAGTGTCTGAGAAACCGAACTGACCTGAGCGCTTGTATCTGGTAATTGTTGATCAACATACAGCAGCCACTGAGCAAGATCTCTATCACGTATTTGCTGTGCTGTGCAGGGCTGACAACTTGGAAGACTGGGTGGCGAATCTTCCGAGTTAATTGCATATCCTCCAGCCATAGCAACCTCCATATTTAGACGCATGCGTTCAAATAGATCGTTAGCCAATAAATTGGCACGGCTGTAATTAAAAGCTTCCTGAGTTTCACGTAGGGCTTTAGTTTGCATGGCTAAAAAACCAAGCACGCCAATGGCCGTTAAAAGCAGAGCAATCATGACTTCTATGAGTCCAATACCCTGTTGCCGCCCCATGCCAGCCTCCAAAATGTGAAACAGATCATAAATTAACACTATAGGAGACATGACAAAAGCGCAAGTCAGGACTAGAGTACTATATGACTTTGTAGGATGCAGGGTTTATGTCCATGGAGGGGTATCATGAAAGCACTAAACAATCTCAATCATACTTCATCTGGCTTGACACTTATCGAGCTTGTTGTTTGCCTGGCTATTGTGGCCATTCTTGCCAGCCGAGCTGCGCCATGGCTTGGCCGTGAGCTGGCTCAGAACCGCCTGAATACTCAAGCCATGCAAATGCGGCAAGATTTGATGTTTGCCCGAGCTGAGGCGCTACGCAGACAGCGTGATCTGGTGTTTTGTCCACTACTCGATGCCGCCCAGTTAGCGCAGCAAAATTCAACGCAGCCTGCGTTACTAAATTCTACCCAGCCACTGCTGCAATGCCGAGCCTTTGATGGCCGTGGGCAAGGCCACTGGCCCAATGGCTATTTACTCTTTGTTCGCCAAGCCGATGCGCGAGCCAATCATTGGCCAGACCATGAACGGGGGGATGAAATTATTCTCATCCGACCACTGGCAGCCAATTTGGATCTGCGCTTTAATCAAGGGCATCGATTGCGCGTTAGCCCCAGAAGCACCCTGATTAATAGTTCGTTCAGCCTGACCAGTCACACTAGTGGCGTTCAAGGCTGGCGACTGGTGTTAATTGGTAATGGTCGGCCACGCATGGAACCCATCACAGCCGCCAATTCGTAACCTATCATTTTTCAAGGCTGCCCTAATTCATGGCAGTATTAACACGACACTAGTGACCCTCAACTCCGTGATTAATTTTGATCTGCAGGAGTTGAACGACCAGTGTAATAGCTGAAATCGGGCTTCTGTGGTCGGTGTTGATCGTCCGTCATGTAGGCCGAAGTAAGGATGAACTCCGCCGTGGCACGGTTACTGGCAAAAGGTATGTTCCAGAGTGCGGCAATGCGCAACAAAGCCTTGATGTCAGGGTCATGCGGCTGAGGCTCTAAAGGGTCCCAGAAGAACACCAGCAAATCAATTTCGCCTTCGGCAATCTTGGCGCCAATCTGTTGATCGCCACCCAAGGGACCACTGAGCAAAATGGTCACGTCATCACGCTCCAACCTTTCCGACAGCAGACGACCCGTGGTGCCAGTTGCATAGAGCTTAAGCTGAGCAAAGCGCGTTTTGTTAGCCCCCACCCATTCCACCAGTTCTTGTTTCTTATTGTCGTGTGCCACAAGGGCTACGGTCTTAATCGCCATTGGTTGCTCTCCTCTTACTTTAGGCTAGTTTAGCAAGGGCGGTTAAAAATGACAGTGGTTTTCAATGATTGCCCAACAGCCAATAACCACAGCAATGTGGAACAAAAGGGCAAAATGTAATCATTTTCATAGTTGCGCTATTTAACATCTGTCGTACACTGTAAAAAAGCACAATAAAAACTGACAGTAGTCACAGAGGTCGCTATGAAAATGTTTCAACAGGGTACTACCCTGCTTTTGTCTTTGGTTTTTCTTGTTTTGCTTGGCATTGCAGGCACGGCTGCCATTCGTATGTCTAGTAACAACCTGCAATTCAACAACGCCTTGATCGATCATCAACGCGCTTTTCAAGCGGCAGAAATGGGCCTGCGGCTAGCCGAAGAGCGCTTGAACCAGCAAATAGCGTTGTTTAGCGAAGCTAACAATTGTGTGGATGGCCTATGTTTTTTTGGCACTTTTGATCCTGGCCACAGCTGCTCTCACAACCCTGAGCAAATGCAAGAACAGCTTGCCGAGCTCAGCAACTATCATGCCCACCAAAGCAGTGGTGTCAGACTTTATAGTCAGACACATTTTCTTTGCTTTTTGCCTAGGCCTGGTCTGACGGCAGCCAATTTAACTCCACCTCCATCTAATCAGTGGCTTGCTCTATACGGTGTTACCAGTATCGGCCAAGGAGCGAACAGCTCAAGCGTCTTGAGGTCAGTGTTCACGAGAGAGATTATCCAGTTGGAAGCCAGCTTGCCGGCAATCTTTGCGGTGCGGGAAAGCGTTCACAGCATTTCTGGCGCTGATGTTCGGGCGTTTTATTGTGGAAGTGCACCCTGCACCGCACAAGAGATTAGCAACAATCAGGGTTCAACTCTTTTTGATGCCAATAAAACTAGCGGCATTAGTTATGGCAGCCTTATTCATGCAACTGGTGACCCTGCATGGGGGTGGCAAAACCTCGAGTTCTATGTTGACGAACATGAGTTACCCGATTGCTTAGCTCGACGCACAAACGACATACAGTCTTGCCAACTTAAATCTCAGATGCCAGGGTGGGCTCGTGATAACATGAATAGAGCATCCTTTTGTGGTGTAGATGGATCTGCTAACTGTGTTCCTGAAAGCACCAAAATAACAGGAGAAACTGAAAGCGACTCTTTTTTTAGTCAATATTTTGGAGCAGAAAAGAGTGAAATTTTTGCCAAAGGGCTGACATTGAAACCTTCTGACATGGTTCATGCTAATCTTGATAACATTCCAGACAACTTGTTGATTATTGATGGCGACCTAGATCTTCATACAACCGCCCTACCTAACAACCCTAACCTTATCGTAGTTGTCCGAGGTAACATCATAGCTAATAACCCTATCAGGTTACCCAAACTCGCTCTGCTATATGCCGAACAGGATCTTTTTTGGAACAGCTCCATTGATATGGAAAGCATTCTTGCTGTTGAAGGCAATGCCAGCTTGTTTGCCAGCATTAATCTTAGGCCTAATTCAAATCCTTTAAATAGGCTTAGCAACCTAAGTAACCCAAGCACTAGGCTTTCAAATAGTAACAGGGTGTCTTGGCAGGCTCTTTAGCCACTTACAAGCTACCACCATTGCAGATAGACTACATCTGTTTAAATCGATCCGCCAGCCTACGGCTAATGGGTATTTCTTGCTGCCAACCCGCCAGGGTGAGCCAACTGTGGCCAAGAAAGTCTCGACGCACCTTGCGCACCAAGGCG
>SKIB01000138.1 GCA_007116635.1 Saccharospirillaceae bacterium
TAGGCTATAGAGTCCTCTTGCTGCCAGCTTTGGCATTCGTCATGACTTGAGCTTGAGACTTCTTGCTTGTGGATTAGCCTAACATTTATGGCATGTATGCCTTTGTCAGTGGGAAGCGTTTCAAACTGAACTCGTTGGCCTGCTTTGAGGCTACGATAGCCTTGCATATCAATGCTTGAGAAGTGTACAAAGTAGTCATCAGTGCTGTTGTCGAGGTTGATAAAGCCGTAACCCTTAGCATTGTTGAACCATTTCACTTTTCCTTCCGCCATTAGTAACTCCGTGCGCTTATTAGACTTTTTATCGTTTGCTCCTTCGAGCGCATCCATACTACCTGTCATCACTGACTTGGCTGCCTACAAACGTTCAATCATCATAATCAAAAATGACTGCACTGCCAATAGCTGCTTGCTTGCATTGATAGTGGTGGTATTTACTGACCCTGGCCCGTTTGAGGATTGAAAATTAATTTTTAATCCTCAAACTGGTACCATTGGCAGTCCGTACAACCCTATGTAGTCACCGCAAGGTTACTTCAACATTAAATTGGTATCATGATGACACTTTTTAACGATTTTAGACTAAGCTCTAATCATGAAGATGATAATGCTGAGGATTTAAATGTATCCGTTGCTAAGCGCACAGATATTAAGCCTCCTAGCATGTATCAAGTGGTGTTGTTGAATGATGATTACACGCCTATGGAGTTTGTCGTCGAGATCCTTAGCATGTTTTTTGCTATGAACCGAGAGCAAGCAACACAGGTAATGTTAGCTGTTCATACCAAGGGCAAAGGAATCTGTGGCGTTTATAGCAAAGAAATTGCGGAGACCAAATCAACGCAAGTTAATCAGTTTGCACAGGACAATGGTCACCCATTGTTAAGTCAAATTGAGCAAGCTGACTGAAGGGGGTCGCTTATGCTGAGCAAAGAATTGGAGCTAGTTTTGAATGAAGCCTTTCGTCGTGCTCGAGAGGCTCGTCATGAGTTTATGACGGTCGAACATCTATTGCTGGCCTTGTTGGATGAAAATACAGCGGTTGATGCACTCAAAGCCTGTGGTGCCGACTTAAAGGTTATTCGCACGGATATTGAAAAATACATAACTAATCATACACCCTTGATTGACAGTAACCGATCAGATATTGAAACCTCGCCCACCATGGGATTTCAGCGGGTACTGCAACGAGCCGTGTTTCATGTCCAATCATCAGGTCGTCGTGAAGTCACAGGGGCAAATGTTCTGGTAGCCATCTTCTCCGAGCAAGAAACCAGAGCCGTTTACATTTTGCAATTACAAGAAATTAATCGCATTGATGTGGTTAATTACTTGGCTCATGGCATTGCTAAAAATGCTGAACAAGAGTCCAGCCAAGAATTTGATGAAGAAATGGCAGAGCCTGGTCAGGAGTCAGCCTCTCAACTGGACCAATTCACAACCAATCTCAATCAACAGGCCAAGAAAGGCCGTATCGACCCCTTGGTAGGTCGAGACAAAGAAGTCGATCGCTTAATTCAAATTCTATCTCGGCGTCGTAAAAATAACCCATTATTGGTGGGTGAGTCAGGGGTTGGCAAAACGGCCATTGTGGAAGGTTTGGCTAAGCGTATTGTTGATGAACAAGTGCCTGAGATCATTGCTGAGGCCACGGTCTTCAGCCTTGATATGGGTGCGTTGTTGGCCGGTACTAAGTATCGCGGTGACTTTGAAAAACGACTCAAGACGGTTTTAGCAGAGCTTAAGAAACGCAAGCAGGCCATTTTGTTCATTGATGAAATTCACACCATTATCGGTGCAGGTGCTGCATCTGGCGGTGTCATGGATGCCTCCAACTTGCTGAAGCCCATGCTGTCATCTGGGGAGTTGCGCTGTGTTGGCTCAACTACATTCCAGGAGTTTCGTGGCATCTTTGAAAAAGACAGTGCTCTCACGCGTCGTTTTCAGAAAGTCGATGTGCTTGAGCCCAGTGTTGATGATACCTACCACATTTTGAAAGGTCTTAAATCACGTTTTGAGCAACATCATGGGCTGCGCTATACCGATACTGCCTTACGAGCTGCAGCAGAGCTGTCGGCGCGTCACATCTCTGATCGCCACCTGCCTGATAAAGCCATTGATGTTATTGATGAGGCTGGTGCTGCTCAGAAGCTGCAACCAGCACACAAACGTAAGAAGACCATTGGCCTAAACGATGTCGAAAAGGTGGTAGCTAGCATTGCACGCATTCCGCCAAGGCAGGTTAGTAAGGATGATAAAGCAGTACTTGCGAATCTTGAGCGAAACTTAAAAATGACAGTTTTTGGTCAGGATGAGGCCATCTCAACTCTATGCTCGGCCATTAAGCTGGCCAGGGCTGGGTTAAGGACTGGTGATCAGCCTATTGGAAGCTTTTTGTTTGCTGGCCCAACTGGAGTTGGTAAAACAGAGGTAACCAAGCAGCTGGCTAAAAACATGGGCATTGAATTACTTCGTTTTGATATGTCTGAGTACATGGAGCGCCATACCGTAAGCCGCCTAATCGGCGCGCCTCCCGGCTATGTAGGTTATGATCAGGGTGGATTGTTGACCGACTCGGTGACCAAGCATCCTCATGCGGTACTGCTATTGGATGAAATCGAAAAGGCTCATCCAGAGGTATTTAACATTCTGCTGCAAGTCATGGACCACGGTAGCCTTACTGATAACAATGGCCGCAAGGCTGACTTTCGTAATGTGATATTGATCATGACCTCCAATGCTGGTGCTCAGGATACCAGCCGTCGTAGTATGGGGTTTGTCACTCAGAATCACGCCAGTGATGGTATGGAAGCCATTCGTAAAATGTTTACCCCGGAGTTTCGTAATCGTCTGGATGCCACCATTCAGTTCCAACCTCTCAATATGGAGGTCATTGCTGGCGTTGTGGATAAATTTTTGGTGGAGTTACAAGCGCAACTAGATAGTAAATCAGTGCACTTGCATGTAGACCCCGAGGCAAGAGTCTGGTTGGCCGAGCATGGTTATGATGCTCTTATGGGCGCTCGCCCAATGGCGCGTTTGATCCAGGACCATATCAAGCGTCCGATGGCAGATGAGATCTTATTCGGTAGGCTGTCCAGTGGCGGAGAGGTGATGGTAACCGTTAAAGATGATCTGCTACAGCTTGAGTTTGCTCCCATGGGCCAGCCGGCCTGAAGTAAGTAAGCTTCAATAAAAAAGCCAGATTGAATCTGGCTTTTTTATTGACTGTTCGACTTAAAATCCCTGTATTTTAGCGCTGACGATAAACAATTCGACCCTTGGTTAGGTCGTAAGGTGTCAACTCAACCCGAACTTTATCACCAGTCAGAATTCGGATGTAGTTTTTACGCATCTTGCCGGAAATGTGGCAGGTAATCACATGATCGTTTTCCAGTTTGACACGGAACATAGTGTTGGGCAGAGTCTCAAGGATTTCGCCATCCAGTTCAATTACATCTTCTTTCGCCATAAGTTCAGGTAAGCCTTTGTTTATTACTATGGGCGCGCATTTTGCACGATTTTTCGCCATTAGGCAAAGATTTAGCGCAAATTAGTGTTTTGGAATTCAATATCAGTATCGGTTAGAGCAGTCCACTGTCCATGCCTCAGTACTTCTAAGGGTTTAAACCTAGTTTTGTACATCATTTTTTGGCTGCCAGGCACCCAGTATCCAAGATATAGGTAGGGTAACTGCCATTCTCGGCACAGTTGAACTTGCGCCATGATAGCAAAGGTTCCAAGGCTGCGCTGTTCAAGTTGTGGGTCAAAAAAGGTATAAATGGCTGATAATCCATCCTGAAGTTGGTCAGTCACAGCACAGCCTATCAGCTGGCCCTGATGATGGATTTCAAGATGAAAAGTACGAATGCCGCCCTCAATCAAAAAGCCACGAAATTGTTCAGGGCTTGGTGGAAACATATCACCATCTTCATGTCTTGTGCGAATGTAGTTTTCATAGAGACGATAGTTGTCAGGACGAAACTCTGCTTTTACTAGCTTTATGTCCAGATCATCATTGCGTTGATAGATGCGTCTTTGATTACGGTTAGGCTTGAACTGATGAATGGGTATGCGTACGGACTGGCAAGCGTTACAGCCAGGGCATTCTGGACGATAAAAATGAGGCCCTGAACGACGAAAGCCAAGGTTGTTGAGGGTCTGGTAAAGTTCCTGGTTAACACTGACCTCGGGATCCACAAATCCTGTTCGAGCTTGTTTATCTGCTAGGTAGCTACAGCTATGCAGTTCGGTTAAAAGAATTTTCATCATGATTTATAGCAGAGTCCACTTGCGCAATAGGGGTTCAAACTCATGTCTAGCTAAACAGCGTGCGCCCATGGCAAGGCAGTGGTTAGAGCGTTGCTGACAATCAATCAGCTTGATAGGTCCAATTGGCTGATGCAAACAAAACATAGCCAAAGCCACCTTGCTGGCATCTGAGACAAGACTGAACATCGACTCACCAAAGAATACCTCACCGAATTTTAAACCGTAAAACCCGCCTACTAACTGATCTTCTAGGTAAAGTTCAATGCTATGGGCTAGGCCCTGCTGATGTAGTTGCAACATGCTTTGCTGCAATTCAGTATTGAGCCATTGTCCAGTAGCTTGTTTTCGGGGCGCGGCGCAGTTTGTTAGCACTTGTTCAAAGTTTTGATTACAGTTTAGTTGCCAATCCTGACGGCGTAGCGCTTTTTTTAAACTGCGATTCACTCTAAGCTCATTAGAAAATAATACCCAGCGTTGCCAAGGAGTCCACCAGAGAATAGGCTCTTGATCGCTGTAACAGGGGTATACCCCCTTGGGATAAAAGTTGATCAAATAATCTACAGTGACCTGACCGCCCACAGCCAGCAAACCATCTGGTGATCTAAGGGCCGTCTGAGTAGCGGGTAGTTGATCTGGGCTGTTGATAAAGGCAGGCTGTAACATCTTCACTTGTGATTTGTTTATCAGATATTATGATACAGCATCAAAGACTGTTAATCTAACCAGCA
>SKIB01000070.1 GCA_007116635.1 Saccharospirillaceae bacterium
CCCTGGATGCTGAGTTGTTGGCTGAGGTCGAGCAGCTGTATTACCGTGCCGACAACCAGAGCGAGCGGGCCATGGCGCTGCGCTTGCTGCTGGATCATGGCAAGGCGGATCAAGCCCAGTTGGCGCAACAGCATTTTTATCAGCACTGGCAGCAGGATCAGCAGATGTTGGAATTCTGGTTGGCGGTGCAGGCAGGTTGCAAGCAAGTCAGTCTGGTGGATGTGCAAGCCTTGCTGCAATCGCTCAGCTTTGACGCCAGTAACCCCAACATGATGCGTAGCCTGCTCGGGCAGTTTGCCGCCAACAGCAATTTTCATCTTGAGCCTCAGGCCAACTATGCTTTCTTGGCGCAGCAGGTGTTGCTGATTGACGGTAAAAACCCGCAAATGGCGGCACGCTTGGTGACGGCTCTAACCCGCTGGCGGCGAGTGGTTGAGCCCTATCAGGGGCTGATGCTGGCGCAACTGAAGAACTTGGCGCAGCAGCCACTGTCGAACGATCTCTATGAGGTGGTGAGCAAAGCACTGGAGGGCGCTCCGGCATGAGTTGGCTGTGGTTGACCGGTGCCACAGGTGGCCTGGGCCGCGCCCTGGCTGAGCAATACGCCCGCCAGGGGCAGTCCTTGCTGCTCAGCGCCCGTGACCCCAAGGCTTTGGCTGAGCTGGCCGCCAGCCTGCCCGGCCAGCATCAATGCTTGGCCTTTGATCTGCTGGATTTGCAGCAGCCAGAGCAGCGCCAACAGCTGCTGCAAGCCTTGCTGCCCTATGTGCAGCAGGGCATTAGCATGGCCATTTTTAATGCTGGCCAAAGTCAACGCAGCTTTGTGCTGCAAACTCAGGTTGAGGTAGAACAGCGGCTGATGTGGATTAACTTTCACGCCCCTGCCATTCTGTCGCGCTTATTGCTGCCTTACCTGCTGCAGCAGGATCAGCCCAGCCAGTTGGTTTATGTGTCGAGCATGGCCGGGCGATTAGGCTCACCTGGCCGCGCCGGTTACAGTGCCGCCAAGCATGCCTTGACCGGTTGGGTCGATAGCCTGCGTCAAGAGTTGGTTGGCCAGCCAGTGCGTGTCCGTTTGCTCAGTCCGGACTTCATTGCCACCGGCATTGCCAAGGCGGCCTTAACAGGTGATGGTACGGCCTATGGCAAGCTGGATGCTGAAATTGCTCATGGCTTAAGTGCCCAGCAGATGGCCGAAAGCATGTGCAAGGCCTTGGCCAGTAAGCAAGACGACATTCGTCTGTGCGGTGCTAAGGTTAGGCTGGCGGATTGGATTTATCGTCTCAATCCTGAGTGGTATCACCTGCTGCTGGCGAGGTTTTATCGTCGCGATTTTTAGCTCATTAAGTCATCCTGCGCCCAGTCGCAGGATCTCCTGATCTCGCTCGGGACTGCCGTTTCCCGCCCTGTCGCCGGTCTGGCAACTGGGCTCTCGGGGACGCTATTCGCCGTCCTGGCCGCTTGACGGCGTCCATCCCTGGCCGCCGACACCCCTCGATCCCAGTTCCCAGCCCGCTCCTTGGGCTGGTTCTAGGCTGTTGTCATCCTGCGCGCAGTCGCAGGATCTTATGATGCGCCGTCACTCTTTTAAGTGAGTCACCAACAATGCTCCAGCCAGCCCAGCGTCAAGTGGGTGCTGGCTTGTGGCCGTCGGCGGCGTCAGGAGCACAGGGATGTGCGGATGCGAATGCCCATGGATGGCGCAAGCGCTGTTGGCGGCCTGTCACCCTGCGCGCAGTCGCAGGGTCTACATAAAAAGCAGCGCGCCGCGAATGCTCGCCAGAGGCCACAAGGCAGCAACCGCAGCAGGGCTGGCGCAGCCTGTGGAGTCAGTGAGAGACCCTGCGACTTCGCGCAGGTTGACGGAAGCACACGCAGGGTGACGGAAACACGCAGGGGTGACGGAAACACACGCAGGGTAGCTGAAACAAGCCCAGCAGCGACTAAGTGTGGTCATTGAGCATCCAGTTACTTTATGTTACGAGCATAGCTGTTATAGTGGTATTTTTAAGATAGGGTAGTTACATGCAAGCAAATCACAATGAGCTCTGGCTACTGCCTTTGGGCGGCTGCGGCGAAATCGGCATGAACCTCAATCTGTATGGCCATGACCAACAATGGTTGATGGTGGATTGCGGCGTGACCTTTGGCAAAAATCAGCCAGGCCAGCCCAACAGAATTTTAATGGCCGATCCGGACTTTATTGCCAGCCGTCGACAACAATTGCAAGGCATAGTTATTACCCATGGCCATGAGGATCACATCGGAGCCGTACCTTACCTCTGGCCCCTGTTGCTCTGTCCGGTCTATTGCACACCCTTTGCGGCGCAGATTCTACGGCGCAAATTGCGCGACCTGAAGCTAATCGACCAGGTGCCCATTATTGAGGTAGATCCAAAGCAGCCCTTGCAGTTAGGGCATTTCCTCCTGCATTGGGTACCCCTGACCCATTCCATTCCAGAGGCCTTTGGCCTGCTGATTGAATGCCCTGCGGGTCGGGTATTCCATACCGCCGATTGGAAGCTGGATCCGCAGCCCATCTTGGGTGCGCCCTACCAGCCGCAGCGTTATCAGGCACTGGCCAACAAGAAAGTCACTGCCATGGTATGTGACAGCACCAATGCTACCTTGCCTGGTCATTCGATCAGTGAGGGTGAGTTGTTGGCTGGTCTTGAGCATTACATTGCCAAAGCCAAGGGCAGGGTGGTGGTCAGTTGTTTTGCCAGTAATCTGGCCCGAGTGGCCAGCGTCTATCGCATTGCCCTGGCCTATGACCGCCAAGTGGCCCTGCTCGGTCGTTCCTTGAGCGCCATGCTGCAGGCCGCCAGAGCCACTGGCCATTGGCAAGAAGGGCCCTTTGTGCCTAATGAGCATTTGGGCTATTTGCCTGAGCATGCCACGCTGGTACTGGCCACTGGCAGCCAGGGCGAGGCCAATGCCGTACTGGCCAAATTGGCCTTTGACCGTCATCAGGACATGGAGTTAGCGGCTGGTGATACCGTGATTCTCAGTTCGAAAACCATTCCAGGCAACGAAGAGGCCGTAACCAGCCTGCTTAAAGCCCTGCAAGCCAAGGGGGTAGAGGTGGTGGACACCGATACCGCCTCGATGCCCATTCATGCCAGTGGTCATCCCTGTCAGGATGAGTTGCAGCTGATGTACCAATGGGTGCAGCCGCAGATTGCCGTGCCGGTGCACGGTGAGCCCGTGCATTTGCAGGCTCATGCCGAGCTGTGCAAAGCCTGGGGTGTGCCCAGCCAGCTGCTTGGTCGTAACGGTGATCTATTTTTGCTGGCGCCAACGCCCGGTATTCGCCGCCAAGTGGTTAAAACGGGTCGCCTGGAATGGCTGCCCGGTGACTGGCGTCAGCCAGGTGAGTTAATTTGCGCTACACTGGATTCGGACAAATAAACAGGCTGGTGTTTGTGATTGAAAGGCCTACAATGCCGCTCCTTTGATCGGTGACTCAAGACGGCTGACGTAAGTGGTCATTGGGGCAATGTGGTCATATGGGTATAGTGGTCATATGGGCATAGTGCTCAAAGCAGCTTGGTTCAGTGCTGGATCAGTCAGTGAACAGGAGATAACGAATGCAAATGGTGGGTTGGCGTGAGTGGGTTGCCTTGCCTGAGTTAGGCCTGGCACGCATCAAATGCAAGGTGGATACTGGTGCCCGAACCTCGGCCTTACATGCCTTTGAGGTACAGCCCTTTGTGCAGCAGGGAGAACCCTGGGTGCGTTTTGCCATTCATCCTGTGCAGGGTAATACTCAATTGCAGCAATGGTGCGAGGCTCGGGTGGTGGATCAGCGCATGGTGACCGATTCAGGCGGTCACCGTTCGCAGCGATTTTTCATTCGCACTCTGTTGCGTCTTGGGCCATTCTCTTATCCAATAGACATGTCATTGACCAACCGTGATAGCATGAAATTTCGCATGTTGCTTGGGCGGCAAGCATTGAAGCAGTATTCTTTTTTAGTTAATTCGTCGACATCTTATTTACAGCCCTGGCAAGAGAGCACTGCATGAAAATTGCGATTCTATCCCGCAACGCCAAACTCTATTCGACTCGCAGGCTGGTAGCCGCTGCCGAGGCTCGTGGTCATCAGGTGAGGGTGATTGATGCCCTGCGCTGTTACATGAACATCACGGCTCATAATCCGCAAATACATTACCGTGGCGAGATTTTGGAAGACTTTGATGCGGTCATTCCTCGCATCGGTGCCTCCATCACTTTTTATGGCACCGCAGTGCTGCGCCAGTTCGAAATGATGAATGTCTACCCCCTTAATGAATCCGTGGCCATCAGTCGTTCGCGTGACAAGTTACGCAGTTTACAGCTGCTATCACGCAAGGGCATTGGTTTGCCGGTTACGGGCTTTGCCCATTCGCCAGACGACATTCAAGACTTGCTGGGTATTGTTGGTGGCGCGCCAGCAGTGATTAAACTGCTTGAGGGTACCCAAGGCATTGGCGTGGTGTTAGCGGAAACTCAGGGTGCTGCTGAAAGTGTGATTCAGGCCTTTATGGGCATGAAGCAACACATCCTAGTGCAAGAATTTATTAAGGAGGCTAAGGGGGCGGATATTCGTGCCTTTGTGGTAGGTGGTAAAGTTGTGGCAGCCATGAAGCGCCAAGCCAAAGAGGGTGAATTTCGCTCTAACTTGCATCGAGGCGGCAGTGCCAGTCTATGCCGCATTACCCCTGAGGAGCGCTCGGTAGCCATCCGTGCGGCGCGGGTGATGGGCTTGAATGTTTGTGGTGTGGATCTATTACGCTCTAATCATGGCCCGGTAGTGATGGAGGTAAACTCTTCTCCTGGTCTTGAAGGCATTGAGTCTGCTTCAGGTAAAGATATAGCCGATATGATCATTCAATTCATTGAGCAAAACGTAGGCACTAAGGAGTCCGGTCGCCGAACTCAAACCAAGGGCAAGGGCTAATGGCTCCTAACCCTGGTTTGTTAATTGCTGGGCAGCAAGTCTTGGCCGGTGAGCGTAAAGCCCTAGCTCTCCCTCTGGGTAGTCTTTATAGCCACATGCCTGCTGAGTTGCCTTTGCAAGTGATTTGCGGCAAGCGAGCAGGGCCGGTGCTCTTTGTCTCGGCAGCGGTGCATGGTGATGAACTTAATGGTGTAGAAATCATTCGTAGGCTATTACAGTTGCCACAATTGCAGCGTTTACGCGGCAGCTTGATCGCTGCGCCAATCGTTAACCTTTATGGTTTTTTGCAGCAAAGTCGCTACTTGCCAGACCGACGTGATCTAAATCGCAGTTTTCCCGGCAGTGCTCAGGGGTCGCTTGCAGCACGCCTAGCCAGAATGGTCGCGCAAGACATATTGCCCTTGGTGACTCATGGCATCGACTTGCATACTGGTGCTGTACACCGAGCAAACTTGCCTCAGATTCGCGCCGATCTAGACGATGAGGTCACTCTGGCCATGGCCAAGGCCTTTGGTTCGCCGGTGATCCTGAATTCTGCTCTTAGGGACGGTTCACTGCGAGCGACGGCTAAGGACTTGGGTATTCCTATTCTGGTCTACGAAGCGGGCGAGGCCCTGCGTTTTGACGACATCAGCATCCGTGGTGGCGTACATGGCATCCTGCAGGTGATGAAACACCTTGGTATGTTGCCCACTAAAGCCAGCAAGCCAGTTAAAGACCCCATCATGGCACGCAACAGTTCGTGGCAGCGGGCTCCGCGCAGTGGTGTCTTTCGCAGTCTAAAAAAACTGGGCCAGCGAGTTCAGCGCGATGAGCTGCTGGGCTACATCAGTGACCCCTTTGGTACGGACGAACAAGAAGTGCGTACCAAAGTTGGTGGTATTATTATTGGCATGCTGTATCTGCCACTGGTGCATGAAGGCGAAGCCCTGTTTCACGTAGCGCAGTTTAATCGCACCGATCTGGCAGTCGAGCGAGTGGAGAGCTATCAAGAACGACTGGAGTCCAATCAATTGCTAGACAGTGACTTTCCCAGTTAGTTAGTTCCGACAGATGGAATTTCTTGGTCATAACAGCAGTTCAAATAGCCCTTAACTTAAGGCCCAAACTTGGCTGGCGCTGTTCATTCCCGCGCTAACGCGCTGTACACGCCCAGCTGCCAACTGGGGTGTTGAAATCGAAAACCTTGCTCCAGTAAGGCTTGCGGTAGGACTCGCTGACTGCAGAGCAACAGCTTGGCGCGGTCTGCACCCATGCTCAGGTACAGGGCTGGACTTGGGGTGGGCAGAAAGCTTGGCCGCTTTAAGGCTTGGCCAAGAATGCGGGCAAATTCTTTTTGCTGCAGCGGTTCGGGCGCGGTAAAATTATAGGCTGGCTTTAGCTCGGGTTGTTCGATCAGGAACCTCATGGCCGCCAGCCAGTCCGCGAGGCTGATCCAGCTCCAATAGTGCTTGCCAAGGCCCAGAGGGCCGCCCATGCCCAGCTTGAACAGAGGCAACAGTGGCTGCAGGGCTCCGCCCTTGGCCGACATCACCAGGCCGGTTCGCACGCAACACACCTCAGTGCCTAACTGACGAAATTGCAACGCGGCCTGCTCCCACTGTTGGCAGAGTAGGCTGGATTGGTCACTGCCGGCGGCACTGTGCTCGGTCAACAGTTGCTCCCCGCCCTCGCCATAAAAGCCAATGGCTGAACCAGAAATGAGTCGTTTAGGGGGCTGTTGTTGGCAGAGTCTAAACAGCTCTTGGGTCAAGCCGATGCGGCTTTCCTCAATGGCTTGCCAGCGCTTGGCCGTCCAACGATGGCTGAACAGGCTTTCACCTGCTAGGTTAATGATCAGTTCCGGTTGCCAGCTAACCGCCTGTTGCAGCTGGTTAAACCAGCCGGCCTCAGGTCTGGCTTGCCTGCTGAATACTGCCCATTGATGCTGCGGCAAGGCTTGTCGCAGTGCCGATCCCAAGAACCCCGAACCACCAGTAATTAATATTTTCATTGAACCTGCCTTGAATTTTGCAAATCTACCTGCATCATACGCACTACAGCCACCATTGGAGCTTGGCATGCACGCCATTGAGATCAAAAACCTCAACAAAACCTACGATAACGGCTTTGTTGCTCTCAAAGACATCAGCTTTAGCATAGCAGAGGGAGATTTTTTTGCCTTGCTGGGGCCAAATGGTGCTGGTAAGTCCACCACCCTTGGTATTCTCTGTGGCCTGGTGCGTAAAACCTCAGGTCAGGTGCGGGTCATGGGGCGGGATTTGGATCAAGACCCTCAGGCCGTGCGTCGCTTATTGGGCGTGGTGCCGCAAGAATTTAATTTCAACCAGTTTGAAAAGGTGGATGACATCATCTACAACCAAGCGGGTTACTATGGCCTAAGCAGGCGACAGGTGCGCCCGCAACTGGAGACCCTGCTTAAAGCGCTCGATTTATGGGATAAGCGCGACAGTCAGGCTCGTCAGTTGTCTGGCGGCATGAAGCGTCGCTTGATGATCGCCAGAGCCCTGATTCATCAGCCCAAGCTGATCATTTTGGACGAGCCAACCGCCGGGGTCGACATTGAAATTCGCCGTTCGATGTGGCAATTCATGCGCGAGCTTAATCAGCAGGGCACCAGTATCATTTTGACCACTCATTATTTGGAAGAAGCAGAAAACCTGTGCCCCAACCTGGCCATCATTCAGAAGGGTGAAATCATTGCCAACACCAGTACCAAGGCGCTGCTGTCGCAAATGGAGCAAACCACCTTTGTGTTAGACAGCTTCGCGACCTTGGATCATCTGCCCATGCTGCCCGAGGTGCAGCTGCAGGCGCTATCGGCCACCAGTTTCAGTTTGCAATTGCCCAAGGGTGCCGATTTGGCTCAGGTAATGGCGTCGCTGCAGCAGCACGGCATTAGGGTGCAAAGCATCCGTCCGCAAAGCAACCGACTCGAAGAGCTATTCATGCAGCTGGTGCAACAACCCAAGGCCCAACAACCCAAGGCCCAACAATCCAAGGCCAAAGCCGTTACAGGTCAATCCACTGGCAGTCGCCCAACCTCCGAGGTCTAACCCATGATTCAGCATCCCTATTGGGTGATGTTTGCCACCATTGTCAGCAAAGAAATCACCCGTTTTACTCGTATTTGGCCGCAGACCCTGCTGCCACCGGCCATCACCATGCTGCTGTACTTCATCATTTTTGGTAACCTGATTGGCAGTCGCATCGGCACCATGGGCGGCTTGGACTACATGAGCTTCATCGTCCCTGGTTTGATCATGATGTCGGTGATCACCAACTCCTATGGCAATGTGTCCTCTAGCTTTTTCAGTAATAAGTTTCAGCGCAGCATTGAAGAAATGCTGGTAGCACCCGTGCCTAATTGGGTGATTCTGGCTGGCTTTGTCGGTGGTGGCATGCTGCGAGGTTTGATCGTGGCTGGCATCGTGACCCTGGTGTCCTTGTTTTTTACCAGCCTGCAGGTGCATTCCTTGGCGGTGATGTTGCTGGTGGTACTGCTCACCGCCATGGTGTTTTCCTTGGCCGGGTTGATCAATGGTGTCTTTGCTCGCAAGTTCGATGACATCAGCATCATACCCACCTTTGTCCTGACGCCTCTAACCTATTTGGGCGGGGTGTTTTTCTCCATCACTTTGTTGCCCAGTATTTGGCAATCTTTGGCTATGGCTAACCCCATACTTTATATGGTCAATGCCTTTCGCTATGGCGTGCATGGGGTGAGTGATATTCCAGTGCTCTGGGCACTGGCCCTGCTGTCGCTACTGGCAGGTGTGTTCTGGTTTTGGGCTTTAAGACTACTCAGCATTGGTAAGGGGTTGAAGCAATGAGCGATAAATTACTTTTGGGGCAAGCCACTGCTTACCCGCAGCACTATGATCCGGCCTTGTTATTTCCTGTGCCTCGCCTGCCTAAATGGCAAGAGCTGGGCTTAAACAGCGCTCTGGAACTGCCCTTTGTTGGTGAAGACCTGTGGCAGGCCTTTGAGCTGAGCTGGCTGAACACCAAGGGTAAGCCTGTGGTGGCTTTGGCCGAGTTTCGCATTCCCCTGGCTGCACCCAACATCATTGAATCCAAGTCCTTTAAGCTGTATCTCAACAGTCTCAACCAGCAATGCTTTGCCAGCTGGAGTGAAGTTGAGCAGCTGCTGGTGCAAGATTTAAGCAAGGCCGCAGGCGCACCTGTGGGCGTGATGCTGCTTACCCCAGGCCAGGCAGATGGCTACCTTCTGCCCAAGAGGCTGCTTGGTCACTGCATTGATGATCTAGACATCAGCTGCAGTCAGTATCAACCAGCTCCTGAATTGTTAAGGCTTGGCAAGCGGCAAGTGGAGCAGCGGTTGTTCAGCCATCTGCTGAAGTCCAACTGTCCGGTAACGGGGCAGCCCGATTGGGCAACCCTAATCATTGACTATCAGGGTCAGGAGTTGGACCAAGCCGCCTTGCTGCAGTATGTGGTGTCCTTCCGCCAGCACACTGACTTCCATGAGCAATGCGTGGAGCGCATCTTTGTCGATCTTTGGCGCTTGGGTGGTATGCAGCAGTTAACGGTCAGTGCCCGCTACTTACGCCGTGGCGGTCTGGACATCAACCCTTGGCGTTCCAGCCATCAAGCTCGGGCGCAGAATTTACGCCTCATACGCCAGTAGCGCTTTGCTCATCCTTTCAGGGTCTGTGGCAGCCTTTTAAAGGCTGCTTAAGCCCTTGTAAACTCAATCGCCCTGATTTTGCATTACCCTTTACTAAGGGCCTTTGGTGGTCTTTTTTGTAAATGCTTGGTTTTCATCAATTTTTTTCTGGCTAATTAACGACTGGCAATAGCTAACCATTTTGTATCTGGTCTTAAGGGCTGGGAATTTTTAAGCTGCATGGGTGTCCGATTGATCGAGTTACGCCATGTAAGCCAAGAATTGCCAGTGCCGAAGGAGGCCAAGATGACCGCCATGTCCAATTTGCATTATTTAAGTCGCAGTCCGCACCTAGCCAGTTTGTTGCAAATGCACAAACTGGGCTGCCAGCCCAAAAACAACGCCTTTGTATGGTGTGATTGGTGCTATGAGACCCATTACCTGGGCCAGTCTCAGCAATGGATTCTGTGGCTGCAAGTGCCTGTGGTGCGGGGTCAGACTTTGTCGCCACTGTTTTTGCATAATTACTTTTCAGCGCATCAGCCCATGCATCTGGACCCTGTGGTATTAATGGCCAATATCAGTACTGAGCTCAGTCTGCTGCTTAGAGCGCCGGTGGCGGTGAGCTTATTGACTCAGGAACAGGCTTCGGCCCAACCGGACTTGCGTCAGGCTAGGCCGCTGGTTGCCTATCTGCGTCGCCATTACGCTCCTAAAGCAACAGACAAAGCGGGCGATGGTTCTCCTTCGATGCAGGCCTAGGATTGTTTGCGAGTCAGTTGATACATCAGTTCACTGAATCCCAACTCGCGGCCATAGCTGCGAATGCCCGCTTGGAAGATTCGGCCTGCCAGCCAGCGCATTGCCCAAAGGGTAGGCAGTAACAGCGCCAGCGCCAGCAAGGCTTGGCCCCAGCTTGCCTCGCCTGCCGCCAAGCGCAAGGGCATGACCGCATAGGAAGTGATGGGCACAATGGAGCTGTACAGGGCAAGGTTGCCGTCTAGGCTGTTAAGTAGGCTAAAGCTCAGCAGCAAGGGCAGCATGGGAATCAGCATCAACAGCGATTTGGAGCTGTGATTGGGGTCGTTTACCAGACTAGCCAAGCCCGCCATTAGGGCTATCACCCAATACAGGCCCAACAGGATGAACAGCAGCATGGGTAGCAGCACCCAAGAAAGCTCTAATCTGAGGAGTTGGCCATCATAGTAAAAGAAGATGGCTTGAAACACCGCCAGTAGGATCAGGCTGGTGGTGAGCATGGTTTTCAGCGCCAATAGGCCAATGCCGAGGATTTTGCCGCTGATCCAGGTCTGGGCATCGATCAGGGTTAGCAGCTGCTCGGTCACTCGCTGTTGCTTTTCACTGGTAATGGACTGCAGCAGATAGGCAAAGCTGGTAAAGGCACCAATGCCCACCAAAATTAAGGCGAAGAATCCCAAGTCTTCGGCACTGAACAGCGAATCCTCCTGCACTTCACCCTGCTCATTAAAGCGCTGCCAGATTAGGCTAGGGCGATTTTGCACCAGTTCCAGCGCTCGCTCGGGTAGATCCATGGCTTGCAGCTGGTGATCTTGCCACCAGTTGGCTACTTGCCGCGCGATGTCCTGCTGCCAGTCACGCGATTGCTGATGATAGAGCTGAACGCTGTTGGGCGTTAAATCAACGATCAGGTCATAGTTTTGCACTAACTCGCTGATGTTTCCCTGTACGGGATGCCAGCGCACCCCATCCAATTCGGGAGCCTGTAGTTCGCTGAGCCAACCCAGTTGGCGAACGCGCTGTTCATCGTCCTGTTGCTGTAACAAGCCCCATACGGCCATGAAACCATAGATAAAAACGATCAAGCCAAGCGAGATCAACTCTTGCTGCCATTTAAAGAAACGAGAAAATTCAAATTTACAGACTGTCCAGAGTTTCATGCTGCCTCCTGGCTGTTGACGGCTTTGAGATAGAGTTGGTGCAGGCTGCTGTGCTCAAGTTGCCAGTGCTGAATTTGCCCCAGTTGTAACACCTGAGTTAAGAGTTGGTTGAGGTCGCAGTCAGGCTGGATACTGAGTTGCAGGCAGTTTTGCTGCAATTGGGCAGTGGGATACAGAGTTAAAAACCCTTGCCAGGCCTGAGCCTGTGGCGGCTGTTGCCAATGCACCTCTAGCTGCTGTTGGTCGCCAAGCTGCTCCCGGATGTCGGTTAGCGGGCCCTGGCCTAGGGTCTTGCCCTGTTGCATCAGGATGATGCGATCGGCCAGTCGTTCAATCAGGGCCATTTGGTGGGCGCTGAGTAGAATCAGCTTGCCCTTAGCGCGGTATTCTTGCAGCAAGGCCACCACCAGCTCTTGATTCACTGGATCCAGACCGGAAAAGGGCTCATCCAAAATCAGGCAGTCGGGTTCACCCAGTAGACAGGAGCAGAGCTGCACTTTTTGCTGATTGCCCTTAGACAGCTCACTGAGCTTTAATTTGCGCTTGTCGGCCAATTCCAGCCGCTCCAGCCAATGAGTCATTTGCTGTTGATAGCGGCCGGTATCCAGCCCGCGTAGCTTGGCGATGTAGGCAAGGTTCTGCTCAACACTGCGATCCTGATACAGGCCGCGATCCTCAGGCAGGTAGGCAAAGCAGGCCGGCGGTAAGGCCGAATGTTGTTGCTCTTGCCACTGAACCTCAATGGTCCCCTGATCCGGCAGGGTTAGGCCAATCAGCATGCGCATCAGTGAGGACTTGCCTGCGCCATTTGGCCCTAAAAGAGCGGTAATCTGGCCGGCATCGGCAGTGAATGAAACCTGATTAACGGCACGAATTTGATGATAGTCTTTGACAATGCCGTGACATTGGATCTGCATGAAGTATCCCTGACTCAATGAATGAGCTTGGCATTTTAGGGATAATCAGAGGATGAAGAAAGTGACAAAGGTAATGAAATCGCAGCTGGTATGACAGCGCCCTAACCCAGGCGCTCTGCCAACCATAACCAACCCCCAAAGCAGAACACTTGCGAGAGCTGCCACACCAGACTGCAGGGCTAGTATGGCAAGCTGAGCTAAAGTTGCCTTGTCATGGATCAATAAAACAACGGATGATTATTGCCTGGTGGCAGACAGACAAATAGAAACCGAATCTGAAAAGCGTAGGGCATAGGGTTTGTCGATCTCCACTTCAGCAGCCCTGACATCTTCATAAGCCATGATGCGCATTAGGACATCATGGGTCATCTTTTCCAATAACATGAAGCGGTTTTCTTCAACAAAGGCAATGATGTCCTTGGTGATGGTGCGGTAATTCAGGGTGCGGTCAATCTCCATGGCATCAAAGGCATCACTGCCGTCAAAACTAATGGTGGCATTGATGATCACATCTTGGCGATTACGGATTTCGTCTTCATTGATGCCAATGTAGGTTCTCAGGCGCAGGTTCTTGATGCGGATGGTGGCTTCAGGATTGTCGACAATCATTGGCTGTTCCTTTGAATCAGGGTTAAAAATTCATGGCGAGTGGCCTGATTGTTGCGCATGGCGCCCAGCATCACTGAGGTGGTCATCCAGCTGTTTTGCTTTTGCACGCCGCGCATCATCATGCACATGTGCTTGGCTTCCATTACTACGCCAACCCCAGCTGCGCCCGTGACCTCTTGCACCGCTTGGGCGACCTGCTTGGTAAGGCCTTCTTGGATTTGCAGCCGACGGGCAAACATGTCAACGATACGCGCAAATTTGGACAGGCCCAGTACCTTGCCCTGTGGCAGATAAGCAATGTGGGCCTTGCCAATAAAAGGCAGCATGTGGTGCTCGCAGAGGGAATAAAATTCGATGCCCTGAACCACCACCATTTCATCGTTGTCGCTGTCGAAAATGGCACCATTGACCACATCATCAAGGGATTGTTGATAGCCCTGAGTCAGGAATTGCATGGCCTTGGCCGCGCGCTTGGGTGTATCTTGCAGGCCATCACGAGACAAATCCTCGCCCAGGGTTTGCAAAATGTTGGCGTAATCTTGAGTCAAAGATTCCAGAGCCATGGTCGTATCCTCTTGAGTAGTTAGTCGCACTAACGAGTTAAACTCGAAAAAAGATCAAGAACGTCTTGATGATGGCTTTTGGTTTTTACTTTGGTGATGCAATGTAAGACCTTGCCTTGTTCATCGATGAGGAAACTCATGCGATGGATGCCCTCATAGGTTTTGCCCATGAACTTCTTCTCACCCCAAACGCCAAAGGCATTGGCCAATTCGTTATCAGGGTCAGCAAGCAGATCGAAATTAAGGCCTTCTTTTTCAATGAAGCGCGCCAAGCGAGTTGCTGGGTCCGGGCTGACACCCAGCACCTTGATGTTGGCGGCATGGTATTGTGCCATGCTGTCGCGCAGGCCGCAGGCCTGAGTGGTACAACCCGGTGTCATGGCTTTGGGATAGAAGTATAGAAGCACCTTTTGACCAAGGTAATCACTAAGCTTAACTGGCTGTTGATCTTGGTTGAGAAGTTCAGTGTTGGGCACCTGAGTGCCAATGGTTAAGGGGTTTATTTGTTTCATGATGGGTCCTTTAAGGATTTTGTGAGTTTACGCTGTTAGACCTCATTTGGATTGTTCAAGCAATCTATGGGTTTAAAGCATATTTAAATAATGAATCATTTTTAGCTAAAAGTTTGCCAGCATTGATGGTAGCTCTTGATCAATGGTTCTAGCCATGGTCGAAACTGTTCGCTGATGCCGATATGTTTATCTGTAATTTTGGTTAAAAAATCCTGGGATTGACTAAAGTTGCCACTGATCTTTGTCGCCTGTTCCAGTTTCTGATTCAGTAGAGTTAGATCCGATTTAAGTTGGCAGAACTGGAAGAGCTGCTGTGCACATTTTGAGGGGCTCTTTACTAATTCTTCATAACTTATGGTCATACAGGGATTTGGAAGGCTGCATTGCCAGTGTTGGATCAGCCTTTCATAGAGCGCAATTTGCTGACCTAGGGCTCCCAGTTCACTGGCATAACTGTTACCTATGGCATAGACCTTATTAAAGCAGGCTAAACCAAGATCAAGGTGGTCTCTTGTAATGAAAATTACTTTGGCCTCAGGGTTTAGTAAACCAACGTAACCAAGGTCAGTAATATTCCAAGGCATGGTATAGCTTGAGACCTTTGACGAGCTAGCAAAACTATGATGGTAGTCTTGTTGCAGCTGAGCCAAATGACTAGCATTCAGATTGTTAATAAATTTACTGAGGTTTGCTTTGGGTCTATTGTCTAGGTGCCGCCTAACAAAGCGCGTTAAGGTCATACTTTCTTGTTCGGGCTGAATATCGGCGCTTAAATTGAGGATGTTTTCTATTAACGTTTTACCACTACGAGACATGCCAATAATGAAGATCTGGTCATTGCTGCTTTGGTTGGTAAGAGGCAGCTGATCACGCCACAGGTTAAAAAAATCTCGGGTGAAGTGCTCAATGAGCTTGGTCAAATGCTCATTGTCAAATTGAAGGCGTAAAGGGTGATCTTGTAGGTGTAGTTGGTTGGCCAAACAAATTTTGCTAAAGCCTTTTTCTATTTGTTGGTCTTCGATTAGCTTGTGGCCAAGAATGAAGGCTGCTAGGGACTTTTGCTTATTGGGCTGTTTAGGGTCATCAAGTACGCTCTTCAAATGTTCAATGCTATCTGCAGACAGCATACGGAAGCCAGATAAACCTGTGCTGCTGTACATCAGGTCGATGTTCTTAGGGTTAAGTGCTAAGGCTCGAGCATAACTTTCTTTGGCAGCTAATGGCTGGGCATTAGCTTTTTGTGCGTTGCCTAAGGCGAACCACAGCTGATAGCTGTCAGGAAATAGTTTTGTCTTTTTCTTGAGAAACTCTAGTTGCTGCTTTGGTTGTTTTAGGTACTTAAGACACAGGCTGTAGTTAATTAGATGCTGTGTGCTAACAGACTTTTTTAAGCTAAGAAAAGCGTCATATAGCTGTTTGCATTCGGCGTATCTCTGCCTCTTAAAACTTAGCATAGCTAGTTGCTCGAGCTGAGTTTGTATGCCTTTTCGCCAATGCTCCAGTCCCTTTTTGAACTGCGGGGCTTTGCTTGCAGCAAGGTGGTCAAGAAAGGTTTGAAATGCGTTATCAATCATAAGCAATATTATTGTTGTGAAATTTGGTTGTGTTGAACAAGCCTGGTCTTAGCTGCCAGTAAGCCAGCCTTGGCAGGCCTTGGCCATGGCATTGCGTCGCCAAAACAGCTGCCACTGGCTGCCGCCTAATTGCCGCCATAAATAGGCCGAACGGATGCCAAACAGCAGCAGCATGCGGATCTTGTCGGCATTGGCCTGTTGTTGCAGCAGCTGTGGGTCACCAATTACCTGAATGCGATGACCCAGGGGGCTGATGCTGTTCTGATAGGCCTCAGCCAGGCCGCCGATCAGACTGGGGTGCTGGCTCTGTTCAAAGTAGTTAAGCTGGCGCTGTACCTTTTGCAGCTCTTGGCCTAGGCGCTCTAGGGCTTGGTCATTTTTGCGCAGCCGCGCCGATAAATGCAGCAGACTGACAAAATAACGCAGGCTGTGTTGGCTGAGTTGACCTTGGTTTTTGTTCAGTAGCGCGCGCAAGGCGACCAAGCCTTCACGCAATGAGCTTGCGCCCTGATAGAGTTGCTCTGTGGACTCGGGGTTGGTATTGAGGGTGCTTTCCACCGCTAAGGACAGCAACCCAGGGTCAAATTCTTTGCCCGTGGCCAAGCGGTCAACCAGCTGGGCAGCCTGCATACAGCCAGCCAGGGCTAGGCATTGATCGGCTAAACTCATGCGTCCTCCCAATTAAAGGTCTGTTCAATAATGGCGCCGCCCAGGCATACCTCGCCCTGATAAAAAACCGCCGATTGCCCAGGTGTCATGGCGCGCTGAGGCTGACTAAAGCTGAGCCAGTAACCCTGATCGTCCTGATGCAATTGGCAGGCTTGGTCGGGCTGGCGGTAACGGTGCTTACAGAGCAGTTGGTTGCTGGCTGGCGCTTGGTCACTGATCCAAAAGGGTTGGCTGATGCGCATGGCGTTGCGGTACAGCAGCGGATGCTCGCCCTGAACCACGATCAATTGGTTGTTGCTCAGATCTTTGTCGGCCACAAACCAGGGATCCGTGCCGTGGTTGCGAGTGCCGCCAATGCCAAGACCCTGGCGCTGACCCAGGGTGTAATACATCAGGCCCTGGTGGCGGCCCATGAGTTCGCCTTCAGGGGTGACCATGTCGCCAGGCTGAGCCGGTAGGTACTGCTGCAAGAAGTCACGAAAGCGTCGCTCGCCAATGAAGCAAATGCCGGTAGAGTCTTTTTTGCGCGCCGTGGCCAGACCTAACCGCTCGGCAATGGCTCGTACTTCAGGCTTTGCCAGTTCGCCAACAGGAAATAGGGTTTTACTTAGGGCTTGATGGCCGACAGCATGCAAAAAATAGCTCTGGTCTTTGTTGTCGTCTAGGCCACGCAGCAGGGCGGCGCGCTGTTGAAACTCACCGCGGCGGCAATAATGGCCTGTAGCAATCCAGTCTGCTCCTAGGCTCAGGGCATAATCCAAAAAAGCACGGAATTTGATTTCACGGTTACAGAGAATGTCGGGGTTGGGGGTACGACCGGCCGAATATTCAGCCAAAAAGTGCTCAAAAACATTGTCCCAGTACTCGGCGGCAAAGTTGGCCTTATGCAGGTGAATGCCCAGCTTGTCGCAGACCGCCTGAGCATCGGCCAGGTCTTCTTTGGCGGTGCAGTACTCGGTGCCGTCGTCCTCTTCCCAGTTTTTCATGAACAGGCCTTCAACCTGGTAGCCTTGCTGTAGGAGCAGATAGGCGCTGACCGAGCTGTCGACTCCGCCGGACATGCCGACAATCACTTTTTGCTGTGGTTTCATGCTGGGACTCCAAAATTGTGAATCATCTGCAAGGGGTAGGCCTGCTGCTGTTGATGGTGCTCGATGGCGGCCAGCACCAGAGGCGAGCGCAGGGGCAGAGTGTTGAGTTCATCGAGGCTTAACCAATCGGTGCGCTCGATGTCCGGGTCCAGCTGATGGCTGATTTGCCCCAGACTTTTGGCTGCAAAACAGACGCGGCAATAGGTTTGGCCATTGGCTGCTAGATAGCTGTACAGGCCAATCAGATGCAGCAGCTCGACTTGATGGCCGGTTTCTTCCAAGCATTCGCGCTGGGCGGCAGCGGTTAGGCTTTCGCCGTTTTCCACATGGCCTGCTGGTTGGTTCCAAACCAGACCCTGTGCTTTGTCTTCTTGCACCATGAGGTACTTGCCCTGATCTTCAACCACCAGAGCCACGGTTAGATGTTGCATGCTTGCATGACCAAAAAAGTTAGCAGGATCAAAAATTTAACTCCCATTATAGATATTTTGCTGCGCGATGTCTGTTACTCAGGCGTCAGATCGGCCGCCTGGCTGAGCCATTGTTGTCAATTTGGCAAATTTACTGTGCTCAAGAGCGGTTTTTTTATGGCCATAGATTGGCTACACTGCCGCAACCCAAACAAGAATCTAATCGAAACAAGAATCTATAGGACGCCCGTTATGATCATTCAACCCAAGGTTCGTGGTTTTATTTGCACCACCGCTCACCCTAAGGGCTGCGCCGAGAACGTGCGCCAGCAAATTGCCTATGTGCAACAGCAACAGCCTGTGTCCAACGGCCCAAAGCGAGTGTTAGTGCTAGGCTGTTCCACGGGTTATGGTTTGGCCTCGCGCATTGTCTCAACCCTGGCCTTTGGCGCTGACAGCGTCGGTGTGATGTTTGAAAAAGAGCCAACCGAGCGCAAGACTGCCTCGGCGGGCTTTTACAACAACATGGCGCTGGAGCAAGCTGCCCAGGCGGCGGGCCGTAAGGCTGTAACCTTAAACGGTGACGCCTTCAGTCAAGAAATTAAGGATCAGACCATTGCCGCCATCAAAGAGCACCTAGGCCAGGTTGATCTGGTGGTTTATTCCTTAGCAGCGCCAAGACGCAAAGACCCAGTAACTGGCGAGATTTACAACTCTGTGCTCAAGCCGGTGGGCGAGGCCGTGACCCGCAAGACCTACAACACCGACAGCAAACAGGTGCATGAAGTGACTCTGGAACCGGCGAGCGAAGAAGAAATTCAGGCCACGGTTAAGGTCATGGGCGGTGAGGACTGGCAGTTATGGATGGACCAACTGCAGCAGGCTGGGGTGCTGGCCCAAGGGGTACAAACTCTAGCCTATACCTACATTGGTAAAGAGATTACTTGGCCCATCTATGGCAAGGCCAGCATTGGCAAGGCCAAGGAAGATCTCGACCGTGCCGCCGGTGAAATCAGCCAGCAGCTGTCAGGCTTGGGTGGCCAAGCACGAGTGGCGGTGCTCAAGGCACTGGTGACTCAGGCGTCCAGCGCCATTCCGGTGATGCCGCTCTACATTTCTCTACTCTACAAAGTGATGAAAGAGCAAGGCAGCCATGAGGGTTGCATTGAGCAGATCTGGCGCTTATTGGGCGAAGAACTCTATGCTGGCCGAGCACCTACTCTGGATGAGCAAGGCCGAGTGCGAGTGGATCTGTGGGAGTTGGACGATAAGGTGCAATCCGAAGTAGAAGCCTTGTGGCATCAAGCCACGACCGACAATGTTAGCCAGCTGGCCGATGTTGCCGGCTATCAGCAGGACTTCTTCCGCCTGTTCGGCTTTGACTGGCCAGGTGTGGATTATCAGGCCGATCTGGACCCAAGAGAAATCTAACATGTCCAGAGCAGAGGCCATTGTCGGTGGCTACCATGGCCAGCTGAGTTATGTGGTGCGCGACTCGGGTCAGTGGCAGTTGCGCGGCCAAATGCCAACGGTGCCAGCGCCCAGCTTTGTGCTGGTGGATGAGCAACAACCCTGGCTGTGGGTGCTGAACGAAGGCGAGCAGGACTCGGAGCTGTTGCTCTACCAACTGGGTTCAGGCTGGCCGCTGCGTCTTTTAGCACGGGCTAAGACTCAGGGCCAGGGGCCTTGCGCGCTGCTCAGCTGGCAGGGCCGGATTTACCTCTGTCACTACGGCTCTGGTCAGCTGGAGGCCATGCACTTTGATGGCCAGCAATTGAGTACCCAGGCACTGTGGACGGCCACGGGCCAAGGCGCTTGCCCTGAGCGCCAGGCCAGCCCGCATTTGCACCATCTGCTGCCGACCCCGGACGGTCAGGCATTGCTGGCGGCGGACCTGGGCAGCGATTCCTTGCATCTGTTAAGCCCAGAGTTGCAATTATTGCAATCCATTGCTTGTCCTGCTGGCAGTGGCCCTAGGTCACTGCTGTGGCAGGGGCATGATCTATGGGTGACCTATGAGCTTAGCGACCAACTGGCTCGTTGGCGCTGGCAGAGTGGCCAGTTAATCCCTCTTGATCTGGTGGCGGCTCATGATGCTGCTGTAGGCGACTCAGTCGATTCGAGCGGCCATTCCGCGCCCCGAAATTACCCCAGTATGGCATTGCTGCTCGACGATCAGCTGTGGTTGGCCAATCGCGGTTTGGATCGTTTGGATGTCTTTGCCAGTCAGACGGCGGAGCATCTGTTTAGCCGGTCGCTCATGGGGCTCTTTCCCAGGCACATGCAGGCGGTGCCCAGCCTTAATGGCCTTGAGCTATTGATTGCTCAGCAGCTCAGCCATCAATTGGAAGTCTTGGCAGTCAACAGTGGCGACCATTACTGCCTGGCGGTCAATAGCCCGACTATGGTTTGCTTGCTGCCTGAGGCGTTCTGGTTGTGAGCTTAGGGGTAAAAACTAAACTCAAGCAGTTCTTGGCGCTGGCAACTGTGCTGCCCAGGTAGGCACAGTTGCCAACTCAGCTGTTGTTGGCCACTGGGCATGCCCTGTTTAAACTTGGTTAACCGGAACTCGGGGCGGCCTTCGAGCAGATTGCTGTTTAAAAAGTCGAGGTTGGCATGGTCTGGGCATAGACTTTTCTCAGCGTCCTCGAAGTAAAAGCAACCATTAACCTGGCCTTGTTCCAGGGTTAGCTGGTCGGCATTGCTTTCTAGCCAGGCGCGGCTAGGGGGCAAGAGGCAGCTCAGTTCATTGGCATTGGTATACAGGCAACTACCCTTTAATTCGGTCTGCTCCTGAGTGAGTAAATGACTAAAGACGGTTTGATTGCCTAGCTTTAGGCTTAAGTGGGTGTTTTTACCCTGAGCACTGACTTGCCAATTCAGCGGCGTGCTAGGTTGCCAAACCAAGGGCTGGTCACTGGGCGGTAGGGTGCTCCAGCTGGAATCAATGATTTGATGATTGACCATGTCATCAATGGGCATGCAGCCAGCAGCCAAGGCGGTTAGAGCAATAAAACCAATCAGAAAATATCGCCTCACACTCATCTCCTGCTAGAGCAAATGGCGTCCGCCATTTAGGTCAATAAAGCTACCGGTAATATAGGGGTTGCTGAGCAAAAAATCGACGGCTTGCACCACAGTTTGATAGCCTGGTTCAATGCCTAGGGCCGATTTTTTAAGCCTGGACTGGCGATAAGCCTGATCATCATGGTCGTTAAACTTAATCAGGCTGGGGCGGATGCCATTGACTCGCACTCTCGGGGCCAGCATGGCGGCAAAGGACAGGGTTAGGTTGTCCAGGCTGGCTTTGCTGGCAGCATAGGCCAAATGTTTACTGCTGCCTTTGCTGGCGACATAGTCGGATAAATGAATGATTGACCCCTGAGCTTGCTGCAAGGCAGGTGCAAGTTGCTGATTCAGCAAGTAGGGCACCTTAGCGTGGATCAGTTGCATGCGGTCAAACAGCTGCTCTAGGTTTTCACTTTTTGCCTCGCTGGCCCAGTCGGAGGCGTTGTGAATCAAGGCTTTAATCTGTTTAAGCTCCGCTAATTCGTTTTGCCAGTGAGCCAAGGAGTTTGGATCATAAAAATCAACCTGTGTCAGGCGTACGCCAAGTTTTTTTAGCTGATCCAGGCTGGCTCGCTCGGTGCGATAGCTGCCCCAAACGGTTTCGCCACGGCTGGCAAAATGGATGGCAAGCTCAAGGCCAATGCGTTGGCCAACTCCAGAAATGATGATCATAAAATATATCCAACAATTGTTAATGAATTGAGTGGCAAAATTGCAAAGCCCTACTAAGCTCAAAATATACGCCTACAACCCACCTAATGGTTTGCCCTAGAGGTTGGCTGTGGATATCAGTCTATCGGAGGTTAGTATGACATTAAAAAATAAAGCCATCATCATTGTTGCTGGGGTGTTTGTTGCTATGTTGGTGGTGATGCTGGTGGGGTTGTTTACCATGCGTGCCATGAGTGGTAATGACAATAAATCGCGCATCATCCAGCTCACCTCTAGTGCCTACAGTACTGTGGTACAGCTGGAAAATATGGCGCGCCAGGGGTATTTGGCTGAAGATCAGGCCCAAGAAATTGCCATTCGTATCTTACGGGAAAATAAATACAACCCCTCGGAATATGTCTGGGTGACGGATGAAAATTTCACCTTTTTGGCCACGCCTCACGACCCCGATCTGCACGGTGGCAGCTTCATGGACTTTTTGGATGCCAGTGGTGGCAGTATTGGCAGGGTGATTGAACGGGCTCTGGCCGGTCAGGGCAATCGTTTGATCGAGTATTATTGGACCAGTGAGCGTGATGGACGAGTGGTTGAGTTGCTGTCGGTTGCTCAGCGCACCCCGCATTGGGGCTGGGTAGTAGGCAATGGTGTCAGCTTCGCCGAAGCCAATGAGCGCTTTTGGCAGCAAGCACGCTGGCAGGTGATCATCTGCCTGTTGCTAACGGCTTTGGTGGGTGGCGCTATTTTTGTCTTGCTGCGTGGTATCGTTAGCGATCTGGGTGGTAATCCTTCTGATGTACGCACACAGGCTTTGGCTATGGCTCAGGGGGATCTGAGTAAGCCTTTGGAGGTGCAGCTAGGTGATAAAAGTAGTTTGCTTTACTCAATGGAGCAAATGCGAATCAGTTTAAATGGTATGGTGGCCAATATTCGTGACTTTTCACAACGAGTGAAGTCTGCTGCTGAGTCCATGGCGGAAGTAAATGAACAAACCCTACATGGGGTTGAGCAGCAAACCATGGAGTTGCACAGCTCGGCCACTGCTATGAATCAAATGACTTCTACTCTTGAAGAGGTTGCCCGCAATACGCAAACCACTGCCGATGCTTCTCAAAGTGCGCGCGTTGAAGCTAAAGATGGCACCTCAGTGGTCACCTCTACTATTAAAGTTATTGAAAAGTTAGCACAGGAGGTGACCTCATCTTCGCAGGCCATCAGCAGGGTTAAAGAAGACACTGATCAGATTGACAGTATTTTGCAGGTCATCGAAGGCATTGCCGAGCAGACCAACTTGCTGGCGCTGAATGCAGCCATTGAGGCGGCCCGTGCCGGCGACAGTGGTCGTGGCTTTGCTGTGGTGGCTGACGAAGTGCGTAGTCTGGCAAGTCGAACCAAGGATTCAACCACTGAGATCAAATCCATGATCGAACGCTTGCAGTCCGGCGTTGAGAGCGCAGTTGGTGCAATGCAGCAGAGCACTAAGGGCACGGATGAAAGCGTCAGTCAGGCTAAGTTAGCCGGAGAAAAGCTGTCCATTATTGCCAAGGCGGTGGCCATGATTGATGAAACAGCACAACAGATCGCCGTGGCTACTGAGCAGCAAACCACGGTTTCGCGTGACATTAATCAAAGCATTCACAACATCAGTGATGTGGCTTCACACACGGCAGAGATTGTGGGTCAAAGTGTGAGTACTGGCCGTGATCTGACCAAGCAGAGCCAAGAATTAATGGCCCTGGTGGGCAAGTTTAGGACCGATTAGCGGTGAGATGACCTAGCGGTGCGATGACCTAGTTGCATTATTGATCTAGCTGCGAAGCTTTGGCCTGGCACCTAAACCCTTTGGTGCTCTTGGCCTGTCAGCTGGGTTTTTCAACCCCTTGCCTGACCTCTGGTTGGGCTTTTTGCTTTTTAGGTTTTGATTTAGCAATTGCTCTAGGCTCTGCTGATCAAGATTGAGCAGTCGTTGCTCGCCGGGCTGCAAAGCGCCAAGCTGCCAAGGGCCGATCTGGGCACGAATCAGCCGCAGGGTGGGAAAGCCAACCGCAGCGGTCATGCGCCTTACCTGACGATTGCGTCCTTCTTTAATGGTCAGGGCAATCCAACTGGTTGGTATCTGGGCACGATAGCGCACAGGAGGATGACGAGGCCAAAGATGATGAGGCTCTTTTATGGCTAGGCACTGAGCTGGCCTAGTGAGTCCGTCTTTTAGATTTACTCCTTGGGTTAGTTGATTGATGGCATTTTGGCTGATGTTACCCTCTACTTGCACCCAATAAGTTTTAGCTAATTTAAAGTCTGGGTGGCTGATGGCTTGTTGCAGTCGGCCATGGGCTGTCAGTAGTAGTAAGCCCTCGCTGTCATAATCAAGTCGGCCAGCAGGGTAAATCCCTGGAATGTTGATGTGGTCAGCCAGAGTGCTTTTATTGTCTACAGGGCTAAATTGACTCATCACTTGAAAGGGTTTGTTAAAAAGAAGAAGTTGGATCATAAAATTGAGACAAACCTTGAGTTCTGCCGCTTGACTATTCTAAAAAACACTTGGCTGCTATACTTGCCAGCGCTTTGGTGTGGGCTGACTATTATTGCAGTCTTTGCGCATGAATACAGCCCATGAATCCGGACATAATAACTAGGAATAACCATGACCTCTGAAATCAATACCATTATCTATACCGAGACCGATGAAGCCCCAGCGCTGGCCACTTACTCCTTCTTGCCCATGGTGCAGGCCTTCAGTGCCCAGGCTGGCGTAAAGGTAGAAACCAGAGATATTTCTTTGTCTGGTCGAGTGATTGCCAGTTTTCCTGAGTTTTTAGCCCCTGAGCAGCGTATTGCAGATGCCTTGGCGGAATTAGGTGAGTTAGCTCAGCGTCCAGAAGCTAACATCATTAAGTTACCAAACATCAGCGCTTCAATTCCTCAGCTGACAGCAACCATTAAAGAACTGCAAGCCAAGGGTTATGCCTTGCCGGATTACCCAGCAAACCCACAGGACGAAAAAGAGCGAGAGATCAAAGCACGCTATGACCGAGTAAAAGGAAGTGCGGTCAATCCTGTGTTGCGTGAAGGCAACTCCGATCGTCGTGCTCCTGCGTCGGTGAAAAATTACGTCCGTAAAAATCCACACAGTATGGGTGCTTGGTCAGCCGAGAGTCAGACTCATGTCGCCAGTATGGCTGAGGGTGATTTTTACGGCAGCGAACAGTCTGTGACCATGGCAGATGCAGATCAACTGCGTATCGAGCTGCATGCGGCTGGTGAGGTTAAGGTGCTTAAGCAAGCCTTAGCCGTTCAGACTGGTGAAATCATTGACAGTGCTTGTATGTCAGGTAAGCAGCTGCGTGCCTTTTTTACTGCTCAGATTGCCGAGGCCAAACAGCAGGGTGTGTTGCTCAGCTTGCACCTTAAGGCCACCATGATGAAGGTTTCAGATCCTATCATGTTCGGTTATGCAGTAGAGGCCTTTTTTGCCCCTGTGTTTGCCAAGCATGCCGATACTCTTGCCGCTCTTAAAGTGGACGTAAGTAATGGTTTTGGCGACCTGTTAGCCAAGATTGCGCAGCTGCCTGAGGCTGAGCGCAGCGCCATCGAAACTGATATTCAGACTGCTTATCAGCAAGGCCCAGCCTTGGCCATGGTGAACTCCGATAAAGGCATCACCAATTTGCATGTGCCCTCAGATGTAATTATCGATGCCTCTATGCCGGCCTGCATTCGTTCCTCTGGCCAGATGTGGAATGCCCAGGGTAAACTGCAAGACACCAAGGCGATGATTCCAGATCGTTGCTATGCTGGCGTCTACCAGGAAACCATCGAATTTTGCAAACAGCATGGCGCCTTTGATCCGCGCACCATGGGCACCGTGCCCAATGTTGGCCTGATGGCGCAAAAAGCAGAAGAGTACGGCTCGCACGATAAAACCTTCCATATTCAGCAAGCTGGTGTGGTTAAGGTGTTGAATTCTGCTGGTGAGGTGCTGATGCAGCATCAGGTTGAGGCCGGTGACATCTGGCGCATGTGCCAGGTAAAGGATGCGCCGATACAAGACTGGGTCAAGTTGGCGGTTAATCGTGCGCGTTTGTCGGGCATGCCTGCCATTTTTTGGCTTGACAAAAACCGTGCCCATGATGCGCAGCTAATAGCAAAGGTAGAGACCTATTTGCAGCAGCACGACACCCAAGGGCTGGATCTGCAGATACTTCCTCCACGCCAAGCCACTAGAGTGACTCTGGAGCGCATAAAAGCTGGTCAGGACACCATTTCGGTTACTGGGAATGTGCTGCGTGATTACTTGACTGACCTGTTTCCTATTCTTGAGCTGGGTACCAGTGCCAAGATGCTGTCCATTGTGCCGCTGATGAATGGCGGTGGCCTATTTGAAACCGGTGCAGGTGGTTCTGCACCCAAGCATGTTGAGCAATTGGTAGAAGAAAATTACCTGCGCTGGGACTCCTTGGGCGAGTTTTTGGCCTTGGCTGCTTCTTTTGAGCATTTGGCTCAGGTGTCTGGCAATGCCAAGGCGCAGGTGTTGGCCGATACGCTGGATGCCGCCACAGCTAAGTTCCTCGATGAAAATAAGTCTCCAGCACGTAAAGTAGGCCAGATTGATAATCGTGGTAGTCACTTTTATTTGGCTCTGTATTGGGCTGAGGCCTTGGCAGCACAAACTAAGGATGCAGAGCTGCAGGCCAGGTTTTCCACTGTTTACCAGCAGCTACGCAGCGATGAAATGAAGATAGTTGCTGAGTTAATTGATGCCCAGGGTAAGGCTGTCGATATTGGTGGTTACTATCGACCTGATGCAGCAAAGGCAGCCCAGGTGATGCGAGCCAGTCAAACACTGAACGCCATTGTAGAGTCTTTGCGGTCATAGTTGGTTAGCTGCTTTGCTAGCAGCCTATAGCCTTGTTTGACACATTAAACGCCTCATTACTTAGGTTTTGAGGCGTTTTTTTGTGCTCGAGTGCACAGGAATTGAAGAGTCTTTATTGGCAGATCTCATTGTTGTGCACTGCTTCAGGTTTTATTAACGGATTTCAATTATTGTTGTCTATGCATACTGCGTAAACCAACAATAAAGAGATTTATTATGAAACATCAAATGAAGCTTTTAGTAGCGGGTGTCAGCGCGGCATTCCTACTTAGTGCTTGTGGAGAGGTTGATCCTGGTGAGGGCATCCCAACTCCAAGTCCGTCAGTAACAGCTGAGCCAGGACCGTCGCACCCAGTTGAGCCATCGCCAACTGCTGGTCCATCACCCACTGCCGAGCCATCGCCAACTGCTGGTCCATCACCCACTGCCGAGCCATCGCCAACTGCTGGTCCATCACCAACTGCTGGTCCATCACCAACTGCAGGTCCATCACCAACTGTAGATCCATCTCCAACCGGAACTCCTGGTTGTGAAGCGACTACTTGGACAGCCAATGTTGATCACAGCGACGTGACTGCAGGTCAGTTGTTTGCCCATGATGGCAAAGTTTGGGAGCTGCTCAGCACTGCCCATGTTTCAATGGAGCCAGGCTCTGCTGGTAGTCACTCTGTCTGGAAAGACGTAACTGCTACCTGTGGTGGTGCAGTGTCACCAACGCCTGAGCCAAGCCCAGAGCCAAGCCCGAGCCCAAGCCCAGAGCCAAGCCCGAGCCCAAGCCCGAGCCCAAGCCCGAGCCCGACGCCTATTGACCCAGGTGCCACATGGTGCCCAACAGGTGATAACTACAACTCTGCAGTTACCTATTCTGCTGGTGATGAAGTCATGTTCGGTGGCAATATCTACCGTGCTGGTTCATGGGTTGGTGCCAATACGCCACCAAATCCAAACCAAGACCCTGATGCGCCAAGCTGGGATCAGAATCCATGGCAGTTAGTTGGTCCTATCAATTCGGACTGGTGTGCTGGTAAAGCCATCACCGCCGACGGTCAAGAATTGCCAATGGGTTCTTGGGGCACCTTGCCAATGAGTCGTATGTTTGAGCGTTACGACATGACTGCTAACGACAAAATGGTAGGTACTTACTATCCTGAGTGGGGTATTTACAGTCGTGGTTTTGAGGTTGAGCACATCCCATTTGATGGCTTGACTCACATCTACTACGCCTTCGCCTCTGTTTGCGGTGACAACTCTACGTCCTATAACGAGGGTGCTGCTAACGGTAACGCTGGTGCAACCAACCGTGGTGCTTTCTGTCAACAAGATTTCGAAATAAACATCTATGATGACTGGGCAGCAACAGAGAAGTCCTTTATTGGTGATGCTTACGCAACGCCACTTAAGGGTCTGTTTGGTCAGTTCACTCGAGCTAAGGCTGTTCACCCGCACATCAAGATTCAGATGTCTGTAGGTGGCTGGACTCTGTCTCGTCCATTCTATGAAATGGCTGACAGCCCTGCTAAGCGTGCCATCTTTGTTGACTCTGTAAGTCGCTTCTTGCGTGATTATGTAACTACCTTTGATGGTATTGACATCGACTGGGAGTTCCCTGGTGCTGGTGGTAACGATCCAGACATGGGTTGCGCGTCTGAAGAGCTGGATTGCTTCAATCCTGATCGTCTGCGTGACGCTGCTAACTTTGCAGATTTGATGCAAGAGCTGCGTGTTGAGCTGGATGGACTGTCTGCTGAATACGGCAAGCACTTTGAATTGGGTGCTGCTGTGTCTCCTGATCCGGTGCGTGCTGCTGATCCTCGTTACATTGATTGGCCAAACACCATTCCTTACATGGATTTCGTCAACGTAATGAGTTACGACTACGCCGGTGGTTGGAGTACTGAAAGCCTGGGTTACAACACTTCCATGAGCTACCCATCTTCAGGTAATCCAACTTGGAATACCAAGGGTACGGTGCAGGCCATCTTGGATGCTGGTGTGCCTCCGCACAAGGTAATCGTTGGTGTGGCTAAGTATGGTCGTGGCTGGCAGGGTGTGCATGACTGGGAAGGTGATGATCTGTTCACTGGTCGTGCTGAGGCTGCCTTCATGAATGGTAGCAACGCTTGCGGAGATGATGATTGTGAAATTATCAACTATGTTGGCCCTAACCCAGTAGGTGCCTTTGGTATCTGGGCTCCTGGTACTGCTGACTATGGCTGGATCGAGCAAGAAGCCATGGGTGGTCCTAACGGTACTGGCATCAATGGTTGGGAATTTGTTTACGATGCTGAATACGGCGGTGCCTATGTATGGCATGCTGAGAAAGGCATGTTGCTAGGCTTCGACAGCCGTGAAACCATTATGGATAAGGGTCGTTATGTTGATGAGCTTGGTCTGGGTGGTTTGTTCTCTTGGGAGATCACAGGCGACACAGGTACTCTGACTAACGCTATGAATGAAGCGATGGGCAAACCACGCAAGTAATTCACCTGTTACTAGTCATTAAAAGGCCGCTTTGCGGCCTTTTTTTTATTTATTTTTAAGTGCTTTAGCAACTGGTTGGTCAGGAGGCGGCCTAGTGTTGTTCGCTTTCGAGTAAGATGGCTTTAAAGCTGGGGTAGAGGTCGGCATTGGCTACTACAATGTCTTTGTTCCAATAAGCAGCTGGGGTGTGCTCTGGCACGGGGTACAAATGGCCATAAGCGCAGCCGGCTTCTTTGGCTATTACCTGAGCAGCGGCGAAGTCCCAGATGCTTAGAGTCTCCCAATAGGCATCCAAGCGGCCGCAGGCCACCCAGCAGATGTCCAGTGCGGCTGCACCTAGTCGGCGAATGTCAGCGCAGTGCTCAAGAATGGCCTGCACCCTAGGTATGAGTGCCGCGCGTTGGCTGCGATCGTAGGGAAAGCCGGTGGCCACTAGGGCGCGACTGAGATTGACCTCGTGGCTGGGCTTGATGGCTTGACCATTGAGGAAGGCACCCTGACCCTTGATGGCGGTGAAGGTTTCCTGATTAAAGGGGTTGTGCACCACCCCGACCAAGGGCTCGTCGCCTTCGCAATAGGCAATGGAGATGGCGCTCTGGGCATGGCCATGAGCAAAGTTTACCGTGCCATCAATGGGGTCAATGATCCACAGGGGTTGGGCTTGGGTTTTGATGCTGTGCCAGTGTGGGTTGGACTCTTCGGCCAGAATCTGATGCTCAGGGAAGCGCTCAGCTATGCCCTGGCAAATGAGGCGATCGGCGGCAAGATCGGCGTTGGTCACTAGCTCGGCTTGCTCGCCTTTGAATTCTTTATTCAGGCTTTGTTGGCGCAGTTCGACAACGGTTTTGCCAGCGCTAAAGGCCAGTTGTTGGGCCAGCTCAAGGATGCTGGCAAGGTGGGCATGACTCAAAGGGCTACTCCTAATAGGTTCTGACAAGGATCTGGGTTGTGATTGGCTTGGTGTTGATGGTTAAAAAAACCGTCCAAGGGTAATCTTACATGGACAGTCTAAGCGAATTTTATTACATTATGCACAATTTACAGGCTAGATTTTCAGCACCAGCTGCAGCAGCCACCAATAATTTAGTTGCCAAATTGTCGAAGGGGTGATCAGGTCGCCCCTTCGGTATATCTGCACCTAAGCATTTTGTACGCCAGCAACTCGGAGAGGACATTAACTTGAGCACGCCAGCCATACTCGTACTTGAGGACGGCAGTATCTTTAAGGGTACTGCATTAGGAGCCACAGGCACCACCGTCGGAGAAGTCGTTTTTAACACTGCCATGACCGGCTACCAAGAAATCGTCACCGATCCTTCCTACACTCGCCAAATCGTGACTCTGACCTACCCGCACATTGGCAACACGGGTTGCAATGACGAAGACAACGAATCCAAGGCCGTTTGCGCTGCCGGGTTGATCATCCGTGATCTGCCGCTGTTGGCCAGCAACTTTCGCAGCCAAGCCGACCTCAGTAGCTGGCTTGCCGAGCGTAACCTAATCGGCATTTGCGACATCGACACTCGCCGCTTGACGCGTCTGTTGCGCACCAAGGGCGCGCTCAATGGCTGCATCATGTCCGGCTCTGTGGATCAGGACCAAGCCTTGGCCCAAGCCAAAGCCTTCCCTGGGTTGAAAGGCATGGATTTGGCTAAGGTGGTGTCAGTAACTCAGCCTTATGTCTGGCAAGAGGGCAGTTGGCACCTGGGCAAGGGTTTTGTTACTCCTAACGAATTACCACATCATGTGGTGGCCTTTGACTATGGCGTTAAACTAAATATTCTGCGTATGCTGGTGGATCGTGGCTGTAAGGTAACGGTGGTACCGGCTCAGACCTCTGCAGCTGAGGTATTGGCCATGAATCCGGATGCGGTCTTTTTGTCCAATGGCCCTGGCGATCCAGCCCCCTGTGATTACGCTATCCAAGCCATTGCTGAAATCCTCGAGAGCAAGCTGCCTGTGTTTGGCATTTGCCTAGGGCACCAGTTGCTGGCTCTGGCCAGTGGCGCACAAACACTCAAAATGAAGTTCGGTCATCACGGTGCCAACCACCCTGTGGTGGATTTGGACAGCAATAAGGTGATGATTACCAGCCAGAACCACGGTTTTGCCGTTGATGAAGCCAGCCTGCCAACCAATCTGCGCGCCACACACAAATCCTTGTTTGACGGCAGTCTGCAAGGCATTGAGCGTACCGATACCCCAGCTTTCAGTTTTCAGGGGCACCCTGAGGCCAGCCCAGGTCCGCATGAATGTGGTCAATTGTTCGACCGCTTTATTTCCATGATCCTTGCCCATAAAGCGCAAGGCTAATAACAGGATACCCATCATGCCCAAAAGAACCGACATTAAAAGTATTTTGATCCTTGGCGCTGGCCCCATTGTTATTGGTCAGGCCTGTGAATTTGACTACTCAGGCGCACAGGCCTGTAAAGCCCTGCGTGAAGAGGGTTATCGCGTCATTCTGGTTAACTCCAACCCTGCCACCATCATGACTGATCCGTCCTTGGCCGATGCCACCTACATTGAGCCCATTGTTTGGTCAGAAGTCGCTAAGATCATTGAAAAAGAGCGTCCGGATGCTTTGTTGCCCACTCTGGGTGGCCAAACGGCACTGAACTGTGCTCTGGACCTCGATCATCATGGCGTATTGGCCAAGTTTGGCGTGGAAATGATCGGTGCCAATGCCGACACCATCGACAAGGCCGAAAACCGTGAGCGTTTTGATAAAGCCATGAAGGCCATTGGTCTGGAGTGTCCGCGCGCGGCCATTGCTCATAGCATGGACGAAGCCTGGAAAATCAGTGAAGACATTGGTTTTCCTTGCATCATTCGCCCTAGCTTTACCATGGGTGGCTCAGGTGGCGGTATTGCCTATAACAAAGAAGAATTCGAAGAAATCTGTACTCGCGGTCTGGATTTGTCGCCTACCCGTGAGTTGCTGATCGACGAGTCCTTGATTGGTTGGAAAGAATACGAAATGGAGGTGGTGCGTGACAAAAACGACAACTGCATCATCGTTTGCTCCATTGAAAACTTCGATGCCATGGGTGTGCACACCGGTGACTCCATCACCGTGGCACCAGCCCAAACCCTGACCGATAAAGAATACCAGTTGATGCGTAACGCTTCGATGGCGGTATTGCGGGAAATTGGCGTTGAAACCGGTGGCTCTAACGTTCAGTTTGGCATTAACCCAGTTGATGGCCGCATGGTGATCATTGAGATGAACCCTAGGGTGTCGCGTTCATCGGCATTGGCGTCCAAGGCCACGGGTTTCCCCATAGCCAAGATTGCTGCCAAGTTGGCGGTGGGTTATACCCTGGATGAACTGCAGAACGACATCACTGGCGGCGCTACTCCGGCTTCCTTTGAGCCAGCCATTGACTATGTGGTCACCAAGATTCCTCGTTTTGCCTTTGAAAAATTCCCTGCCGCCAATGACCGTCTTACCACGCAGATGAAATCCGTGGGTGAGGTGATGGCCATTGGTCGTAACTTCCAAGAATCCTTGCACAAGGCGTTGCGCGGCCTTGAGACCGGCATCATTGGTTTTGATAACCAGCTGGATTTGAACGATGAAGAGGCTGAAACCAAGTTGGTGCGGGAGTTAAAGGAGCCAGGCCCAGATCGTATTCTGTATATTGCCGATGCTTTTCGCCATGGCTACAGTCTTGAACAATTGTTTGACTTGACCCATGTTGACCCTTGGTTCTTGGTGCAGGTTGAAGATTTGATCAAAGAAGAGCAGCAATTACTGCAATTAGGTTTGGCTGACCTGAACGAAGAATTATTGCGCCGTTTGAAGCGCAAAGGCTTTGCCGATGCGCGTTTGGCTAAACTGTTAGGAGTGAGTGAACAAGAGATTCGTCGTAAACGTCAGGGCTTTGGCATTCGTCCAGTTTATAAACGTGTGGACACTTGTGCTGCCGAATTTGCTACGGCCACGGCCTACATGTACTCCAGTTATGACGAAGAGTGCGAGGCCGAGCCAAGCCAGCGGGAAAAAATCATGATTTTGGGCGGTGGTCCAAACCGCATTGGTCAGGGCATTGAGTTTGACTACTGCTGCGTACATGCGGCGCTGTCGATGCGTGCCGAAGGCTATGAGACCATCATGGTCAACTGTAACCCTGAAACCGTGTCTACCGATTACGACACCTCGGATCGTCTATACTTCGAGCCTGTAACCCTGGAAGACGTGCTGGAAATTGCCGAACTGGAAAAACCCAAGGGCGTAATTGTGCACTACGGTGGCCAAACGCCGCTGAAACTGTGCCGTGCCCTCGAGGCCGCTGGTGTGCCCATCATTGGCACCAGCCCAGATGCCATTGACCGCGCCGAAGACCGCGAGCGCTTCCAACAGATGGTTGACCGCTTGGGTCTGTTGCAGCCAGAGAACGCCACGGTGCGCTCACACGAAGCAGCCATAGCCGAGGCCAGCCGCATTGGCTACCCCTTGGTGGTGCGCCCATCCTATGTTTTGGGTGGTCGAGCCATGGAAATCGTTTATAACGAAGACGAGCTCAATCGCTACATGCGCGACGCCGTGCAGGTCAGCAACGATGCGCCGGTACTGCTGGATCGCTTCTTGAATGCTGCCATCGAGATGGACATTGACGCCATTTCTGATGGTACTGAGGTGGTGATCGGAGCCATCATGCAGCACATCGAGCAGGCAGGGGTTCACTCTGGCGACTCGGCCTGTTCGTTGCCGCCCTACAGCCTGGATGCCAAGATTCAAGACATGGTACGGGATCAGGTTAAGCGCATGGCGCTGGAGCTCAATGTGGTCGGTCTGATGAACGTGCAGATGGCCTGGCAAGACGATAAGCTATATGTGATTGAGGTTAACCCTCGTGCCTCACGCACCGTGCCCTTTGTCTCTAAGGCCATTGGTGTGTCCTTGGCTGACATCGCTGCTAAGGTGATGGCAGGTAAAACCTTGGCTGAACTGAACTTTACTCAGGAAATCATTCCTAAGTTCTTCTCGGTCAAAGAATCGGTGTTCCCATTTAACAAGTTCCCTGGCGTTGACCCCATTTTGACTCCTGAAATGAAATCCACGGGCGAAGTCATGGGTACGGGTGCCACCTTTGGTGAAGCCTTTGGTAAGGGTATGCTGGCTGCAGGTGTAGCTCTACCCAAGCCAGGGGCGGTCATTATATCGGTGCGTGACGCCGACAAACAGGACGCCATTCAGGCCGCTCGTGAGCTGGCGCAGCTTGGCTTTGAAGTGCATGCTACTAAGGGCACGGCAGCCATTATTCAGGCTGCTGGCGTGCCGGTAGTGGCCGTTAATAAGGTGCAGGAAGGCCGTCCGCATCTGGTCGATATGATCAAAAACGACGAAGTTACCTTTGTCATCAATACTTCCGAGGGTCGTAAAGCCATTGCCGATTCGGCCAGTATCCGTGCGGCGGCCATGCAGCACAAGGTGGCCTACACCACCACCATGGCCGGTGCTCTGGCCACGGTCTCGGCACTGCAGAGCAGCAAAGAAACACCAGTGCGTCGCTTGCAAGACCTACATTCAGGAGTGCCAGCATGAGTCAACAACGCTTTCCTATGACAGTGGCTGGTGAAAAGGCTCTGCAGCAAGAGTTGAATCAGCTTAAAACGGTTGAGCGGCCTAAGGTTATTGCCGACATCGCCGAAGCTCGCGCCCATGGCGACCTGAAAGAAAACGCCGAGTATCACGCTGCGCGTGAACAGCAGGGCTTTATTGAGGGCCGTATTCAGGAGCTGGAGGCTAAGCTAAGCAATGCGCAGGTGATCGACATTCAGGCCATTGAGAATACCGGTAAGGTGATCTTTGGCGTGACCGTTAGCCTGGTGAATCTCGACACCGATCAAGAAGTGCGCTACCAGCTGGTGGGTGAAGACGAGGCCGATGTCAAAGCCGGTAAAATCAATGTCACCTCACCCATTGCTCGCGCCCTGATTGGCAAAGAAGAGGGCGACGAAGTGGTGGTGCGCACCCCTTCGGGTGACCAATTCTTTGAAATCGTTAAGGTCGAGCATCTGTGAACCCTGAGGCCCGCCCTGGTCTGGCACTTAGCTTGCTGAGTAAAGCCTGGCCGGGCTGGCTATGGTCAGTTACCTTGCTGCTGTTACCCTGGATGCAGCAACAGCAGTTTGCTCAGGGGCTGGCTCTGCTACAGGTCAATCTATTTCTACTGCTGCTGGCAGCCTTGCTATTGTTACTGGCTCATCGGTCACAGCCACAGCAAGCCAAACTTTGGTTGTTACAGCTGCTGGCTTTGATGCTTTCTTTCATCGCCCTATGGCTACAAGCTATGCTCTTCCTCATGCCTCTGATGTCCGTGGCTGCCTTATTGGAGCTCTGGCGTCATTGGTTGCCGAGCCAATTGCCCAAAAACTGAACTTTTTCCCTGCCTTTCTTGATCTTGGTCTAAACTGATATCTAGCTTAAAACATTGATCCAGATCAAATCGGGAGAACGCGATGCAAGCATGGTTACAAAGCAGTATTCGTTGGCAATTGTTAGCTATTTTTTTCATTGGCTTGGCCGCAGTGCTGCTCAGTTCGCTGATTGGGCAGGTGGCGGCTTTATTTGAAGTGCGTAAAGAACGACCAATAGTGCTCGAAGTTGAGGACAGTGTTTGGCAGGCCGATCAACATTTTCGCACTCAGGTTCAGGAGTTTAAAAACATTCTACTGCGAGGCGCAGACCCGCAGCGCTTTGATTGGCACTTTTCAGCCTTCGAAGCCAGGGAGGCAGATGTGCAGCGGCATTTTGCCTTTGTATTAGAAAATACAGTCGATGCCGAGGCTTTGGCCATGGCTCAGGAGTTTGTTGAAGCCCATGAGTACATGGCGCAGCGCTACCGTGCGGCTTTGGAGCGTTTCCAAGCCACTGGCGCCAATGCTCAGCTTGCCGATCAGGTGGTGCAAGGGGTTGATCGTGCTCCCAGTCGATTGTTGATGGATTTGCAAGAACGCTATGAGTTTTTGGTGGATGACTATTTAACCAGCAGTGCGCGATCAACAGCCAATATCTTGTTGGCCAGTATTTTGGCTTCTGTGCTGGCAACTCTGGCCGTGCTTTGGTATGCACAAAGTTGGTTACAACGGCGCATCATCGCCCCAATCAAGGCCTTGCAGCAGTGCTCGCAGCAAGTGGCTCAGGGTGAGCTCAAAGCCATTGCCCCAATGTCTGGTCAGGACGAGCTGGCAGGCCTGAACAATGCCATGAGTCAATTAGTGATCAATCTTAACAGCTTCATTGAGCAGCAAAAATCCCTTGCTGAACAGCACGAACAGGGAGCCATTAGCCAACGGATGGATGCTAGCCATTTTCAAGGGGCCTACCGCGAGATGAGTGAGCAGCTCAATCAGCTGATCAATGGCCACATCAGGGTGCAAAGCCTAATACAGGAGCGGGTGGCCGACTATGCCTTGGGTGATCTAAGCCAGCCGATGCAGGACTTGCCTGGTGAACGCATGCAGGTGACTCGTTCAATTAATGGCGTTAGGGATAACCTGAACAGCATCAAAGAGGAGATATTGATCTTGTCCGGTGCAGCTGCACGGGGTGATTTTAGCCTGCGTTCCGATGCCTCGCGTTTTCAATTTGCCTTTAAGCAGATGGTTGAGGGCCTTAATCAACTGATGCAGCAGGGTGACGAGGGGCTAAAAGATCTCGCTTTGGCCCTCGACGCTCTGGCTCAGGGCGACCTAAGTCTGCAGTTGGAAAATCGTTATCAAGGCAGTTTTGCCGAACTCATTGATTCTTGCAACAGTACCTCCAGTGAACTGAGCCTTTTGGTGCAGAGCATCCAGCAGGCAGCCGCAACCATCACCACTGCGTCCGGTGAAATTGCTGTGGCCAATAATGATCTGTCGCAGCGTACGGAAGAACAGGCTTCCAGCCTAGAAGAAACGGCCGCCAGCATGGAAGAGTTGACCAGCACGGTTAAGATCAATGCCCAGAGTGCGCAACAGGCCAACAGTCTGGCGTCCAGCGCCACTGAGGTCGCGGAGTCTGGTGGGGAGCTCATTGCTCAGGTGGTTACCACCATGGAAGCCATTAACCATGCCTCGCAGCGCATTGCCGATATCATAGGCGTCATTGATGGCATTGCTTTTCAAACCAATATTCTGGCCTTAAATGCTGCGGTCGAGGCAGCAAGGGCCGGGGAGCAGGGTCGAGGTTTTGCGGTGGTGGCTACCGAGGTGCGTACTTTGGCCCAGCGCTCGGCCAATGCCGCTAAAGACATTAAGGTGCTGATCTCCGACTCGGTTAACCAGATCAGTAGCTGTAATCAATTGGTGGCTCAGTCTGGAGCCACCATGACGGAAATCGTCAGTGCGATTAAAAAGGTGGATAACATCATGGAAGAGATCGCAGCCGCTTCCAGCCAGCAGTCCGCTAGCCTAAATGAGGTCAGCAAGGCAGTGAATCAGATGGATGAAATGACCCAGCAGAACGCGGCCATGGTCGAAGAATCTGCCGCTGCTGCCAGTAGTTTGCAGCAGCAGGCAGAGGGCTTGGTGGCTCAGGTGGCGAGATTCAAACTTGCTTAAGCTACAGTTGATCAGGGCAAGGTTTGGCTAAATTCCAAGCTTTGCCCGTCACTGGTTTGCCATAGCAAAGCCAATTCATCCTGACTACTGCCTGTTATTTGCATTTGCAAGAAGGGATTGGCACTGACCGCACCGTGCAAGCGTACATCCATTAGTGGCTCACCATTAAGGCTCAGGCTGAGTTGTTCCACAATGCGCCTTGGCACCAGCTCACCATCTGGCCCCTGGCGCAGGCCAGTGTCCATGGGGTGATTGATTAAAGTGCGTACCTGATACTGGCCGGGCGCGCCGTCAATGGCACGACTGATGACCCTAGGGTTGGTCATGCCCTGAGTGTCTAGACTGTCTAGGGGTACTAAACAACCACTGGCCAGAACCTCTATTGCCGCTTGCTGTACAAACCATTCACCCGTTTGACTCTGGCTGAGCAACCAAAGAGATTGGCTTTGATCGATGCGAATGCGGCTGTGTAGGTCAAGGCTGGCTTGCGGCTGATGCAGCTGCCATTCCAACACCTCGGCATTGGGGTTGCCATCGGCAAAGAGTAATAGCCGGGTTAACCAATCTTCTGGCTCAGCCCCAGACCAGCCAGGGCCTTGAATGCTAACGGGCACTGCTGCACCGTCCTCAACAAAAACCGGAAGATTCAAGGTCAGCTCACTGGCCTGTGGTTCTGTTCCTTGCAGTAATTGCTCAATGGCTGGAATTTGCTGCCAGCCAGCTAGGCTCCAACCACCGGCCATGCAGCAGGCGAATAACAGGGGTCGTATGTTCATCTTTATGACTCCAAACAATAAGGGGCCCTTTAGGCCCCAAAACAGTATAAAGCTTAGTTATGCCTTAGTTCCCCATACGTCTTGGCAAATGGCATTGTACCAACGGTGCGCGTTTTGCGCTTCGCTACGGCGTAGGGCATCATCCGCTTCTCTTGGGCTTAGGCCACCTGAGCCAGGCACTTCTTGTAAATTGCCCTCAGCGTCCAGGTTATAAATACCGGCCACCGAAATGCCATAGTCAGGTGCCACTAGGCTGTAGCAGGTATTGGTAAAGAAAGGGCTTGGCGCTGGAATGCCGGCAAAAGAAGCGACAATGGCAGCAGCAGCGACCTTGGCTTGCGAATTGGCACAGAAGCCTGACTTGGGCATGGGCGCGGCAATGGTGGCATCGCCCACCACATAGACATGTTCAGCCAGTTCGGCTTCAAAGCTGTGAGGCTTAACCGGAACCCAGCCACTGGCATTGGTTAGGCCTGCTTGGCGAGCAATGGCGCCTGCTTGCTGTGGGGGAATCACATTAAGCACATCCGCTTTGTGTATGGTGCCGAACTCGGTTTCCACTTCTTTGTTGGCGGCGTCAACCCGTACTACCTTGCCATCGTTGGACAGGCTGATCCATTCGATCATGCCTGGGTAGTGTTTTTGCCAGCCGTCGGTAAACAACCCCTGCTTACTGAAGGCGTCTTTGGCATCCAAAATGACGATTCGGCTATTGGGTTTGTGCTCTTTGAAGTAATGCGCAATCAGGCTTACCCGCTCGTAGGGGCCAGGCGGGCAACGGTAGGGATTGGGCGGCGCTACCATGACAAAGAGGCCGCCGTCTGGCATGGCTTCCAGTTGCTGGCGTAAAATTTTGGTTTGCTCTCCGGCCTGCCAGGCATGGGGTGCCAATTGTGCCGCCTGCTCATCGTAGCCTGCGATGCTGTCGTAGCGCATGTCGATGCCTGGTGACAGTACCAAGCGGTCGTAACTCAATTGTTCGCCATTGGCCAGGGTCACCTGCCGGCCTTGAGTGTCGATGGCGCTGGCCAGGCTATGGATTACCTGTACGCCCAGATCGTTTTTCAACTCGTCGTAATTGTGGGCAATCTGATCCCATTCGCGGATGCCGCCCAGGTAAAGATTGCTGAATGGGCAGGTGTAAAAGGTTTCATTAGGTTCAACCAGGGTCACTGCTAACTCAGGATTGAGCAGCTTGAGGTATTTGGCGGCGGTTGCGCCACCAAAGCCACCACCAACCACCACCACATGGCCAAGGGGCTGCTTGGCCTCTGTACTGGCAAGGGCTAGGGGCAAGCTGGATAGGGCGCCTAGTGAACCGGCAGCTTGCAGTAGACCACGACGGGAAATATTAGTCATTATTCGGCTCCTATGGCATCGGCATTGGTCAGGAACAGGGCGATCAGTGCCAGTTCTTCGTCACTGTAGCCTCTGGTAATACGGCCCATGACCGTGCTGTTGACCCTGTCGTGCTTAAAGGCCAGCAACTGTTCGGTTAGGGCATCCGTAGCCCGTAGCTGAAAATTGCTCAGATTGCCATTGGTGCCATGGCAGCCAGCGCAGCCGCCGGCCAAGACCGCTGCTTGCAGTCTTGCGCTTAGGGCGTCATTGGTTAGCTCGGTTTCTGCTGCTAGCGACAGGCCGCTAGCCAAAGCCAAAGTCATGATCAGGGATTTCATGCTGGGTCCTAATTGATTGATGTAAGTCAATTTTAGACCCAGTTGTCTTGCTTGTCTAAGATCCCTTTTGTCTTAGATTACAATTCGACGATTACAATTCGACCGCAGGGAGCCGTCGGCCAAGAGCCTTAGGCCGACAAGGTCTCCAATTGCTCCAGTACATCCATCCAATCCAGTTCACACTGGTCTAGTTCCTGTTTCAGTTTACCCTGCTGCTGTAACAGGCTTTGCAGCTTGGTTTTGTTGCTTTCTTCGTAAAGACTGGTGTCCTGAAGCTGTTCTTGCAATTGTTGTAGTTGCTGATCTAGTTTTTGTTGTTGTTTTTCAAATTGCTTGCTTTGTTTCTGCAGCGGTTTTAGCAGTTCACGCTGGGCTGCGGCCTGCTGGCGCTTGGCTTTCTTGTCTGGCTCTTTGTCCTCGACGCGGTCGCTGCCTGCTTTGCTTTGCTTTTGCTGCTCTTTCAACCATTGCTGATAATCGCTGAGATCACCATTAAAGGCTTGCACCCGGCCCTGATGCACCAGATAAAGGTCATCGACGCAGTCGTTCATTAGGCTGCGGTCGTGCGACACCAGCAGTAGGGCGCCAGGGTAGGCCAACAGGGCTTCACTTAGGGCTTGGCGGCTATTGAGGTCTAGGTGGTTGGTTGGCTCATCAAGCAGCAGTAGGTTGGGTGAGGCCAAGCTGAGTTCTGCTAGCGCCAAACGAGCACGCTCGCCACCGGACAGTTGGTCGATCTGGGTTTCTACCTTGTTGGCGTTAAAGCCAAAGCTGCCTAAGTGATCGCGCAGTTGTTGCTCGCGCAGAGCAGGGAACAGTCTTTGTAAATGATTGAGGGGGATTTGCTGCGCGTCCATGGCTTCCAGTTGGTGCTGGGCAAAGTGACCAATGAAACAATGATGACCCTCAATGCGTTCACCTCCCAGCAAGGGCTGCTTGCCCGTGAGGCTGGCAATAAGAGTCGACTTACCAGCACCGTTCATGCCCAGCAGACCAATGCGACTGCCGGGGCGCAGGTCAAGGCTGACTTTGTCTAAAATGCTGTGCTCATAGCCCAGATTGGCGTTGCGCAGGCTAAGGATGGGGTCGGACATTTGCTCTCGTGCCGGTAAGCGGAACTGTACCTGGCTGTCTAGCCTGACCAGTGCTTGGTCTTCTAGTCGCGCCAAAGCCTTGATGCGGCTTTGCGCCTGCTTAGCCTTGCTGGCCTTGGCCTTGAAACGGTCGATGTAGGACTGCAGGTGAGCACGCTGCTGCATGACCTTGTTTTGCTGTGCCTGCTGCTGCGCGATCTGCTCGGCGCGTTGCCGCTCCCAAGCGCTGTAGTTGCCGCGCCAGCGGTGCAGCTGCTGGCCATCGATGTGGACGATGTGATTGGCGACCTGATCAATGAAGCTGCGGTCGTGGGCAATGAACACCAGGGTGCCTTGATAGGACATCAACCATTTTTCCAGCCACAAGAGGGCATCCAGATCCAGGTGGTTGGTGGGTTCATCGAGCAGCAGTAAATCGGATGGGGTCAGCAGTGCTCTGGCCAGATTAATGCGCATACGCCAACCACCAGAGAAGCGCCCCGTTGGCCAGTAGAGCTGTTCGCTACTAAAGCCCAGACCTTCAAGAATGGCCTCGGCCAAATGATTGACCTGATAGGCCTGATAGGCATCCAGCGCACTGTGAGCACGAATCAAGGCCTGGTCGTCATCCTTGGCCTCGGCCTGGGCCAGGTCGTGCTGTAATTGGCGCAGCTTGCGGTCACCATCCAATACATAGTCTACCGCTGGGCGCTGCAAATCGACGATTTCTTGCTCAAGGCTGACCACGCGCCAGTCGGCAGGGTAAAAGAGTTCGCCCTGATCCAAACTGAGCTGCCCGGTCAGCAGGCCAAACAAACTGGATTTGCCCGCACCGTTATGGCCGATCAGGGCAACTTTTTCCCCTGGATTAATGACCAGATCGGCAGCATCCAGTAAGATGTTGCTACCCCGTTGTAAACTGATGTTGTGTAATTTGATCATGGTCTTTAGTCAATTAGCAGAGGAATTGTGGCAATTTGCGTTGGCATTCTACGCCAAAGAAGGGCGCGCCACCAAACTTCTGCAAGCGCAGCAGCAACATGGCCTGTGGATCAACCATTACTTAAGCTATGCTTTCGCTCGGCAACAGGGCTTGGGTTTAAGGCCCGCCAACGCCCGGCTGTTGCGCATGCATAGTCATTGGGTTAAGCCTGCCCGCTATTGGCGTATGTCCTGTGTGGGGTTGCCCGAGCTTTATGCCAAGGCTAAGGCTGTGGAATTAGAGTTGGAGCGTCAAGAGTTGGTTCTTTGGTCTTTGCGTTTACATCAGGGCCATCAAAAGCTGAGTTTTTGGCGCCATTATCCAGCGCTAAGGCAGTCTGATTTGGCCATTGAGTTGGATTCATGGCTGTTATAGGAGATGGCTGGTATAGGCGAGTAGGCCTAAGTGGGTTGGCCTAGCCGCTCTTAACCTAGCCTGCGATCTTGGATGTCTTGGGCTCATGACCCTGCTTGCGTTGCAGCAAAACGCGCTCAGCTTGTTGGTCGAGCCATTGAATGAGCTGTATCCAAGATTTTTGGTCTTCCTCATGCAGTTCATGCAGTTCCATCACCCCACAGCCACTTTCCGCCGCCTTGATGAAGCTCTGTGCGTCTCTGAAGCTGGTGACAAATGGAATCCTCAGGGTTTTCAAAAACAGCTCCAGCTTGGTGTAAATTAGGGTGTTGCGCTTGACTCTGTTGGCTAGAGCCGCGGCACGAATTTGCCCGGTTTTAAGGGCGCTAGACAGCATCACCTGTCTGATGAAGTGTGTGGTGGCACGAATGTCAATGGCCGAGGGGGTAATGGGGATGAGCACAATGTCGGCCATACGCAGCAAGTCCTCTAACTGGCTGCTGGACAGGCCCGCAGGGCTGTCAATGAGAATAAATTCGGTATTTTGAGGCAGGGCATGCAGTTGCCAGCTGCGTGTTAAACGCTCGTGTTGGCGAAAGGCATCCACGCCATGAATGGTGGCCAGTTTGGCTTGCCGAGCCTTCAGCCATTGGCTGGAAGAGCCTTGGGGGTCATAGTCCATCAGGCTGACGCAGACACCCTGGCTGGCATAATAGGCTGCAAGGTTGGTGCAGACCGTGGTCTTGCCACAGCCACCCTTAGCGTTGGCCAGCAAGATTCTCACTGCTTGAGGATGAGCTAGGCTATTGGTCATAACGCCTCATTGTTGCTTCCATGGGTTAAAGGCTACCTAAATAGTGCATTCTGCCGTCCGAACTGGCGGCCCATA
>SKIB01000019.1 GCA_007116635.1 Saccharospirillaceae bacterium
CTTTTGACTTGCAAGTATTAAGTGGCAGCACCCAAGCCAGAATCGACCGTCCCAATGCCTTGCCTAGCTGGATCAGCCAGCAACCACAGCAGCTCAGCACGTTGAATAGCTGTTTGGCCGGTGATTTTGGCGATTTCCCTGAGGTGGTACAGGCCCTGGTTACCGATTCGGGTAATGGTCGTTTGACCATCAAGCCCAATGGTGCAGCAGCCATCCAAATGATCAGCATTGCCGGTAACTGGCCAGCTCAAACCAACCAGTTGCTAGAGCTGGAGTTGGGTGACTTTGCTGCTGATCAGAGTCTGGTGTTTCAGCTGTTAAAGCCGGGTGAACTCAGCATTGGTATCGCCGAGATCCGTGACTCTAAGGGGCGCAGCGGCATTACCTTTGACCCGGATCTGCGCAGCCGCATGCTTTGGGTTGCACCCAATGCCGAGCGCGTTCATCTGCGCGGTGCTGGTCAGTTGGAGGGCTCATTTTTGGCCTACCATCCGCAAAGTACGGATCTAGTAGTGTCTTTGCCTGGGATCAATGGCCGGCTGGCCATTTCCGGAGACTTGCAAGACGACCAAACAGCGGTGTCCTTCCGTCATTATCCCTATAACGGCGGCGTGCCTGCCATTTGTGACCCTGGTAATCAGGTCATGGATTTTTGGCTGGAGCAGCTGGAGCCTCAGCCTGAGACCATTATGCCGCGCCAGACCGTAGATGTGCACTTTGCTCTGCACAATGACGGCCCAGTGGCCTCTGCAGGTCAGTTGTTGCTTAACTGGAACAATTCCGCGCGCTTAGTCTTTGCCTCCTGCGACCAACAGGGTCAGGATTGCACCCCAGCGGCCTATCAGCAAAACGCTGAGGGGGCAAATCTAGGTATCCAGTCCTTGCCTGCCGGAGCCAGCCAGCAATGGTTGCTACGCCTTGAGATTCTGCCTGAAAAGTTTGATGACCTGAATTTGCGCATCGATGCCATGCCTGCGCCAAGCTTTATTGATGCCAAACCGCGGAACAACAGGCTGCTGGTGTGGGCAGAAAACATCGACCCGGATGGTGACGGCCTAACCACCGCCGAAGAGTTGCTGCTGGGCACCGACCCCTATAAATGGGACACCGATGGCGACGGCCTGAGCGATGGTGAGGAGGTACTGATCTATGGCACTGATCCACTTAACCCCGATACCGATGGCGATGGCCTAACCGACTGGCAGGAAGTGCGTGTTTATGGCACCGACCCACTGAATCCAGACACCGATGGCGATGGCTTGAGCGATTTTGATGAGGTCATGGGGGTGATGATCTTTGATCGTGCCACTGGCCAGCCCGTTCGTGTCTTCACTGACCCGCTGAAGTGGGACACCGACGGCGATGGCATCAGCGATGGCGACGAAGTGAGCAAGTACAACACTCACCCGCTAAAGATAGACACCGATGGCGATGGACTGTCGGACTTTGATGAGATTTATTTACACAAAACCAATCCTTTGCTCTGGGACACCGATGGCGGCGGTATTAACGATGGTGAAGAAATCCGCCTTGGCCTAGACCCCTTGGACTGCCGTGACGATCAGGCCAATAATGCGGGCTGTGGCCCAGTGGTCTTGCCCAGCCCAAGCCCTAGTGCTAGCCCAAGCCCAAGCCCAAGCCCAGGTATAGTCCCTAGCGCTACGCCCAGCCTCACTCCCAGTCCCAGCCTGAGTCCAACTGCGCCCCTAGAGCCAACACCAGAGCTGGAAGAGCAGGTGGTCACTGGCCGTACCGGCACGGGTTTGGGCGTTGGTGCTCTGGCTTGGCTGTGGTTGCTGTTGCCCTTGGCAGGTTTGAGAAGGGCAGGTTTGAAAAGGAAAGTACAATGAGGCCCCAACTGAACAAATTGCTGTTATTGACTTGCTTGAGCGCCGCGCCCCTGTGGGCGGCACAGTGTCAACTACTGGCCATGCAGGATGCTGGTTGCTTGTATCTGGGCATGGGCACGGGGGCCAGTTATCTGGCGCCGGACGTCAGCCAAAGCAGTTGGCAGTTGCAGCAGAGCTGGAGCCTGCCGTTCAAAGGCACTCTGGGTTATGCCTTTGACCCCTATTATCAGTTTGAGCTCAGTTACACCCACCTAGGCTCTGCCCAGTTGGATCATCCGCAGCATGGTCGAGCCCGAGTCTACTATGGTGCGCCGGCCTTTTGGTTTGTTGGTAATGCCTACAGTGACCGCCTACCTCAGCCTTGGAATTTGCAAGCCCGCATTGGCTTATCGCGTCTGCACAGCTCGACCAATAAAAGCGCACTGCCGCTGCAGCAAAATACTCAGGTGCAGGTGGCTTTGGGCTTGGGCGGTTATTGGCAACTGGACACTAACTGGCGGCTGCGCTTGGATTTTGATAACTATGACCGAGACGCTCGCAGCCTGATGTTGTCGGCGCATTACTTGATAGGAGCCCGTTAGTTGCTCTTAGTCTATACCCATCCGCATCTTTATATGGTGGAAATGGCCGCCGAGCGTTTGCGAGCTGCTGGCATGCAGGTGCGGTTGCGCAACCAGTTTTCCCTTGGTGCGGCCGGTGAGCTAGCGCCGCAAGACACCTGGCCGGAGCTCTGGCTGGAGGTGGCTCAGCATCAGCAGTTGGCTCGACAGTTACTGGCCGATTTGCTCAGCCCGCCCACTGGCCCGGATTGGTGTTGCCCTGCTTGCCAAGAGAGCAATGATCCAAGCTTTGACCTTTGCTGGGCCTGCGGCACAGCTAAGCCAGATTAGCCTTGCTGGTGGGCAGTTTGTCGCTGCCCAGTTCGGCATCAGGCTAACTCCCCTGCGGTAACTTTGATAGAATGGCGGCCATTATTACCTAGGATGCCGATATGAACATCAAAGACCTCATTGCGCAACGCGCCCAACAGGCCTTGCAGGCGCTGGGCTTCCCTGCCGACACCAACCCTGCGGTGGCACCCAGTGCCAAGGCCAACTTTGGCCAGTACCAGATCAATGGTGTCATGGGTCTGGCCAAAAAGCAGGGCCAAAACCCTCGGGCGCTGGCCGAGCAGCTGCTGCCCCTGTTGGCACTGGACGACCTAGCGGCCAAGGTCGAGATCGCCGGGCCTGGCTTTATTAACATCTTTCTCAAGCCCGAATGGTTGGCCGAGCAGCTGCAAGGCTGCGATGAGTCGCGGCTTGGTGTGAGCCAGTTCAGTCAGCAGCGAGTGGTGGTTGATTATTCTGGCCCCAACCTCGCCAAAGAAATGCACGTTGGCCACTTGCGCTCGACCATCATTGGCGACGCCGCGGCTCGGGTGGCGGAATTTGCTGGCGACACCGTGCTGCGGCAGAACCATGTTGGCGATTGGGGCACGCAGTTCGGTATGTTGATTGCTCATCTTGAAGATCAGTTGGCCCAGGGCGTTAATCTGCAAGACGTGGCCCTGTCGGATTTGGAAGACTTTTACCGTCAGGCCAAGAAGCGTTTCGATGACGAAGCCAACTTCGCCGACCGTGCCCGTGCCTATGTGGTGGCTCTGCAACATGGCGACGCCCACTGCGCCAAACTGTGGCAGCAGTTCATTGATTGTTCGCTCAGCCATGCCGAGGATGTGTACCAGCGCTTGCAGGTGGGTTTGCGCCCTGAGCACATTCGTGCCGAAAGCGCCTACAACGACCGTTTGCCCGGTGTGGTGGCGCAATTGAAAGAGCAGGGCTTGGCCGTGGAGAACGAGGGCGCCACGCTGGTGTTCATCGACGAACTGGCCGACAAAGAGGGCAATCCGTCGCCCTTTATCGTGCAAAAAACCGGCGGCGGCTTCCTTTACGCCACCACCGATTTGGCCGCCTGCGGTTACCGTAGCCATGAGCTGGCGGCGGATCGCATCATTTATTTCACCGACGACCGTCAAGGTTTGCACTTTAAGCAGGTGGAGATCGTGGCGCGCAAAGCAGGCCTGTTGCGCCCTAACACCCAGTTTGAGCATTGCCCCTTTGGCGCCATGCTGGGTGAGGACGGCAAGCCCTTCAAGACCCGTACCGGCGGTACGGTGAAGTTAACCGATTTGCTGGACGAAGCCGTTAACCGCGCCGCGCAAGTGGTGGCGGAAAAGAACCCCGAACTAGGGGCAGAAGAAATGGCCGAAGTGGCGCGTAAAGTGGGTATAGGTGCGGTGAAGTTCGCCGATCTGTCGAAAAACCGCAGCAGCGCCTATCTATTTAGCTGGGATTCGATGCTCAGCTTTGAAGGTGCCACCGCTCCCTATCTGCAGTATGCCTACAGCCGGATTCAAAGCATTTTACGCCGCGCTGAACAGCCAGTCTTTGGCCCGTTGCAGTTGGCCGAGGTGCAGGAGCAAGAGCTGGCGCTTAAGCTGCTGCGTTTGGAGGAGGTATTGGTACAGGTGCACAAAGACAGCCAGCCCAACCTGCTCTGTAACTACCTTTATGAGCTGGCCAGCCTGTTCATGAGCTTTTACGAAGCCTGTCCGGTACTCAAAGCGGGCGTTAGCCCTGAGCTGCAAGCCAGCCGACTGTGGCTGTGCCGCCAAACCGGCCGCACTCTGGCTCTGGGGCTTGACCTGTTGGGCATTGAGGTCATGGAGCGTATGTAGTGGCCGCCAGTCAGCTGCACAACCATTTGGAGCTTAGCCACTTGCGGCTGCTGCAAGCCTTGCAAGAGTGCGGCAGTCTGGTCGCGGCCGCGCATCGGCTGTGCGTGACCCAATCGGCCCTGTCGCATCAGGTTAAGGCCTTGGAATCCTTGCTCGGTGGGCCGCTCTTTGTGCGGAAATCCAAGCCCTTGGCCTTTACGCCTGCCGGGCAGCGCCTGCTGCAGTTGGCGGCGCAACTGCTGCCTGCGGTCGAGCACGCTTGCCAAGAGTTGGACCCACTGGTGCGTGGCGAATCGGGGCGCATTCATTTGGTGATCGAATGCCATAGCTGCTTTGA
>SKIB01000093.1 GCA_007116635.1 Saccharospirillaceae bacterium
AACAAGGACTGGCACATACTGCTCACGGTTTGCCGCGTGTCCGAAGCGGAAGCCAGCGCCATCAATGCCATCGCGCCTTACCATAATTATGAAAAAACCACGCATTTCTCCGTTTACCACGCGCCATACGAAGCCAACGCAGCAGAAAACATCCGGTCTGGATACGACCTGATCCAAAAATATGGGGCAAGCAACTGCAACATCAATGTCCAAAACGCGCGCATGATGCCGTTTAATTTTAACGGCATCCGACCTTGGTATCGGAAAAATCTGTCTCAGCCTGAGTTCCGTGGCTTTGGCTTGTTGTAAGGAGTCGGTATGCGACCAGCAAAGAAATTAGTGCTCACTGGCTGTTAAGTTAAGATCAAAAACCAATTGACTGTCTTTAACCACAGCTCGACTCAGGCTTTTCCATAGCCAGAGCAGCTCCCATTCCGTGACTGCTCTGGCTTGAAAGGACTGTAATCCTGAGCCTTTAATGAATATCAGTTTCCACAAAGCAGAAGCTGGCTGCAGACGAAACCTAAAGACGGTTTTGGAATTGAGGAACAGCAAGAGTGACTTGTGATTGGCTTTATCGCTATCAAGGCATTAACGCAAATCGAAAACCAACAAACAGGCCTCTTACCGTCCCCGCCTGCAAACCTGTCTCTACGCCCAAAAAGTTATCCCCCACCCGCCGATTCCAGCTCCATCCAAGGACGGAGTGCGAAAGATTGCTTTCCAAATCAGCTAGGATGAAGTCCACCCAAACATCCGTGTGGGTTCTGGACGGATTAATCTCTCGGAGATTAAAGCCAAAGTTAAGGGCCATACCGCTAGACTGCGATGAAATTGAGACTCCAGACTGCTTGGCTTCCCACTCTTGCCAAATATATTGCCCGCCAGCTCTCAGACTCCACTCCCGCGCCTTAAACACATTCATCCGATTATTCAATCGGTACGCACCGCGAACACTCAAATTACCAAGTTGGTTGCCATATTGCTCGCTAGAAGCCGATAAGAACCTAGCGTCACCGAGCACAACAAAATTATCACCTAACGCATAAGAAGCGTCCAGCTTACCACCAAGACCCCACACAAAGGTTGCTTGGTAATCCTCATATTGACGGCCAACCACTTGAGCGGAGAAGCCTACCTGAGTGTAGGTTTCGTCCAACTTAGCCTGAAGGTTCTGATTGGAATCAGGATTGCCATGGGCTGCAAGCGACAAAGTGGCCGCACAGAATGCAACAATCATTTTTTTCATTTTCATTTCCTTACTAACTTGTATTAACTTACAAAAGTTCCTTAATCCACAAAATCAGGTTTAAAAACAAGTTGGATTGTGCCAGATCCCTAGACAGCTAGCACAGGAGACTCATGCTTGATAAAAGATAACCGAATGAATTCTAAGAACCAAGGGACTTCCACACCAAAAGCCTGCGAACAAACCAGTCCCAAGCGCGGGCTGGGAACTGAGATCGAGGGGTGTCGGCGGCCAAGGATGGACGCCGTCAAGCGGCCAGGACGGCGAACAGCGTCCCCGAGAGCGCAGTTGCCAGACCAGCGACTGGGCGGGGCACGGTAGTCCTGAGCAACACTAAAGAGATCCTGCGACTGCGCGCAGGATGACTGGCTGGGGTGCAGGAGGAGATCCTGCGACTGCGCGCAGGATGACATGGATCGGGCGCAGGATGGCAAATGGCCTGCTAGTCGTCGCTGATTTCGATGCTGGGCAAGGGTGCTTGCTGCTGGTTTTGCAGCACCAACGAGGCGGCGGTTTTCTTAGCCAGTTGCAGATAGTAGGCAGCCTCCAAGCCCTCGGGGTCGGCGATCAGCGCCGGCCGGCCCTGATCCGCTTGCTGGCGAATGCACATGCTCAGCGGCAAACTGGCCAACAAGGGCACCTGATAATCTGCGGCTAACTTGTCGCCACCACCCTGACCAAAAATGTGCTCCACATGACCACAGGCCGAGCACTGATGCATGGCCATGTTTTCCACCACACCCAAGACCGGCACTTTAACCTTGCGGAACATCTCAATGCCCTTGATGGCGTCCAACAAAGCCAAGTCTTGCGGCGTAGTAACGATAACCGCACCCGAAACCGGCACCCGCTGCGACAAAGTCAGCTGAATGTCGCCCGTGCCCGGCGGCATGTCAACGATCAAATAGTCCAGATCCTGCCAAGCCGTTTGGGTCAACAACTGCTGCAGAGCACCACTGACCATAGGGCCGCGCCAGACCATGGGCGTACGATCATTCACCAAGAAAGCCATGCTCATGCACTGCACGCCATGAGCCACCACCGGACGCATTAACTGGCCCTCGACCTCAGGCTTGGTGTTTTCCGCCAAACCCAACAACAAACCCTGACTGGGGCCATAGATGTCGGCGTCCAGCACGCCCACACGAGCCCCCTCGTGCGCCAAGGCCAGCGCCAGATTAACCGCCGTGGTCGATTTGCCCACACCACCCTTGCCTGAGGCCACGGCAATGATGTTTTTAATACCACTCATGGCAGGGATCTGGCTGAAAATCGGCGCAGCCTGCACCTTCCAGCTCACTCTGGCTTTCAAGCTCAGGCCAGCAGCCTGCAATTGACTGGTGACAATCTGCTGCAACCCCTGGCCATACTGAGCCGCCGGGTAAGGCAATTCGATGCTGAGCTGCTGATCATCAAGGCTGATTTTTGCAACCTGAGTGAGGGGCTGATTAAAAAAAGGGTCCTGTAATTGGGCAAGAATGGCTTCGATCTGGGCCAAGGCATGGTTCATCTGGCTGCTCCGAGCTTAATTTCCGACTATTTTACTCAAGTATTGACAAGCAATGCAATCTAACCAGGTATTTATTGCATTAGCAAGCGAGCCATTGGTGACTACACCCAGGGCTTAAAAGCTTGCAACACGGATCCTGCTCAATTGCCCCATAAGGTCGGAGGATATGATAAAGATTTTTGACACCTAGCCCCTGTGCTTTGGTAACATTGGCGCCAATTAGCACCCTTAAAACAGGTAAGACATGAGTTCTAAGCACAGCCCACGCCAAATACTGGTCACCAGCGCCCTGCCCTATGCCAATGGCCCCATTCATTTAGGCCATCTACTGGAGTACATCCAAACCGATATTTGGGTGCGAGCGCAGCAGAGCTTTGGTAACCAATGCACCTATGTGTGCGCCGACGACACCCATGGCACGGCCATAACCATCAAGGCCGAAGCCGAGGGCATCAGCCCCGAGCAACTCATTGCTCGAGTGCATCAGGAGCACAAGCAGGACTTTGATGACTTTTTGATTCGCTTTGACAACTATTACAGTACCCACAGCCCAGAGAATCAACACTTTGCCAGCCTGATCTACCGTGAACTGCGTGACAAGGGCTACATCAGCACCCGCTCGGTGACTCAGGCCTTTGACCCTGAAAAGCAAATGTTCTTGGCCGATCGTTACATCAAGGGCAACTGCCCCAAGTGCAAGGCCGAAGACCAGTACGGCGACAACTGCGAGCAGTGCGGTGCCACCTACGGCCCGTTGGAGCTGATCAACCCCAAATCCACCCTGAGCGGCGCCACTCCTATTGAACGCAGTTCTGAGCACTACTTCTTTAAGCTGCCTGCCTTTACCCAGATGCTTAAAGACTGGACCCGCTCAGGCAGCCTGCAGACCTCAGTGGCCAACAAGATTTCCGAATGGCTGGACACCGAGCTACACGAATGGGACATCTCACGCGACGCGCCCTATTTTGGCTTTGAGATTCCTGATGCACCGGGCAAATACTTTTATGTCTGGCTGGACGCCCCCGTGGGTTACATGGCCAGCTTTGCCAACCTATGCCAACAGCGCCCCGAGCTGAACTTCGATCAGTACTGGCGCCCGGGCCATGAAACCGAGCTGTATCATTTCATTGGCAAAGACATCGTCAACTTCCACACCCTGTTCTGGCCTGCCATGCTGGATGGCGCTGGTTTTCGCAAGCCAAGTGCAGTCTGGGTGCATGGCTATGTCACGGTCAATGGCAAAAAAATGTCCAAGTCGCGCGGTACCTTCATCAAGGCGCGTACCTACCTTGAGCATCTAAACCCCGAATACCTGCGCTACTACTATGCCGCCAAGCTGTCGGACGGCGTTGACGACCTTGATTTGAACCTCAAAGACTTTGAAGAGCGGGTCAACAGTGATCTGGTGGGTAAGGTGGTCAACATCGCCAGTCGTTGTGCTGGTTTTGTCCAGCGCCTGAATCAAGGGCAAATGAGCGCCGAGCTGCATGCCCCTGAGCTGTGGCAAGAGTTTGCTCAGGCCAAAGACGGCATTCAAGCTCTGTATGAAAAGCGCCAGTTCAGTGCTGCCATCCGCGAAATCATGCGCCTGGCCGACCTGGCCAACAAGTATGTACAGGAGCTTGCTCCCTGGAGCCTGGCCAAAGACCCAAGCAAACAGCAAGAAGTGGTGGCCATTTGCAGCCAAGCCATTAACTGCTTCCGTCAGCTGATGATTTACCTCGCGCCCGTACTGCCCAAAATGGCACAAGAGAGCGCAGCCTTCTTGAACTGCGAGGCCCTGGATTGGTCACAGGCCGGACAAGCCCTACTGAATCATCGCCTGAATCCGTTCAGCAGTCTGGTACAGCGGGTCGACAGCAAAGCCATTGACGCCATGCTGGCCGCCAGCAGCGACAATCATCAAGCCGCCAGCCCTGAAGGTCAAACAGCAAAGAGCAGCAAGCAAGCCGCCAAGGGTAAAACTGAAAAAGCAGCCAAAGCCAGCTCTGATGCAGGTGGCATCATTCAGTTCCCTGACTTTGCCAAGGTTGAACTGCGTGTGGCAGAGGTGATCAGCGCCAGCCTGGTGGAAGGCGCCGACAAATTGCTCTGCTTGCAGCTCAATGTGGGCGAACTGGGTCAACGCCAGGTCTTTTCTGGTATTCGCAGCTGCTATCAGCCTGAGCAGCTAGTGGGCAAAAAGGTGGTGTTAGTGGCGAACTTGGCAGCGCGCAAAATGCGCTTTGGCATCAGTGAGGGAATGATTTTGGCCAGTGGCGACGACAGCAACATTCAGGTGCTCTTTGCCAGCCCAGAGGCCAAAGCGGGCGAGCGCATCAGTTAAAGCGGAACTGACGCACAAAAGACAATAAAAAACTGGCCCACTACTTATTGGTAGGCCAGTTTGTGATCCACTTCATGGGCAATCAACTCTCAATGTTCGATAATTCTTACATAGATTGAAAACAAGCCTATCAAGTTGTTTAAATCTGTTTTTCCTTTGTGATTTCGTAGCTCTCTCTAGTGTTTGGCGCCCATTTAATGGGCGTTTTTTTTACCTACTAGAAACTGAACCTCAGACGCTCCCGCTCTTGCTCACGTGCCTGCTCTTGATCATAGGTCTGCTGCAAACTGGGCAAGATGGCCAGCAAAGATTCCAACCCCACCCCGACAGGGTCATCGTCAAAGGCAAACTCAGGATTTGCTGCCAATTGCTGGCCTGGCATCAAACCGTACTGCAAGCTTTGCCACAGCCACCATAGGCGCTCGAGCTGAGACATAATCAGAACAGGATCCTCAAGAGCCCGTAACTGCTGCATAATTGGTAGCATCAATTGCAATCGTGCCTGAGCAAGTTTGGTTTGCTGCCAGGCATTTTCAGCCGGCTGCACCAGCTCTAAGGGCACATCTATGGCCTCGGCCAGCAGCCTAAGCCTTAACTCTGTCTGCTCCAGCGCCCGCTGCAAAGGGATCAGCTCTTGCTGGTATAAAATAAGGGTCAATACCTGATCCATAGCTTGGCGCAATTCAGTACGTGACTGGGCTTCGTGATAAGCAAAGTCCATGGGCTGCTGTAATTCTTGCATGGTCACACTCAAAGCATGATGCAATGAATGTTGACCGGGAGCCAGGGACCATGAATCGAGCAAAATTTCCAACTGCGCCTGTGATTGTGGCCCCGCCATCAATAGACTGCTGTGGTACAATATACCGCAGAGCAGGATTTTTATGACCATTTTCATAGACTTGCCCCATAATCTTATAAAGAAATTGACTAAATAACTCGGGTATTTAGGTTGTCGTTTTTATTCCAAAAAGTGATAATTAGCACCCCTTTAATCAGAGTCGAACATCGTGATTGACTATCTGTTAATACTAGTTGGCACCATACTGGTCAACAACTTTGTCTTGGTACAATTTTTAGGCCTATGTCCCTTTATGGGCGTTTCCAACAAACTGGAAACCGCTATGGGCATGAGTCTGGCCACCACCTTTGTATTAACTCTGTCCTCCGTCTGTAGTTATCTGGTGTTTGAGTACATTCTTATCCCCCTTGATCTGCCTTGGCTGCGCACCATCAGCTTCATTCTGGTCATTGCAGTGGTGGTGCAGTTCACTGAAATGGTGGTGCGTAAAACCAGCCCACTGCTCTACAAGGTATTGGGCATCTTTTTACCCCTGATCACCACCAACTGCGCGGTACTGGGCGTGGCCCTGCTTAACATTAACAAGGATCATGGCTTTGTCGCCAGCCTGGTGTATGGCTTTGGCGCGGCGCTGGGTTTTTCTTTGGTCATGGTACTCTTTTCGGCCATGCGTGAACGTATTAATGTGGCAGATGCCCCCAGGGTGTTCCAAGGCTCAGCCCTGGGCATGATCACCGCAGGCCTAGCGGCTCTTGCGTTCATGGGCTTCACCGGACTGGTTCAGGCTTAATCTATGTTCATCATTCTTATTGCTGTATCGGCTCTTGGTCTTCTGGCTTTAATTTTTGGCGCCGTGCTAGGCTATGCCTCAGTGCGCTTCAAGCCTGAGGGCAACCCCATCATTGAGCAAATCGACGCGATTCTGCCGCAAACTCAGTGCGGCCAGTGTGGCTATCCTGGCTGCCGCCCCTATGCGGAGGCCATTGCCAATGGCGACAAAATTAATAAGTGCCCGCCAGGCGGTGAAAGCACCATCCAAGCCTTGGCTGATCTATTGGACGTAGAGCCCTTGCCTTTGGACGGTGACCATGGTGAAGAAAAGCCTAAAATGGTAGCTCTGATCCGCGAAGACGAGTGCATCGGCTGCACCAAGTGTATTCAGGCTTGCCCAGTTGACGCCATCCTCGGAGCGGCCAAGCAGATGCATACTGTGATCGCCGATGAATGCACCGGCTGCGATCTGTGCTTGGACCCCTGCCCAGTGGACTGCATTGATATGGTGCCGGTCAACACCGGCCTGCAAGATTGGCACTGGCAAAAACCGCAAGACAACCTGATTGCAACCGATGCCCAACCCAAACAGGAGGCCAGCGCATGAATGCTTTTTCGCCTGCCCCGAATACCCAGGTTTGGCCGCTGATTGGTGGGGTTGAACCCAAGGAAAACAAGCAGCAATCCAATGGCCTGAGCATTGGTTATCTGCCATTGCCGCCATTTTTAGTATTGCCGGTCAACCAACACATAGGGGTTGCCGCCGAACCCCTAGTGGCTGTGGGTGATCAAGTATTAAAGGGGCAACTCATTGCCAGTAGCAGCGGTAAAATCAGTGCCTGCCTACATGCCCCAACCTCAGGAAAGGTTGTCGCCATTGAACCGCGTCCCGTACCTCACGCTAGCGGACTGGATAGCCTGGCCATCATCATTGAGCCGGATCAGCAAGACCAGTGGCGTGAGCAAGAGCCTTGGCCCAATTGGCAGCAACGCAGCAGCGAGGAATTATTGGCGCGCCTGAGCGAATCTGGCATTGTTGGTCTGGGTGGCGCTGGCTTTCCTACGGCCAGTAAACTGAGTATCGATCAGCAGATCCACACCCTGGTGGTGAATGGCACCGAATGCGAACCCTACATCACCGCCGATGACCTGATCATGCGTGAACGCGCGGCGCAAATTCTGGCTGGTGTGGCTATTATGGCCAAACTGTTGCAGGTCAAGCAGGTTCTGATTGGCATTGAAGACAACAAGCCCGAAGCCATTGCTGCCATGCGCGCTGCCCTTGAACACTATCAAGGCCCAGAGGCAGTGATCAAAACCTTCCCTACTAAATACCCCAGTGGTGGTGAGAAGCAACTTATTTGGATTCTAACTGGCCAAGAAGTGCCCTCTGGCCGCTTGCCAGCCGATCTGGGCATGGTCTGTGTTAATGTCGGCACGGCCGCAGCAGTGCAGCAATGCATTGTCGATGACCATCCACTGATCAGCCGCATCACTACCCTTACTGGCCAAGTGCTGGCCCAGCCTCGCAACTACGAGCTATTAATTGGCACGCCCATTGTTTGGCTGTTGGCTCAACTGGGCGTGACTCAGGCCGAACGCATCATCATGGGCGGGCCAATGATGGGTGAGCCTTTGGCCAATCCGCAAAGCCCGGTGGTTAAGACCTGCAACTGCTTATTGCTGCCCACGCAGCAGGAGCTGCCTTTGCCACCCAGCGCATCGCCCTGCATACGCTGTGGTTTTTGTGACGATGTCTGCCCGGCATCCCTACTGCCCCAACAGCTCTATTACCATGCTCGTAGCCGTAACCTAGAGGGTCTGGCTCAACAACACCTGTTTGACTGCATTGAGTGCGGCGCTTGCGCCTATGTCTGCCCGAGCAGCATTCCCCTGGTGCAGTATTACCGCTATGGCAAGGGCGAAATTCGCCAAGAACAGCAACAGCAAGCCAAGTCGGAACGGGCCAAGGTTCGGTTTGAGAACCGTCAAGCCCGCCTAGCACAAGAGTCCGCAGAAAAAGAGGCCAAGCGTAAAGCACGAGCTGAGGCCGCGGCCAAGGCTCAGGCTGCCAAAGCCGCAGGCGACAACAGCGCCATTGATCAGGTAATCAAAGCAGCACAGGCCAAATCTGCTGCGGCTGCAGCCACTAAAGCAGAAGGCCCAGACCTTGAGGCCCTTAAATCAGCAGTGGAACAGGCGAAAAATAAGCTAATGATGGCCGAAGAACGACTGGCCAAAGCCGAACAGGAGATGCCGGAAAACGCTGCTGCTTTTCGCACTGCACGGGATAAATTTGCTGAAAAGCTAGCCAAAGCAGAAGCCAACTGGCAAAAAGCACAACAAGAGACCAAGACATGAACCTGATCACCCTTAGTTCACCGCACCACACGCAGAGCACGGGCGTTAATAAGGTCATGCTTCAGGTGCTTATGGCCCTAGTGCCAGGCATTGTTGCTCTGTGCTTGTTTTTTAGCCCCATTTATTTGTTCAACTTGCTTATTGGTTGCAGCACTGCACTGGCAGTTGAAGCCTTAATACTTAGGTTACGCCGCTGCCCCGTGGCCTTCCATTTGCGTGACCTCAGTGCTCTGGTGACTGCGGTATTGCTGGTCATTAGTATGCCACCCTTGATCCCGTGGTGGATCACGGTCTTAGCAGTCAGTTGCGCTCTACTTCTGGGTAAACACCTTTACGGCGGTCTGGGCTTTAACCCCTTCAATCCGGCCATGGTCGCCTTTGCACTGATGATTGTTTCCTTCCCTGTGCCCATGACCACCCTGTGGTTAGCACCTAATTCCGGCTTGGACTTTGCCAGTGCCCTACAAATTGTTTTAGGGCAAACCCTACTGCCCGATGGCATCAGCTCAGCGACGCCACTGGATTATTACAAAACGCAGGTCGGCAGGCTAACCGCCACTGAGATATACCAATCCGAGCTATTCTTTGGTATTTGGCCTGCGGGATGGATATGGGTCAGCCTAGCCTACTTGGTTGGCGGATTATTTTTGCTCTATAAAAAGGTCTTTAGCTGGCATGCTCCCCTTGGCTTGCTAGTGGGCCTTGCTGTATTGGCTCTGATCTTTGGCCTTGACCCAGACAGCAACACCCCACTGCATCTACACCTACTAGCTGGCTCGGCCATTGTTGGTGCTTTCTTTATTGTCACCGACCCGGTCAGTGGCGCCACTAGCAGATTAGGTAAGTTTATCTTTGGCTTTGGGGTGGGCTGCCTAGCCTATGTGATTCGCACCTGGGGCAGCTACCCAGATGCCATTGCCTTTGCTGTGCTGCTAATGAACTTTGCTGCGCCCTTTATTGATCACTACAGCAAGCCACGCACCTATGGTCATAGTACACGTCATCAGGGGTACAAGTAAGCATGCTAAAAAAAGCCATTCTTAACAATGCTCGTGGTCTTGCACTCTTTGCCTTCTTTACAGCAGGCATCATTGCCATTACTCAGGTGATCACCCAGGAGCGTATCAGCGACAATCGCATCGCCTACGAAAGCCAGCTATTGGTATCCCTTCTGCCTGCTGAATTACCCGAACAGGCTATCTTGCAACAACGCTATGAGCTAGGTGGGCTTGAGCAACTGGAATTACTGGCCGGACCTGAACACCTGTGGCGCGCCTTTAACGAACGGCGCCAAGTGGCGGCCATCATTTTGCCAGTGCGAGCACCCAATGGTTACACTGAGGCCATTGATTTGTTAGTGGCTATCAATCCAGAGGGTGAGGTTATGGGCTTTGCCGTAACTCAGCACAGAGAAACGCCAGGGCTTGGTGATTTGATCGAGACCAACCGATCGGACTGGTATCAGCAGTTATTAGGTCAAAGCCTTGAGCAGCAACCCAACTGGGGATTAGTACGTGACGGTGGTGAGTTCGATAGCCTAACTGGGGCCACTATCACCAGTCGTGCTACCCTAGCTGCCGTAGCCAATGCCCTAAAGTTTTACCAGCAGCACCAAAGTCTATTATTGATTCCCTAGGAGCCATGATGAACCTAGAACAGAGTAAAGAGATTGGCGTTCAAGGCCTATGGAAGAACAACCCTGCATTAGTACAGATGTTAGGCCTATGCCCACTATTGGCGGTAACAGGCACAGTAGTCAACGCACTCGGCCTTGGACTTGTTACCCTGATGGTACTAGTGGCCTCCAATAGCATCGTTTCCCTCATTCGCCACCAAGTCAGTGATGCGGTGCGCCTGCCTGCTTTTGTAATGATTATCGCCAGCTTGGTTACCTGCGCCGAACTGCTGATGCAGGCATTCACCTTCGAGCTATATCAGATTCTCGGTATTTTTATTCCCCTGATCGTCACCAACTGCGCTATTTTAGGCCGTGCCGATGGTTTTGCCCGTAAAAATTCCCTACTGCCCTCTGCTTGGGACGGCTTCGTCATGGGGCTGGGCTTCTTGTTGGTACTGGTAGTTTTGGGCGGCTTGCGTGAACTCTTTGGTGCTGGCACCCTCTTTGCTCGCATGGACCTGCTTTTTGGCCCTGCTGCCGCTGGCTGGGAGATCAAACCCTTTGGCGACAATTACCAGCAGGTATTGTTTCTGATTTTACCCCCTGGTGCATTTATTGTGATGGGCTTTATCATTGCTGGAAAAAACTGGGTAGATGATAAGCTTGCCATGCGTGCACAACGTGCGAAGGCGATGCAGCCCAAAGTCAGCAAGCGAGTGAGGGTAACGGGGAACCTTTCCTAACAAGTCCCTTTTCGCCAAGATACTCCTGTTTTACAGGGGCCTAACCAGTGGCTAATGACAGCAAATGAATAAAGACAGCAGACGAGAAATGTTTAGGCGCTTTGCCGAGCAAAATCCTAAACCAACCACCGAACTGAATTGGAACAACGAGTTTGAGCTGTTAGCCGCTGTGCTGATGTCGGCCCAGTCTACCGATGTTGGTGTCAATAAAGTAACAGCAAAGCTGTTTGCCGTGGCCAATAGCCCAGAGGGCATTTTGGCCCTGGGTTTGGAACAACTCAAAGAGCACATGCGTACCCTTGGTCTCTATAACAGCAAGGCAGAGCACCTATGGCAAACCTGCCATCTGCTGCTGGAAAAGCACCAGGGGCAGGTGCCTAACACCAGAGAAGCCCTCGAATCCTTACCCGGGGTTGGGCGCAAAACCGCCAATGTCATCCTCAATACTGCCTTTGGCCAGCCAACCATGGCCGTAGATACCCATATCTTTCGTGTGGCTAACCGCACAGGGCTTGCACCAGGAAAGAACGTACTTCAGGTGGAACAAAAATTACTGAAGCATGTGCCCAAGGATTATTTACTGGATGCCCACCACTGGCTGATTCTGCATGGCCGCTATGTCTGCAAAGCACGCACCCCTAACTGCCAAAATTGTATAATTAGCGACCTATGCGACCACTACCGTCCCGTTCGTCGAAAAATTGACAAAGCTAACAATCAAACTCTAATTTAAAAATAACTAAAACAACATTTTATTGCATGTTCTTACTGGCAGAATTAGCAATGACCGACTATTCATAATAGGGTCATCAATAACTAGGTGCCACAGGGAGATGCTGTGACGCCACGGAGGTTTGGAATGTTGTCTGACGTACTCTTTATGCTCACCGCCTTTATCGTTGGCTTGGGCGTTGGTTCTCTCTGTAATTGTCCCATGGTCTTTGGCCTACTCTTCAAGCTAAGTAACTATCAATCACTCCAACAGTCACTGGAAGCTGAACAACAGTTGCCAGTACAGAGTGCATTGTTGCCAATCTTGGTTCTGTGCTCACTGACAGGGTTGTACCTGATGGTTGGCTTTGGGCCTGCAGCAATGATCTTAACCGGTCTTCTATCAGGCAATTTAGTTAGCTTTATGATTCTGATTAAAGACCGACAAACTAGCCCTTGAGGCCCTTATCAATGGTTGTCTCTAGTTGAGCAGGAGCCAAGCCCTGCTTAAGCTGAAAGTGATGCCTTAGAGCTTGTTGCACACTACTAAAAGCCAGCTTTGACCATGGCAGTTCAACTTCATTGAAAAGCTCAATGGCACTTGACTCTGTTGTTAACTGCCAACTGGGTCTGATTAATCTAGCTCGATAAAATAAATGTACTTGGTTGCAAAAAGGCAAATTAACAATGGCCTGTAACCTTAGGTCATCAATCTCTGCCCCAGTTTCTTCCAGTGTTTCGCGAATAGCCGAATCTTGGCAAGACTCACCATTTTCCATAAAACCACCAGGTAACGTCCAATAGCCCAAGCGCGGCTCAATACCGCGCAAACAAAGCATGATTTTGTCTTGCCACAGAGGAATGGCACAGGTCACGATTTTAGGGTTTTGGTACTGCACATAGCCACAAGCCTGACACACAGCCCTGGGGCGTTGATCATCAACAGGCACTGTCTGCTTGGTAGGTGCGCCACAACGACAGCAAAAATTAATCACTCAACTCCCCTCGACAAAACCTCAAAAATCACTCCTGAACTCAGTTCAAACCCTGGAGGCAAAAAAAGATAATTGGCTCACAACTTGAATATGCTAGACTGGTCACATTATCCCTTATTTGCTCAAGTCCCTGTCAAGAGATTTATATGCGCACAGTTTTCATTGCCAGCCAGTTACCAGAAATGTCAGCCATACAAGAAACCATAATTCGCTATTTAAGTGCAGCTGAATGTTGTTTTACTGGTTTTGGCTTTCAAGAACAAGATGGTGTAACCGAACTGGAAAGGAATATTCAATGCCTGAAAAAAGCCGATTTAATGATTGTGCTTCAGGGCAAGACCTATGGTGCGCTCTCAGAAAATGGAGTTGGCTTAGTTCATCGCCTGTACAGCCAAGCCAAGGCATTGCGTAAGCCGGTCTTTTGCTTGATCGAGCAAGGAGCTGGCAGTTCAACCCAAAGTTTAGATGATCGACGAGTGCATGGCTTTATCAACCAGTTACGCACTCAGCAGCATGCCTTTTTCGAGCCGGGTTGTAACCACATTGACAGCGCATCAACTCAACTAGACGAATTCATTGCCCAAATTCCCTCCAGCCATCACCTGCAAGCTTCCAACCATGAGGCCCCTAAGGATACCAAAGATCACAAGCAACAGATCCAGTTATTGCAGCGCTCTTTACAACAACGCTCACGGGAGGTACTTGACAATCTAGTCGCAGAGAATCGTATCGATCCCCAATTACTGGTGCAGTATGGTGTAAAAAAATATCAGGATGGCAATGTGCAGATCATCCAGAATCGAGTTCGCTTAAGCTGGCCACAGATCATTAGTTTGATTGGCCCATGCATTACCACCCCAACCAGTGATGCTGCTCTTTACTCTAATTTTTGTCAGCGTTTGCTGGAGTTTATACACGCCAGCCTGGTAAGCAAATACCCCCTTGCCCATGCTTTTGTCCATTTAAAGGTTAAGCCAAGTGATTTTGATCGCATAAAAGCCATTTGTTACAGCCTCGGCATCATCAGTAATCTTGAGTGTGAATGGGCCCTTACCCCCTTTGGTACCCATCAGATGGCAAGCCATCAGTTACAAACCGATCGCTCAATCAATCTGTAACTGTTGCTTTTGAGACATTTTTTGCTTGAAGGCCCCCTCTGGCAAGATAGCAATGCATAGGCTCCTGCCAAGCCAGTAGCGATAGCCTTACTGATGTTGAATAAAATAATAGGCCGGCTCTTCATAGGGATGAGCCTGAAGCAAGGCTTTCTCAGCCAGGCCTCTTAGGCCGTCAGGAACATAAAACTCGACTCGCCACTCTGGCAACTGCTCCAATTCATCTGCTTGACCTATGAAAGGCCTAGCTTGATCTGTTGGCCTAAACTGCCCCTGCCCCAAAACTTGCCAAGCACAGTGTTGATAATTACCCTGCCTGCCGATGCCTTGTTCAAATAAGGCCTGCTTGAATACCTCAAGATGACTGTCGGGTACAAAGACCACCAGTTGCCATGCCATAGAAACTCCACAGATAACGAAATACAAATAATAATTTAACAGAAAATTTCACTAAGTCATTGTTTTCGCTTGACATTAATCTGTAACCCTATAATATAGCGCCTGCAACGGAGGAGTGGCAGAGCGGTTGAATGCACCGGTCTTGAAAACCGGCGAGGGTGAAAGTCCTCCGCGAGTTCGAATCTCGCCTCCTCCGCCATGCAACCCCTGTTCTTACAGAGCCCCACAGCTTGTTTTAATAATTAACAGCAGTAGAGAGGTTCGTAGTAACTAATAAATCAAGTCGCTTAGGCGGCTTTTTTGCTTTTTGGCTCATTAAATCTAAGCATACCCTGACCTCAATGCTGTATCCCAAGCACCAAGCTCGCTATGCTGTACGCAAAGCAATCAACAGAGATTTTTATGCAAGCAGAGTTACAGGGCCAGGTTTGTAAAAACTGCCACCCCCTTGGCTGCCAAGACTACCTTGAGCAACAAGCCCACCGCCTTAGCACAGTAGCAAACCAAGCCGAATTTAAACTGAAGGGCAAGCGAGCACTGATTTTGGGTGCGTCATCAGGCTTTGGCCTGGCCGCACGCCAGGTGCTGATGCAGCTTGGCCAATTTGATACCCTAGGGGTCTTTCTTGAGCGACCACCCAAGGGCGAACAGCTTGGCAGCGCCGGCTTTTACCATGCCCTTTTCAGTCAGCAACAAGGTCAAGCACTGGGGCTGACCAGCCTGAACCTCAACTGCGATGCCTACAGCCCTGAGAGCAAGGAACGGGTGGCCAATGCGCTTGCCAAGCTTGGTGGGCCAGTGGATCTGGTGATCTACAGCCTGGCCGCAGGTGCAAGAAAAAATGCCAAGGGCGAGCTGATCAAATCAGCCATCAAACCCCTGCAGCACAGCATCGAGGTCAAGCAGATTGATCTGGCCACCGACCAATGGCAAAGCCAGCAGATTGAACCTGCCAGCAGCGAGGAAATCGAGGCCACCAAGGCCGTACTGGGCGGCCAAGACTGGCAACAATGGATTCTGTATTTACAGCAGGCAGGCTTACTGGCCAAGGGTGTGCGCACTCTGGCCTTTTCCTACCAGGGGCCTGAGCACAGCTACCCCCTGTATCATCATGGCACTCTGGGTGCTGCCAAGGCAGATTTGGCCGAGCACCAAGGCCTAATCAATGAGCTGCTTAAACCCCAGTCGGGCCAAGCACGAATTGCGGTCTGCAAGGCTCTAGTGACCAAGGCCAGCTTCTTTATCCCTGGCTTTGTGCCCTATCTGGCCTGCCTAAGCAAGGTTCTGCGAGCCAAGGGCTTAGAGGAAGATTGTTTAGGACAGATGCACAGACTATTCACTCAGGACTGGCCTGAGCAGGGTGATATTCGCCTGGACGACAGAGAGCTGCTACCCGAGGTGCAACAGCAGGTCAAAGCCCTGCTTGAGGCACTGAATGACGACAACTGGCAACAGCTAAGCGACTATCCGCATGTCAAGCAAGAACTGCTGGCCATGCACGGCTTTGGCCAGCCCAGAAGCCAAGAGCCCATCGGCAACGAACAGTTACTTAGCTGGCTGAGTCTGGCGCACCTAAACGACTAGCCAAGGCCCGATACCATTGCTCCAGTCCTTGCCAAAGCTGGAGCCGCTCTGGATGCTGCTGCTTCAGTTGTTGCAGCTCCTGCCATTGAACTGGCCAGCCCTGCTCTTGCATACGCGCATGCCAACGCTTGAGCCAGTATTGCCTTGCCTCCATGGACAGGCTCTCAGGAGCCTGGAGCAACTGCTGCTCAGCCACTAGCGCTGCCAAGCGCTCATCCTGCAGACTGGATCTCAG
>SKIB01000122.1 GCA_007116635.1 Saccharospirillaceae bacterium
CTCTGGCTCTGGCTCTGGCTCTGGCTCTGGCTTGGCCGCCACGGATTGCAAAATGGGCAGAGCTTGCAAGTCCATCTGCTCCGATAAGAGACCAACCTGCTGTAACCAACGGTGCTCTAAGGTAAGGTTAACCAAGGACTGCTTGCTTTTGATCTGCAGGGAGCCTGGCGTCAAATTGGCGTCTGGCACCAATTGCCAATTAACTTGCGCATTATGGTAATGCTGCTGCAGCCATTGTTCGTCCTGTGGATGGGCGATGATTTGCAGTAAATCAGCCCCCACTGGCAGAGCGTCAATGCCTTGACTGATGATGTTCAATAAGCGTTCTTGATGCTGGCTAAGATCGGCCTGCACCAAGGAAGCAGCCAGTTGCAAACTCATTTGCACCAACACCTGCTCTACCTCGGCCTCAACATAGTCACGTGCAGAGGACAGACTGTGATACAGCTGGCTCAGCTTGCCGAGCTCTTGCTGCAGTTGCTGATCCGCCTGGGCCTGAGCGTCCTTAATGCCTTGAGTAAAGCCTTCTTTTTGACCCTGGGTAAATCCCTCTGCATGACCCAAGGACTTGCCCTCATCAAAGCCTTGCGAACGCCCTTCGGCTAGGCCTTTAGCCATGCCCTCGTTATAGCCCTCGGCCACGGCCTGATCAACCATGGCTTGCATTTCTTGCGCACTGATAACAGGGGCTTCTAGCTCTTCCGGTGACACATCCTCGATGATGGGCTCTTCGGGTTGATGCCAGTCAGTAAGCTTAACGGGCTCGACCTTAACCATTAAACCATGGCCTCACCGCCGGCGCCGCCAAGTGCAATCTTGCCTTCGTCGGCCAAACGCCTGGCAATGGCGAGAATTTCCTTTTGTGCTACTTCTACTTCGCTCAAGCGAACTGGCCCCATGGCCTCCATATCATCACGCAGCAATTCGGAGGCTCGTTTGGACATATTGCCCAGGAATTTCTCTGAAATATCCGAATCTGCACCACGCAGGGCCACCTTGAGCTGATCCTGGGGAATGTCGCGCAGCATCATCTGGATACTGCGGTCATCCAAGGAAGCCAGGTTGTCAAAGACAAACATCAGATCAGCAATCTCATCAGCCAATGGTTCATCCTGTTCGCGAATGTTCTCCATTAGATCAGCTTCAATGGTGGATTCTAGGAAGTTCATGATTTCGGCAGCAGTCTTCACGCCGCCCAATGACTGCTGCTGCGAGCCTGCAGTGGCACTGAACTGACGCTCCAGAATGGCATTCAACTCCGACAAGGCCGCTGGCTGGACGGTATCCAGAGCAGCAACCCGCATGATGATGTCAAGACGAACCTTTTCTTGGAAATTTGACAAAATTTCTGCAGACTGATCTGGCTCCAGATAAGCTATAACAATGGCTTGAATCTGTGGATGCTCGTGACGGATGATGTCGGCTACGGCACGAGGCTCCATCCATTTAAGGGTATCCAAGCCGGTGGTATTGCCGCCCAGCAAAATGCGATCAATCAAACCTGAAGCCTTATCAGCGCCCAGAGCTTGAGTCAGCATGTTTCGAATGTATTCGTCAGACCCAACACCCAGGCTTGTTTTACCACTGAGTTCATCTAAAAAAACCTGGACAACGCCCTCAACCTGCTCTTGAGTCACCTCATTTAGAGTACTCATGGCAGTGCCCACACGTTGAACCTCTTTTGGCCCCATGTGCTTGAGCACCTCAGCAGCATCCTGCTCACCCAGGGTCATCAACAAAATGGCGGCTCGGTCCAGTTTCTTAACCTTGTCTAGAGCCTTAACCTTAGGATTGTTGCCAGGCAACTTAGCTTGCTCAGTCATCGCTCATGATCCAATGTTTAAGTACTATGGCCACACGACCAGGGTCTTCAGCAATCAGCCCCCGCAGTGCATCTAATTGGCGCTCGTAGCTTTCAGAAGCACCTGGCAACAAATACTCTTCGCCAAGTGAAAGCGTTACCTTATCATCACTGATGGCATCTTCATCAAAGTCGAGCGCATCCAAGGAGTCCACCTCCTGCTCTTTACCGGCCTCAGTGATGCGTTTAAAGGCTGGACGTAGCACCCCAAATACTAATATTAGCAGGAATAAACCAATTAACACCTGCTTGAGGATGTCCCAGAACCATGGCTCAGCATAAAATGGCTGTTCATCAAAGACTACAGCCTCTGCGCGGAAGGGAGCATTAATAACTTCAATGCTGTCGCCTCGGGTGGCATCAAAGCCCACTGCATCCCTTACTAAGCGAGTTAAGGCTGCCAACTCCTGCTCTGACCAAGGCTGAGCCTCAGCCTCGCCAGGGGGGACCAAATTATCAACCACAACAGCAACGGTTAAACGATGTATACGCCCCTGAGCAAACTGCGTAAAGCTGAGGGTGCGGTCCACCTCGTAGTTACGAGTGGATTCGTTGCGGCGATTGACACTTGGGGGTACTGGATTGCCATCGGCATCGACCTCCTCTGGTGCTGTGGCATTGCCCGGAGGTTCATTGGTTAGTGCGCCTGGAATACCGCCCTGCTGCTGAGCGGCTTGTTCTTCTTGCAACACCTGTTCGCTGCGCAAAGCAATCAGATCAGGGTTAAAGAGTTCCTCAGCCTGCTCAACACGGGTGAAATCAATATCGGCATTGACCTGCGCCTGAAAGCCCTGACCAATCACAGGTGCCAGAATATTGTTCACTCGGTTCAACAACCGCTCTTCGACCCGACGTTGATAGTCAAGCTGCTGTTCGTTAAGCAGTTTACCGGGGTCCTGGTCAGTGAAGTCGGAAAGCAGGCGGCCTCTCTCATCAACCACACTGACGTATTCAGCCTGCATTTCCGGAATGGAGCGAGCCACCAGATTCATGATGGCCTTTACCTGATCCTCACTTAAATTTTGCCCAGGCTGCAGCTCAATAAAAACCGAGGCACTGGGATTGCGGCGGTCACGCAAAAACACCGTACGCTCAGGAATGGCCAGATGCACCCGAGAAGCGCGCACGGCGTTGATGCTATTGATGGTTCGGGCCAGTTCGCCTTCAATGGAGCGCCGATATCGGGCGTTCTCCATGAACTGACTGGTCCCCAGGGCAGACTGATTATCAAGCAGCTCATAGCCTAAGGGCTGCTGCGAATTTAGCTCGGTCATGGCCACCGCCAAGCGGGCACGATGCAGGTCCTTGTCTGCCACCAAAATCAAATTAGTGTTGGGTTCAATGTGGAAACTGATGCGCTCACGCTGCAAGGATTCAATAATGGCTCGACTATCCGCCATGTTATCCGGGGTAACCAGCGGCTTATAGGTGGTGCCCTGAGTCCAGAACACCATGCCCACTCCTAACGCAATGGCGGCAGCAAAGGCCAGCACCAAACCAAGCTGGCGCATCATGTTGAGGTTAGACAAGCCCTGTAAAAAGGGTGGCAGCTTGACTTGCCGCTCACTGGTAGCAGTATTGGGGACACTAACAACGGGTGCTGAATCTGTTGTGGCACTCTGAGGCAGATTATTCTCAGGTAGGGTTGCAGGTACATTTTCCATTGGTTAACCCCTTACACTGGCATATTCATGATTTCTTTATAAGCTTCAACCATCTTGTTTCTGGTTTGGTTAAGGGCTTGGAAAGAAATACTGGCTTTTTGACTGGCAACCATCACATCCGGAAGGTCAACACTGGGATCACCCATTTCAAAACGGGTGCGCATGTCATTGGCGACCTGATTACTGGCATTAACAGTATCAATTGCAGATTTAAACATCTGGCCAAAGCTTGGAGCCTGAGAGTCAGACGAGGGCTGAACATTGGACTGAGGGTTAACCGACTGAGTGCCATTAACCTGCTGCACCGGATTTGCAACCTGGCTCACCGGATTATTGGGCTTGGGAGGCACATTTTGTTGCATCTGCGCGCGCATGGCGCGCATTTGATCCAAGACTTGGCTGATGTCGGTTCGATTGTTGACCATAATCTCTGCCTTTGACAATTACTTGACGTGTTCATAACGAAAATCGTCATATAAATTATTAAAAGCAATAATCAGGCCAATATACTAAGCAAGCATGGCATCCACATCCCAGCCCAGTTCCCTCATGCGCGCCAGCTTGTATCTTAAGGTTCGGGGGCTGATGCCCAACTGCTCAGCGGCCTCCTTCTTCTTACCGCCCGAGGCGCGAATGGCTTGTTTGATAATGGCCAACTCGTGTTCCTTGACGCCCAACTGCAATTCAGGCTCCCTTCCCTGTGTGCCATTTTCTGGCATTCCACTACTGGCTGCCACTTTTGGCTGGGTCTGAGACATTGACTGAGACTGTGCAAGAGCAACAGGGGTCGCCTGGGCTTCAGATTGCTGAGCCATAAAAACCGGTTGAGGCGAGGGATCAGTAGCTATTGGCAAGCCCAGATCAATGGCCTGAATCTGCAAACCCTGAGCAAAAATCAGCGCCCGCTGTACCGAGTTGTCCAGCTCACGAATGTTGCCTGGCCAGTGGTAGCCTAGCAAGGACTGCTGCGCCGACTGACTAAACTGCATGGCTGGCCGACCCATGCGCTTGGCATGATGGCGCAGCAAGGCATTGGCAATGGGCAGAATGTCGTCAAGGCGTTGACGCAAAGGCTGCCAAGCCAGTTCGACCACATTCAAACGATAAAACAAGTCTTCACGGAAATTGCCCTTAGCCACTTCTTGGCGCAGGTCGCGGTTAGTGGTGGCCAGAATGCGCAGGTCCAGTTTGATCACCTTGCGCCCCCCTACTCGCTCCAGTTCACGCTCTTGCAGCACTCGCAATAACTTGGCCTGCAAGGCCAACGGCATTTCGGAAATTTCATCCAGCAACAGGGTGCCACCATTGGCCTGCTCAAACTTGCCTGGTTGACTGGCAATGGCCCCGGTAAAGGCACCCTTTTCATGGCCAAAGAGCGTGGCTTCAAGCATGTTCTCAGGAATGGCGGCGCAATTGATGGCAATGAAACAATTGTCTTTACGCACGCTCTGCTGGTGAATGTAGCGGGCCAGCACCTCTTTACCCGTGCCCGATTCGCCAGCAATCAACACCGTGGTGTCGGTTTGTGCCACGCGGCGCGCCATGTCCAGCAAATTCAAGGAGGCAGGGCTCACCGCCACCGGGGCATCGGCTTGTTGCACTGGCTGGCCGGCCACCTTAGCAATGCTCGACAGCAGCAATTCAGGATCAAAGGGTTTGAGCAAATAATCGGCCGCCCCCAACTGCATGGCCTGCACCGCACGATCAACGCTGCCATAAGCAGTCATCATGATCACCAAAATGGCAGGGCGATGCTGACGCAGCCAAGTCAGCAGCTGATAGCCGTCCATGCCTGCCATGTTGACATCGGTAATCACCAGATCAATGGCCTGCTGCTGGACAATGACCAAGGCATCCTGAGCATTGGATGCCAGCCAAAGCTGATAGCCCGCCAGTTCAAGGGTGTCTTGCAGAGCTTGCTGCAACTGTAGGTCGTCTTCAACGATGAGAATTTGTGGGTAGTTCATACAACCTCCGAAATGACAACGGGAAGCACCAGAGACACTGAGGTGCCCACTCCCTGTTCACTGTTAATATTGATGCTGCCTGAATGCGCCTTGACCACCGAGCGCACCACCGCCAAACCAAGGCCAGTGCCCGTGGCCTTAGTGCTGTAAAAAGCCTGCTCAATGACCCTGAGTTGCTCAGGACTCATGCCCTGCCCTTGGTCGCTAATACTAATTAATAACTGCTGATCGCAGCTCAGGCGGATGCTGACACTGGCGGGCGCACTGCTGGCTTCCAAAGCATTATTGAGCAGATTGATCAGCGCACCGATCAGCAGCTCTTGATTGACTTTCACCCTGCCCTGACCCTGAACTTGCCAAACCAACTGGCCCTGCTTGAGCTCTGCCGTTTGTTGTAGGCTGCTGTGCAGTTGCTGGCTAAATTGACTGAACTCCAGCTCGTCTTGCAGCGGGATCTCACCGCGCACAAAGCACAGCATGTCGCGCACCTGATGGGCAAGATGCTGCAAACTGCGATCGATCTGTTGTAAAAAATGGCGTTGTTTGTCTGCTGGTGGGTTAAAACGCAGCAGATTACCCACATAGAGGGTGGCCGAAGATAAAGGCGTGCGGATCTGATGCGCCAAAGAAGCCATCATCTTACCCATGTCGGCCAAGCGCTGCTGCTGGTGCAACTGCTCTTGCAGCAAACGGGTCGAGGTCAGATCATTGAGCACCACGAACTGCCCCTGGCCAGGTACGCCCTGAGTGGCAATGCTGATGCGCTTGCCCGTGACCAGACTGATTTCATGGCCATCGTCTTGCCTGGGTGCCAATAGAGGCTGAATCAAGGCCGACCAGGGCTTACCAATATTTTCACCAGGTGAGATACCAAGGATCTCAGCGGCCACGGCATTAATACTGGCTACCTTACCACGATCATCCAGGCCAACCACACCCACAGGCAAGGCCGACAGTAGTGCTCTGAGCTGCTGGGATACCTGCCGCTGCTCATGAGCAGCATTCAATAGTTGTTGCTGCAAGCGCTGATTTTCATCTTGCCAATGGCTAGCGGGCTTGTGGCGCTGATCACGTAAACGCTGCAACTGCAGTTGCGCCTGACAAGCGTCATCGGCACGATGATGCTGTTCTAACAAGGAGTATTTGGCCATGCTGCCATTTTTCCGACACAAATTAGGATAATTGTGTCAATGCAAGCATCATGCCCAAGGTCAAAAAAAGCCACTTAATTCGAGCTAAGGACCCTCTAATACCAGTCTTGCCAGCTTAGCTGGGCCAAACAGGCTTTGTTCTTGGCTAATGAGCAGGCCATCCTGGTGCCACAACACAGCCTCCCATTGCCCCATGGGGCTAATGGAGTGATAGCGAGCATACTGCCATACAGGAGCCTGACTATTCACAGGCACCTGCCAAACAAAGGCCGAAAGATCAAAAAGGTTTAAACGATAGCCAATCAAGGCCAGGCGGCCGGAAACAGAATCATAGTCAGCGCCCGTAATCAGGCCCTGCACAGCAAACTCACCACTGCTAACCAACTCTTGCACTGGCTTGTGCTTATCAATTCGATACAGCCGGGTGTGCTGATCTTGCCAATTTTTGGTGAACAGCCACAACTCATCCCCCACAACAGTAAGAGCCTCGCAGTCATTATTATGTCCATGACGAATTACTCTGGGTTCAGCATCTGCCATGCGTACCTGAATCTTCTCGGCACTGACCATGCCATCACCTGGCTGTGCGTCCAGATCTCGCCAGGCTACCTTGTAAATATCCAGCCAAACACGATCTCCTAGGTTATTACCACAGTCGGCAATATACAAATAGGTGTCGTCTTGAGCTAAGTCCTCCCAGTCCATATTTTGGGCGTTACTTACTCGAACCCGACGAGATATCTGATCACCTGATGCGCTTAATTCGTATAAGGTTGGCGAATGACCACTGTCGTTGTGCGTCCAAAGTCGGCCATGGCGCTTGGCTAGGCCAGAAGACTCCCTAACCTCGGGCGGCACCCTAACCCTAGACTCAGCCACAAGGCGCTCGAAATCCTCAACAATTGATGGCGCCCTTGCCTCTGGCAAACCCTGGTCGGTAGTAATATCTGGCAATGATTGTTGCTGAGCACCCTCCCTGAGATGGCTACTCGGCAGCTGCCCAGGTGATGGCTGGTCAAGGGGTTCAATATAGGGATCAGATGGCATCAGGCTGCAACCTGACAAAACCAAGACAGCCAGCAATAACAACAAGCGTCTGGGTTTAATTATGACCTCTGGCAGCAGCCCGAAGCATTGAAAATAAATCATAACTACCAATTCAACAGCACCAAAGTGCGAACGTGGAATTTACCAATTAAAGGTTGATGAGGTGAATTAAGCAAGGGCCGGTTGTTCATGATCAAACCTTTGGCAATAGCGGCCTTAGCAAAAAACCTATAATCAGTATACACCCAATAAACAATAGTGGGAGCCGGCCTGAGCTTTACAGATCTAACCTATGCCAGCCTATTGTTGACTGAGGTGAAAGCCTCGTTTGCCGCTACAGGCATCAACCCTAGCACGGCAGCACTGCCCCTAAAGCCAGTAAGGCTAAGCCTAGGTGAACATATCAAAAAAATTTGATATAGTTGCAGGGTTTGGCCCACAGCACTGAGAAAAGCCCATGTTAGATCGCCCGCAACGAATTCAAGCCCTAGAACAGGCTCTCCGAGAACGCATATTAATATTGGATGGTGGCATGGGCACCATGATCCAAAAACAAAAATTCACCGAGGCCGATTTTCGCGGCCAGCGTTTTGCCGATTGGCCGCACGACATTCAGGGCAACAACGATCTACTGATCCTCACCCAGGCTGAGACCATCAAAGAATTACACCGCCAATACCTGCTGGCCGGTGCCGACATTTTAGAAACCAACACCTTTAACTCAACCCAGGTGTCGCAAGCCGATTACCACATGGAAGCCCTAGCCTATGAACTAAATGTAGAAGGCGCACGCCTGGCACGCCAAGTGGCAGACGAAGTGACTGCTTTAGAGCCACACAAACCGCGCTTTGTCGCCGGAGTGCTGGGGCCAACCAGTCGTACGGCCTCGATTTCACCCGATGTCAACAACCCCGGGTTTCGCAATGTTTCCTTTGACGAGCTGAGCGACAACTATGTGGAGGCCACCAAGGGCCTGATCGCCGGTGGTGCCGATCTGATCATGGTCGAAACCATCTTCGACACCCTAAATGCCAAGGCCGCCCTAAGCGCCGTGGAACTGGCCTTCCAACAGACCGGCGTGCGCTTACCAATCATGATTTCCGGCACCATCACCGATGCCTCGGGCCGCACCCTGTCAGGCCAGACCACCGAAGCCTTTTTATACTCATTGCGCCACGCCAAACCACTGTCGATCGGCCTGAACTGTGCTCTAGGGGCCGACGAACTGCGCCCCTATGTCGAGGCCCTGAGTAAGGCCGCCGACTGCTATGTGTCGGCCCACCCGAACGCAGGCCTGCCGAACGAGTTTGGTGAATACGACCAAACCGCCATTGAAATGCGCCAGATCGTTAAAGGCTTTGCCGAAGACAGCCTGATAAATATCTTGGGCGGCTGCTGCGGCACTACCCCGGAGCACATTGGCGAGATTGCCAAGGCTTGCCAAGGCCTGCCACCCAGACAAATACCCGAACTGCCAGTACGCATGAAACTCAGCGGCCTTGAGCCACTGGAACTGCGCCCGGAGATTCGCTTTTTAAACCTCGGTGAGCGCACTAATGTCACCGGCTCGGCCAAGTTCAAACGCTTGATTGTCGAAGGCCAGTACGACGAAGCCCTTGCGGTGGCGCTGGAGCAAGTGGAAAACGGCGCACAGGTAATCGACATCAACATGGACGAAGGCATGCTGGACTCTGAGCAAGCCATGGTCACCTTTTTGAATCTGATCGCCTCAGAGCCGGACATTTCCAAAGTGCCGATCATGATCGACTCGTCCAAGTGGCCGATCATCGAGGCCGGCCTTAAGTGTGTGCAGGGCAAATGCATCGTTAACTCGATCTCGCTCAAAGAAGGAGAAGAAAAGTTCCTGCACGAAGCCATGCTTTGCCGCCGCTACGGCGCTGCCGTGGTGGTCATGGCCTTTGACGAAACCGGCCAGGCCGACACCTACGCCCGCAAGGTCGAAATTTGCGAACGCTCGTACAAACTCTTGGTCGCACATGGCTTTCCGCCGGAAGACATCATCTTCGACCCCAACATCTTTGCCGTGGCCACCGGCATCGAGGAGCACAACAACTACGCCGTGGACTTCATTGAAGCCACTCGCTGGATTAGGCAAAACCTGCCCTATGCCTCGGTGTCGGGCGGGGTGTCGAACGTGTCGTTTTCGTTCCGAGGCAATAACCCGGTGCGTGAAGCCATTCACTCGGTATTTTTGTACCACGCTACTCAGGCCGGCATGAACATGGGCATCGTCAACGCTGGCCAGCTGGTGGTGTACGACGACATCCCAGCCGAACTGCGTGACGCGGTGGAAGACGTGATCCTCAACCGCCGCCCAGACGGAACCGAGCGCCTGCTCGACATTGCCGAAAAATACCGTGGCGACGGCGCGACCAAAGAAGTAGAAACCCTAGAGTGGCGCTCATTGCCGGTTGATAAACGCATCGAACACGCACTGGTCAAGGGCATCACCAGCCACATCATTGAAGACACCGAAGAAGCACGCCAACAAGCCGAACGCCCACTGCATGTGATCGAAGGGCCGTTGATGTCGGGCATGAACGTGGTCGGCGACCTGTTCGGCGCAGGCAAGATGTTCTTGCCGCAGGTGGTGAAATCGGCCCGTGTAATGAAACAAGCCGTAGCGCATTTGATCCCCTTTATTGAGGCGGAAAAAGGCGACGGCCCAAGCGAGGCCAAGGGCAAAATCTTGATGGCCACGGTTAAGGGCGATGTGCACGACATCGGCAAAAACATCGTCGGCGTGGTACTGCAGTGCAACAATTACGAGGTGGTTGACCTTGGGGTCATGGTTTCGGCCGATAAAATCCTCAAAACCGCCATCGAACAAAAGTGCGACATCATTGGCCTGTCGGGTTTGATTACCCCCTCGCTGGACGAAATGGTCTATGTGGCCAGCGAAATGCAGCGCCAAGGATTCAACATTCCACTGATGATTGGCGGTGCCACCACCTCGAAAGCGCACACCGCGGTGAAAATCGAACCCGCCTACCAGAACGACGCCACGGTCTATGTTACCGACGCCTCACGCGCCGTGGGTGTGGCACAAAAGCTACTGAGCGAGCAAAAAGAGGCCTACATCGCCGAGATTCGCGCCGAATACGAGCAAGTACGCATCCGCACCGCCAACCGCCGTGCCAAACCCATGCTCAGTTACCAAAGCGCGATTGAAAACGGCTGGCAGTTTGATTGGGCCAATTACCAACCACCGGCACCCAATTTATTAGGCGTGCATGAGATCAAGGTCGATGCCCGCGAACTGGTGGACTACATCGACTGGACGCCCTTCTTCATGACCTGGGAACTGGCAGGCAAGTACCCTCGCATTTTAGAGGATGAAGTGGTCGGCGAATCGGCACGAGCCCTATTTAAAGACGCTCAAGCCATGCTACAACAGCTGCTCGACACAGATGTGTTAAAGCCCAAGGCGGTGATTGGCCTGTGGCCAGCCAAACGCCTAGGCGCTGACGACATCGAACTCTTTGACGAGCAAGGCGAACGCCTAGCGGTACTGCATCAATTGCGCCAACAAGCCAAGCGCGACCAGCACGCCAATTACAGCCTGGCCGACTATGTTTCGCCACTGGGCAGTGATTACCTAGGTGCCTTTGTGGTCACCGCCGGGGTAGAGGCCGACACCCTAGCCAACGACTACGAAAAGAACCTCGACGACTACAACAGCATCATGGTCAAAGCCTTGGCCGACCGTATTGCCGAAGCCTGCGCCGAGTACCTGCATTTGCGAGTGCGTAAAGAATTCTGGGGCTATGCTGCGAGCGAAAACCTCGACAACGAAGCCCTGATCAAAGAACAGTACAAGGGCATTCGTCCGGCCCCAGGCTACCCTGCCTGCCCGGATCACACCGAAAAAACCACCCTCTTCCGCCTGCTGGATGCCGAGCAAAAAACTGGCGTTTCGTTAACAGAGAACTTTGCCATGTGGCCAGCCTCCAGTGTGTCGGGTTGGTACTTCAGCCACCCAGAAGCCAAGTACTTTGGTTTGGGCAAGATTCAAGAAGACCAGCTTGAAGACCTGGCCAAGCGCAAAGGCATGCCAATCAACGAATTGGCGCGCTGGCTGGCACCGGTGTTGGAATGATATAGCCAAAATCTATAAAATTATTATTATAAATTCATTTATGGAATAACTGCGGCATTGTATAGTGCCGCCAACTTATCGCACAGCGAACTTGGAGTCGGTCATGTACCGTTATGATGAAGTAGATCAACAGATAGTTGACGCCCGGGTAAGCGAGTTCCGCTTGCAAACCGAACGCTATTTGGCAGGCGAACTGCCAGAAGAAGAATTCCGCCCGCTGCGGCTAATGAATGGCCTCTATGTGCAGCGCTACGCGCCCATGCTGCGGGTGGCCATTCCCTATGGTCAGCTCAACAGCGAACAATTACGCGCTCTGGCGCAGATTGCCGATCAGTACGACAAGGGCTATGCCCACTTCAGCACCCGTACTAACCTGCAGTACAACTGGCCGAACATCGCCGACGTGCCAGACATTTTGGCCGATCTGGCCAAGGTGCAGATGCACGCAGTTCAAACCTCGGGTAACTGCATTCGTAACACCACCACCGACCAATTCGCCGGCATTGCCAAAGACGAAGTGGCTGACCCAAGGCCTTGGTGTGAGATCATTCGTCAGTGGTCGACCTTCCACCCTGAGTTTGCCTACCTGCCGCGTAAATTTAAGATCGCGGTCAACGCTCGTGCCAGCCAAGACAATGCCGCCATTGAGGTGCATGACATTGGCTTGCAACTGGTGAAGAACGAAGCAGGCGAACTGGGCTTTGCCGTCTATGTTGGCGGTGGCCTTGGCCGTACGCCCATCATCGGCAGCCTGATTCAACCCTTCTTGCCCTGGCAGCATTTGTTGACCTACCTTGATGCCATTCTACGGGTTTACAACCTGCACGGCCGTCGTGACAACAAGTACAAAGCGCGGATCAAAATTCTGGTCAAAGCACTTGGCCCTGAAGTCTTTGCCGCTAAGGTCGATGCCGAGTGGCAACACCTTAAAGACGGGCCTGAGACCCTAACTCAGGCCGAGGTTGAGCGGGTGTGCCAACACTTTATCGACCCAGATTACTTACCGGCCCAGGCCGATGCTGAGCAACAACTGGCGCAACTGCGCAGTGACAAGCCCGGCTTTGACCGCTGGTTGACGCGCAACCTAACCGAGCACAAGCAGCCCGGTTATGCCGCTGTGACCCTGTCGCTGAAAAAGGTTGGCATTGCCCCTGGTGACGCCACCAGTGCGCAAATGCGCGCCGCCGCCGATTTGGCCGATCGCTACAGCTTTGGCTTGCTGCGCGTTAGCCACTTCCAAAACCTGGTGCTCACCGATGTGCGCCTGGAAGACCTGCCAGCCCTATGGCAAGAAGCCAAAGAGCACGGCTTTGCCAGCCCCACTGTGGGCACCCTGAGCGACATGATTTGCTGCCCCGGCGGCGACTTCTGCTCCCTGGCCAATGCGCGCAGCATCCCCATTGCTGAAGCCCTGCAAGCGCGCTTTGACAACCTTGATTTCCTCTACGACCTTGGCGACCTAGAACTGAACATTTCTGGTTGCATGAACGCCTGCGGCCACCACCATGTGGGCAACATCGGCATCCTCGGGGTCGACAAAAAGGGCCAAGAGTTTTATCAGGTATCCTTGGGCGGTGAATCCGGCAGCAAGGCCAGCCCCAGCATTGGCCAGATCATTGGCCCCTCGTTCAGCGAGCAAGAAATCCCGCAAGTCGTAGACACCGTTTTGTCGGTCTATGTACAACAGCGCCAAGCCGAAGAGCGCTTCATTGATTGTTTCCGCCGCATCGGCATGGCACCTTTCAAGGAGGCAGTCTATGCCAAAGCTGATTAATCAACAGGCCGAATTAGTGGCCGACGACTATTTATGGCTGGAAGACCTTGCACAACTACCTACTGACGAACAGCAAGGCCTACTGGTGCCCCTGGCCCTTTGGCAGCAAGCCAGGGCTGAGCTGCAGCGCTTTAAGCGTCTTGGCGTAAAGCTGGCGTCCGATGAGTTCGCTGAGCTGATCGCTGCCGACCTTGGCAAGTTTAGCTTGGTGGCCATTGAGTTCCCCAAGTTTGTCGATGGTCGTGGTTACTCCACCGCCCGCCTGCTGCGTGAGCGTTACAACTTTACCGGTGAACTGCGCGCGGTGGGCGATGTCCTGCTCGACCAATTGCACTACCTCAAGCGTTGTGGCTTTAGCCAGTTTGCGCTGCGTGACGACCAGAATCTGGCCCATGCCAGCGCTATGTTGCAGGTCTTTAGCGACAGCTACCAATCCGGTGTTGATCAACCTCAACCCCTGTTCCGTCGTCGTCAGCTGGCCTAAGGCCTAGCATGGCTCGCATCGGTCGGCGCATCCGCCAACTTTTGGCGCAGATCCCAAGCGGATACGATTGGGTTTGGGATCTATGCTGCGATCATGGCTATCTTGGCCTTGAGCTGCTGGCCCAGCAGCCCAAGCAGCGGGTCGGCTTCGTTGACCAACTGCCTCAGGTCATGCGCCCACTTGGCGAGCAACTGCAAGCCCTCTACCCCGCTGAGCGCTGGCAATGCCTAACTCTGGACGCCAGCCAGTTGATCCTGCCGCCCGGCAAGCATTTGCTGGTGGTGGCCGGTGTCGGCGACGAAGTGCTGTTGCGCATCATGAACCAATTGCGATTACAGCAGGGTGGCCAAGGCAGTGAGCTGCGCCAGCTGGACTGGCTGCTGTCTCCGGCCAATAATGTCTATTTGGTGCGCCATCAATTGCAGCAATGGCAAATGGTTATGCAGGCAGAAGGCCTGATCGAAGAGCGCGGCAAGTTGTACGAATGGCTGATCCTGCAAGAGCAGCAGCCCGAGGCTGCCCAAGCCAAGCTCAGCAGGGTTAGCAACCCTGCCCCCTTCTGGCAGCCCGAGCTTGCCAGCCATCGCCAACACCTCAGCCGCCTGATGCGCCATGCAGAGCTGGTTAGCAAGCACCAAGACGATCCTTTAGCCTTGGCGGAATGGCAATGCTGGCAAGGGCTACTTAACCAAGACCGATAATGGGCAGCAAACGCCGGACTCAAATAGCCTGACCTGCTGCCCAGACTGTTCATTGAGTGTATACTGGTCTGACCCCTTCGCCTGAGGCTTGACCATGAAAAACGAGTTAATCATGGCTTGCCAAGCAAGCACAGGTCAAAAAGTTGTGGTACTGGTCGACGAATACGACAAGCCCATTCTTGATAACATAGAAGATCTAGCTGTGGCGCAGCAGATGCGTGAAGGCTTAAAAGACCTGTACGCGGTGTTGAAAACCCAAGACGCCAACCTGCGCTTTGTGTTCATGACTGGCGTCACCAAATTTAGCAAGGTAAGTCTGTTCAGTGGTTTGAATCAGCTGAAAGACATCAGCTTAAGTCCGCGCTTTGCCACAATCTGTGGCTACACTCAAACTGACCTCGAAACCACCTTTGCTGAGCCCTTAGCGGGCGTCGACTGGGCCAAGCTCAAGCAGTGGTACAACGGCTATAACTTTTTGGGCGACTCGGTTTACAACCCCTATGACATCTTGTTGTTCTTGAGTGAAGACCACAGCTACCGCAACTACTGGTTTGAGACTGGCAGCCCAAGTTTTTTGATCAAGCTCTTTCAACAGCAGCGCTATTTCTTGCCAGACCTTGCCAGCATTCGTGTTGGTGAGGAAATCCTCGACAGCTTTGATGTGGAGCGCATCAACCCCATTACCCTGCTGTACCAAAGTGGCTACCTGACCATTGACCACAGCTACCGCGATGCCATGGAAGAACTTGGTTTTGTGCTTAAAGTCCCCAACCGTGAGGTGCAATCAGCACTGCATGTGCATCTAATCAGCGGCTATGCCAATTTGCAGGAACAAAGCAAAACCCTGCGTGAATCCCTGTTTGCCGCCATTCCGTGGCGTAACTTCACCAATAACGACCTACCTGAAACCGAAGGCTACTACGCCAGTGTGCTCTATGCCTTTTTTGCCAGCCTAAACGCCACCATTATCCCGGAAGACATTAGCAGTCATGGCCAAGCCGATTTAACAGTGATGCTGGGTGATTACATCTATGTGATGGAAATTAAGCGTGATGACGCGGTTGAGTATCAAACGCAGCAGCCGAGCCCAGCGCTTGAACAAATCCGCAGCCGTGGCTATGCCGACAAGTACCAAGCCAGTGGCAAGACCGTGCTTGAGCTGGGTTTGATCTTCAACAGCCATGCCAGAAATTTGGTGCAGATGGACTGGCAGTAGTTGGCAATCTGATCAGTCATCCTGCGCGCAGTCGCAGGATCTCTTTAGTAGAAACCACCAACTTCAAAGACACTGCGACTTGGCGCAGGGTGACGCTAAACTGCGCAGGATGGCCAAAATCTTGAAATCTTGAAATCCCACCAAACCGCACTAAACTAATTCCTGCAATGACGCACCCCAATCA
>SKIB01000013.1 GCA_007116635.1 Saccharospirillaceae bacterium
AACTACCTCTAGTATTTGCCATAGCACTGTACTGCTGGGGGCACAATGCACTCTTTGTCTTAAGGGTCAGCAGTGCTTGGCTTTTTTTGCCGTTAGATCGCGAGCAAATTTTCTACCTGCTGGAGAAATTGGCCATGCGCGAATTAGCACTCAAGGGGGTTCTATTACTTATGGCTCTGCTGTACATCTCAGGCTGGCAAATCACATTCCTCTTGCTGCCTGCGGTCGTACTGGCCATGCAATTACAAACCCTGGTCATTTGGCATCAAATAGACCGAAAAGAGAATCTACTTTTCATTTTAACGGCCTCTTTGCTCAGCCCTCTGGCGTTGCTTATCCCTTTGATCCTCGGCCTCTGGCTGTTGGCTTTGATTCTGCCACTGTTGTTGGCTGTGCTGATTTGGATTCGCCCTAGAGTGGCGCATAGGATGCAATTCATGGACTGGCGCAAGCTCAGATTCCAACTACCTATGGCCGGAGGTGCGGATGTTCCACATTCAGGCCAATAGCGGCGAGCCCATTTACCGCCAACTGGTGGAGCAAATTCGCCGCATGATCGCGGGCGGTCAGCTGCGGCCGGGCGACGAGCTGCCCTCGGTGCGGGAGCTGGCCAGCGAGCACGCCATCAACCCCATGACCATTTCCAAGGCCTACAGCCTTTTAGAAACCGAAGGTCTGCTATTACGCCAGCGCGGCAGGCCCATGGCGGTGGCAGCGCAAACTCAGGTCAGCCACAGCGACGCGGCTCGCTTGCAGCAACTGCAGCCGCAGCTGCAAGCCTTGATTCAAGCCAGCCAACAATTACAGCTCAGTCAAGAACAGGTACAGCAAGAGCTGCTGCGGTTGTGGCCGCAGCAATGATACTCACCCAAGCGGACGCAGGCTAAAGGGTGCTTATCTTTGGCTTGCGCATCACCAGCCACCAGTAACCCATCAACACCAACAGCAGCCAGCATCTCATTAGATCGAGCTGAGTCATATTGCTCAATCAGTAGAGGCTTAGCAGCCACGTATTAGGGCTTCCAGTCAAGGCCTTGGCGCACATAGTCAGGGAAAGCGTCCAGCAACTGAGGATCAAAGACCGCTTGAATCTGTTGCGCCTCTGGCTTAGTTGCATCAACAGGCATTAGCTCCCGGCCTAGACTCACAAAGTCAGCCACCAAGCCTTGATCATAGGAATAGATCACCAGCAACTGCTCGGTGGCTGGCGGAATACGCAAGTGGTTTGAGGTATGCAGCCAGGTAAACAAGTAATCGTTGACTGGGTTGTGGGCGCAGGCAGTGGCTTGGTCTTGCACTAGAGCTTGCACCTGCTCGCGCAGCTCGTTTTTACTTAGGGTTTGGCAACGCCAAACGCCTGTTTGTGGTTCAACATACATGCCTACATTAGCCAAGCTCAGCGTTGATCCTGTCATCGCAGCCAAACAAACCACGACCCTTACGACTGATTTTGTCATCTGACTTCCCCACTAAATGGATTATTAAAATTTTGGTTGTTAGGAGCTGCCACAGCAGCATCCATGGCATTATGACGTAGCGCGCTATCACGACCTACTTGATAGGCAGCCATCATGGCCAACAAACATAAGGCCAGAACCCAAGTCACAAGGGATTGGCTACTGACTTTAACAGCACCCTTACCGCCAAGCCAATCGTCGCTCGGCAATGCAAGCATCATTAATAACAAAACAATTAGCAAAAACATCATGAGCGATCCTCGCACTATGTATTAACCCATAGGGGAATTACCCCATAGGGTCGTTAGCTTGAGCCCCTACCCTAGCGCACCAAGCGGCGTTAGGGCAACGCCAGCTTGAGTTTATTGGCCACCATTTGGCTAGTTCGGCAACAATACCTGCAACTTCGCCAAATCCCACTCTAACCAGATCGGCTGATGATCCGAGCCCTGCGCGTCGTTATCGATCCACATGCGCTTAAGCGCTGGGCTTAGCTGTTGGCTAACAAAGCAATGGTCGATGCGCTTGCCTTGACCATCTTCGCCAATGGTTACGCCGGCATCAAGGGCGTTGCCGCTGGCCACCCATGCATCGACCAAACCATTGACTGGCGTTAAGCGGCCAAAATGCTGGCTCATTGGCCCAGCCAGCCGTTGGTATTCTTCGCTTTGACAATCAAAATTCATGTCGCCCAAAAAGGCGATGGCCTCAGGCATGGGGGGCGCGGGCTGGTCAAAAAAGTTGCTGCCCACCGGCCCACCCCAGGTGGCACCACGGCTGCTGGCACTGTGCAACAATTCCAGCATGGTTTGCACCTGCGGCAAGCGAGTGTGCGGGGCCACATGATCTAGGTGCAGGCTGCAAAAGCGCAGGTGTTTGCCATCTAGGTTAATCACGGTTTCCAGCAGGCTGCGCTGCAAATGAAAGGCACCGCACAGGGCTTGCTTAGGCAGCAGGTGATTGGCGCTGCTGACAATGGGCCAGCGCGACAGCACCATGTTACCAAATTGCCGCCGGCGACGAATCAACTTGCCGTTTTGCCACTCGGAGGCATCGGCGTCGATGCCCGGGCCAAATACCCAATGGTAGTCTGGCATCCGCTCGGCAATGGCCAAGGCTTGGTCAACAAAGCCAGTGCGGGCGGTGCCGGTTTCTACCTCTTGCAGAGCAATCAGGTCGGCACCGGCGATTTCGGTAACAATGCGCTCAAGGTCAAAGCGCTCGTCTTTGCCCTTACTGTATTGAATGTTGTAACTAACCCATTTCATAACCAAGCCTCGTCTGCGTGAATGATCTGCCAGCCTAGCGCCTTTTATGGTCAGCCCAATGACAAACAGATGACGGCTACTGATGCCTGATTAGATGACAAGGCCGTGAACAAGGTATCTTCAGCTGTATAGATTGGGCTCCCTTACGCCCTGACCCTAGCCATGCCGCATTTTGGATTCAGGGGCTGGGCTGGTAAACTGGCCAAAAAATGATTAAGGATCGGTTATGCTTTACTCCCGTTTAGGAATGCTCGCAGCCCTTGTACTACTGTTTGCCTGTGAAACCGCAACGCCCCCAGCAACCAAAACCTTGGTTATTGACCCTGAGCTTTCCGCCCAAGATCAACTCAACTTCCCTGTGTCGGCCATTGGCACAGTTGAGGCGGTGGAGCAGAGACACTTTGATCTGTCCGACCTCGCCAGAGAGAAAGGCTGGCAATTTATTGAACGCCCCGTTAGCTTTGCTGGCCAAGCCGAACTGCTAGTGCAAGACAGTCAGTTAATCAATGTATATAGCTCATCACAACCTCAAGCGGCCATTGCTGTGGCCGGCTATGACCGGCTTCGCTTAAAGATGAACACCTCTGGTCTACAGCTCGAAGCTGGCTGCTTGATCGATCTAGTGATTCATCTTCATGCCGACGGTGCGCCCTATGCTCAAGGTCATGTGCAACGCATCAGCAGTACTAGCACCACAGAAACGGAATTGGAAATATTTACCAAGGGCTTAAACGAAGTAGAGCTATGGCTAGAAGCACAGCCTTTAGAGCACTGTGCGGCCGAACAGCCTTGGGCGATTAAACTCAACCAACCAAGCCTTCATTTGATCAATGATGGCTTACCAGGACTTACGCTGCCTATCAATTCTGGTCAATACTTCTACAATTACAATAGAGAGATAGATAATTCTTCTTACTGCAGCAGTCTCAATTATCAACTGACTGAGGGTCAAGAGGCCTGGTTCAGCACTGTACCCAGTAGCCGATATTTTTCAGGCGACGCCGATCTCGAGCTGCGCTTGGAAGCCAACTTTGACTATCAGGTATGGCAACTCAAGGATGGTCAGCGTGACAAACTGGTACAGGAAGGCCGTTGGCCGCGCATCGGTTCGCCTCGTGTTTGGGAAGTTGGTTTCCACTATGCCTTGCAACTGGTTGACCTCGCCAAAAGTGAGTGCGCTTATGGCAAGTACCTAAGGGAAGATATTAGGGACTTGCTCAGTGGCGACAACCTTGTTGAGCTAGTCAAGGGCATCATTGAACAAGACCCTAATCGCCTTTACCTGCTTACGGATCGGCCCATTAGCAATACTCTTTGGCCGGCCATTAATGACCACCAGTTATTAACCAGGCTTCCCATCACCACTCTAACCTTGCCCAGAGAAGACTTTGCACGCAATGTTCGCACCCTTATGGATGCTGGAGTCGCCCTTGATGCCATTGAAGAATATCTGCCAAGTAACTTTGATCTGCAACACGCTAGCTTTCTGCCGATCACGCTCAACCACAGCCTATTACCCCACCACCCAAGGCTGGTCACTCAGGGGCAAACTAGGGTAGCGCCTATCACACTAACCATGGACCTGATCGGCTGGAACCCTAAACTGCTAGACCAGCTTGGCCTTGAAGTGCCCAATAGTTTCGAAGCGATTGAATTGGCGTTACAGCAAGCTAAGTCTCAGGGCTTGGAAGGACTGGTGCTCCATGAATACAGCCTGTTCAATTTCCAGCAAAGCTTGCTCATGGCGCAAGTTAGACCGTCAACCACCTCCGCCATTGCCGAGCAGCGTTTATGCTATCGCCAGCCCGAGGTTGAGGCCCTGTGGCAACGACTTCAGAGCTGGCAAGACCAAGGCCTGCTCAAACTGGTATCACAAAGCGATATTTTCAAACTCGTCATTGAAGACAAGGCCCTTGCCGTATTCAACAAT
>SKIB01000064.1 GCA_007116635.1 Saccharospirillaceae bacterium
GGCATGGCCGATCGTGTGTTTATGCGTTTGACCGCCAACAATGGCTTTAATCAGCTGGATGAGCGTCAGGTCTTGGTGGCTAGGTTGCTGAGTGACGTGCTGCGTGACGGTGGTCAAGCAGGTCTAAACAGTGCTGAGCTGGCGCAATGGCGTCAGGCGCTGGATATCCACCAGAATTTTTACATCGATTTTTATGATCGCAGCTTTTATCTGGAGGCGCCTGTTGCCAGCTTAGATCAAGCCTTATTGGATTTGCACCATAAGATTAACTTTAGCCCGCTAGACGAAGAGTTGTGGCAATTTAATCGGCAGCAAGAATTGCAATACTTACAACAATTGCAGCAGCATCCGCATTTGCCCTGGATTGAGGCCAGTAACCAGGCTCTATGGCAAAACGACACCGCCTTCCGCATGATGACCGCCGAAGAAATTGAATCCGTCAGCTTTGCTGAGGCTCAAGAACTGTATCAGCAGTTTGTGCAGGGTAATCAGTCCTACCGTCTGGCCATTGTGGGTGATCTCAGTGTCGAACAGGCTCAGGACTTGGTTGAGCGTTACTTTGCCAACCTACCTGATGCAGTGCCACAGGGCCCAGGCCGTGCCTCGCCTCAGCCAATTGCCGCCAATCAGGTGCGAGTTTCAGGAAGCGGCGAAGAGTACGCCAGTGTGATTCTCAGCTACTACCTGAGCAAAGAGGCGCTAAACCAGAGCTATCAACAAACGCCAACGGCATTGCTGGCCGCTTGGCTGGATGAGCAGTTGTTTGACCGCATTCGCACCCAAGAGGGTTTGGTCTACAGCATCAGCTCAGGCATTGACGGCAATCTGCCGGTTGATCAGCAGTTCAGTCTGGATATTTATTTGCAAACCGATCCAGATCGCGTTGATCAAGCCATAGCTGAGGTTAACCAGCTGCTCAAACAGGCTTCCAGTCAGCCCCCTAGCGCGCAGCAGGTGGAGGTCTGGCAGCAAACTCGTGCCGACGAGCGCCAGCAAGCCAGACAAAATCCTGCTTGGCTGCTTAACCGTATGGGTTATCATCAAGTCGTGCAGCAAGATCCTTGGCAACGCATTGCACCTCTGGATGAGGCACCAGAGCCGCAGGCCTTGAGCCAGCTGTTGGCGCAGATCCTTGAGCAAGGGCAGCTGTTAGAATTGGTCTGGTTGCCCTAGGGCATGGCCCTCAGCCTTGAATCCAAGGCATGCAAATGACCTTTAAACATGGGGTGGCGTTGGCCGCCCTTTTTTATGCCTGAAAAATGCCTGAACAAAGATTACACAAATGATTGATTAAATCTATCGAAATCATAATAAATGACAAGTTGCACAAATCAGACCCTGTGCTATAACTGTATAGGTGTCTTGGCATAAGCTTAGACCACAGCAACACAGTTTCATGATGGGAGAGGAATATGAGTGAGCAAAATAAGCCACAGACTGAGGTCAAATGCCCGGTAATGCATGGTTCGCGCACCAGTCTCGGCGGTCAGAAAACAGCCAACCACAATTGGTGGCCCAATCAACTGAATTTGAACATCCTGCATCAGCATGCGCCCAAGTCTAACCCTCTGGGTGAAGATTTTAACTATGCTGAAGCCTTTAATACCATCGACTATCAAGCGCTCAAGGCCGATCTGGCGGCGCTGATGACAGATTCTCAAGACTGGTGGCCTGCCGATTATGGCCACTATGGCCCCTTCTTTATTCGTATGGCTTGGCACAGTGCAGGCACCTACCGCACTGGTGACGGCCGTGGCGGTGCGGGCACAGGCAATCAGCGTTTTGCCCCCATCAACAGTTGGCCAGACAACGGCAACCTCGACAAAGCCCGTCGTTTGCTGTGGCCAATCAAACAAAAGTACGGTAACAAAATCTCTTGGGCCGATCTGATGATCCTGGCCGGTAATGTGGCTCTGGAAACCATGGGCTTCAAGACCTTTGGTTTTGGCGGTGGCCGTGAGGACATTTATCAGCCCGAAGAAGACATCTATTGGGGCGCAGAGGACACCTGGCTGGGCAATAACAGATACACCGGCGACCGACAATTGGAAAACCCTCTGGCAGCAGTGCAAATGGGTTTGATCTATGTCAATCCAGAGGGCCCTGATGGCAATCCGGATCCACTGGCCTCTGGTCGTGATGTGCGTGAAACCTTTGCCCGCATGGCGATGAACGACTATGAAACCGTGGCCTTGACGGCAGGTGGCCATACCTTTGGTAAGGCGCACGGTGCTGGCGACGCTGCTCATGTGGGCGTTGAGCCAGAGGGCGCAGCCATTGAAGAAATGGGTTTTGGCTGGAAGAGCAGCTATGGCAAGGGCCATGGCCGCGACACCATCACCAGTGGCATTGAGGGCGCCTGGACGCCAACCCCGACCAAATGGGACATGACCTACTTTGATGTGCTCTTTGGCTATGAGTGGGAGCTGACTAAGAGCCCAGCAGGTGCTCATCAATGGCATGCAGTGGATCTTCAGGATCAGGATCATGCGCCTGACGTGGAAGACAAGCATCAAAAAATGGCTCTGATGATGACCACGGCCGACATGTCGATGCGCATGGACCCTGAGTACCGTAAAATTTCTGAGCATTTCCATCAGAACCCTGATGAATTTGCCGATGCCTTTGCCCGAGCTTGGTTCAAGCTGACCCACCGCGACATGGGGCCAAAAGTGCGCTACCAAGGGCCAGAGGTGCCAGCCGAGGACCTAATTTGGCAAGACCCAGTGCCAGCAGTGGACCACCCACTGGTGACTGAGGCAGATGTGGCTCGCTTAAAAGCCGAGATCTTAGCCACTGACATCAGCCCAAGGCAGTGGATTTACACCGCTTGGTCAGCGGCCTCGACCTTCCGTGGTTCCGACAAACGCGGCGGTGCCAATGGCGCCCGTATTCGCCTAGCGCCTCAGTCAGGTTGGGAAGTCAATGAGCCTGCGCACTTGGCTAAGGCATTGGCGGCCTTGACTGAGATTCAACAGCAGTTCAACGCCAGTGGTGACACCAAGGTGTCTTTGGCGGATTTGATCGTGTTGGCTGGTTCGGCAGCGGTTGAGCAGGCCGCGGCGGCAGCTGGTGTTGCGGTCAGTGTGCCCTTTGCCCCCGGTCGCACCGACGCCACTGAAGCCATGACCGATGCAGAGTCCTTTGAGGTACTTAAGCCCGAAGCCGATGGCTTCCGTAACTACCGCCGTGCCGCCTTTGTGGTGCCGGATGAGGAAATGCTGGTCGATAAAGCACATCTGCTGCAACTCAGTGCGCCAGAAATGACGGTCTTGGTTGGTGGTCTGCGGGTATTGGATGCTAACCATCAGCAAAATCCAGATGGGGTGCTGACTAAGTCGCCAGGCAAGCTTAGTAATGACTTCTTTGTCAATCTGGTTGACATGTCGCTGCAATGGCAGCCAGTGGACGCTGAGGGCTACCGCTTTGTTGCCAAAGACCGTAAAACCGGCGCTGAGCGTTGGACAGCCACTCGAGTGGATCTGGTGTTTGGCTCTAACTCGCAACTGCGAGCCATCACTGAAGTCTATGCTCAGAGCGATGCGCATGAGAAGTTCGTTCATGACTTCGTCAAGGCTTGGGTCAAGGTGATGAACAACGATCGTTTTGATCTCAAGTAGTGCTTTAAGCCTCTGGCCATGATGAGTTCATGGCTGGGCATAAAGTAACAGACTGTTAATCCTAAAAGCTTCCTGCGGGAAGCTTTTTTCATTAAGTTGTAAAGTCTCAGTCATTAAGGAGATTCACTGTGCGCAAAGAGTTGATCATCAGCATGTTCGTGGCTCTGGCCATTTTCCCTGTGCTTCCTCTATTGGCCTATTATTGGCTCTATCATCAGCAGCAGGCCATCTTTAGCAATGAGCAACTTAAAAGGCTGTTTGTGCTCTCGGGTGGCTTTACCTTGGTGTTGCTATTGAGTCTGTTACCCTGGGTACCAGAGATCGTACAGTGGGTCGCTTGGCCCATCTATTGCTTGGCACTGTTCATGCAATACCGTTCTTGGCAGTTAGCTAAGCAAGCCTAGCAGTGTCGGAAAGTCAGAGCTAATGTGCAAGCCATCCTTGGCTTGCTCATGGCGGTTAAAAGGCTGGAACCACTGCGCCCTGATAACGCTGGTTGATGAACTCTTTAACCTGGTCCGACATCAGGGCCTCTTGCAGAGCCAGCAAGCGCTCGTCTTGCTCGTAACCGGCTCGGCTGACCACGATGTTGACATAGGGTGAATCAGCGCCCTCAAGCAAGAGGGCGTCTTGCATGGGGTTAAGACCGGCTTCCAGCGCGTAGTTAGTGTTGATCAGAGCCAGATCCACCTGTCCTAGAATGCGCGGAAGGGTTGCGGCTTCGATTTCACGAATGCGCAAATTCAAGGGGTTGTCGATGATGTCGCGTGGCGTGGCGGTGATGCCTGCCTCTGACTTAAGGCTAATCAGACCCGCTTTCTGTAGCAGCAGCAGGGCTCGACCGCCATTGGTAGCGTCGTTAGGGATGGCAACCGTGGCGCGATTGTTCAGCTGGCTCAGCTCGGTATGGCTGCTACTGTAAATACCAAAAGGTTCCACATGCACGCCAAATAGGCTGACCAGATTGGTGCCGCGATTTTGGTTAAAGTTCTCCAAGTAGGGCAGGTGCTGGAAAAAATTAGCATCCAAACGCCCTTCCTGTACCTGAATGTTAGGCTGCACATAGTCAGTGAACACGCGCACCTGCAAGTCAATGCCTTGCTCGGCAAGCTGAGGTCGTACCAATTCCAGCAGTTCGGCATGGCGAACCGCAGTGGCACCCATGCTCAGGCTTTGAGCCCAAAGTGGCAGGCTGGCAGCGGCGATGCTAATGGCAAGTAGGGTTTTTTTCATTCAAGACTCCTGAAGTTATCGACGAGAAAAATGCAGCACTAGGCGGTCACCTAGACTTTGTAATAGCTGTACCAGAGCCAACAGCAGTAGCACGGTAATGACCATGACATCGCTCTGAAAGCGTTGATAGCCGTAGCGAATGGCTAGGTCACCCAGGCCACCGCCCCCGACCACACCGGCCATGGCGGTATAGGAAATTAGCGTGATGGCGGTCACCGTGGCCGCGGCAATCAAGCCTGGCAAGGCTTCGGGCAGTAGCGCGCGGACAATGATCTGTCTGAGGTTAGCGCCCATGGCTTGCATGGCTTCAATGATGCCGCGGTCCACTTCGCGCAGGGCGTTTTCCACTAAGCGGGCAAAAAAGGGCGTGGCCCCAGCCACCAAGGGTGGGATGGCACCTGCTACCCCTAAAGATGTTCCTGTGAGCCTTAGGGTTAAGGGGATCATGACAATCAAGAGGATGATGAAGGGCAGTGAACGCAGCACATTGACCACTAGCGACAGTACGCCATAGAGCCAGGGTCTGCTGAGCAGTTGTTTAGGGCTGGTTAAAAACAGCAAAATACCCAAGGGCAAGCCCAGCAAAAGGGTAAAAAACATCGAACCACCGAGCATCAGCAGGGTGTCTAGGCTGGCCTCGGCCAGATCGTACCAGTCCAGGTTGGGCAGCCATTGTTGTTGTAAGGACTTCATAGTAGATCCACCTCCAGGCCGGCTTGGCTTAATTGTGCCACGCACTGAGCGACATGCTCGTCTTTGCCCTGCAGTGCCAGAGTCAGCTGGCCATAGGGTTGGTGGCGTAAGCGATCGATACGACCAGCCAGAATGCTAAAGTCCACCTCTGTGGCCTTGGTGATCTGGCTCAGCAGGGGGGCATAGCTTTGTTCGCCAAGGTAGCTGAGCCGAATTCTTAGGCCGCTGACCTGCTGCTCCAGTGCACAGCGCTCTTCGGGTAGGGCTTGGGCAACAAAGCCTTGGCTGGTTGGATGCTGTGGGCGTAAAAACACCTGCTCGACCTTGCCCTGCTCGACGATGCGTCCTTGGTCCATGACCGCAACTCGGTCGCAGACTTGGCGAATGACGTCCATTTCATGGGTAATGAGCACGATGGTGAGGCCTAACTCTTGGTTGAGCTCCGACAACAGATTGAGGATTTGGCTGGTGGTCTGGGGGTCGAGCGCACTGGTGGCCTCGTCGCAGAGCAGCACTGGCGGCTGGCAAGCCAATGCTCGGGCGATGCCGACCCGTTGCTTTTGCCCGCCAGACAGTTGACTCGGGTACTTATCGGCCTGTTCTGTTAGACCCACCCTTGCCAGGAGTTGCTCGACTCGTGCTTGCCTGGCTTTGGCATCCAGGTTGCCGGCCAGAGCCAAAGGCAGTGCGATGTTTTGCCATACTTTTTGGCTACTGAGCAGGTTAAAGTGTTGAAAGATCATGCCAAATTGCTGGCGATAGCCACTCAGGGCTGAGCCCTGCAGCTGAGTTACTTCTTGGCCTTGCCACAGCAGTTGGCCACCGGAAGGCTTCTCCAAAAGGTTTAATAAACGCAGCAGGGTGCTTTTGCCCGCACCCGAGTGGCCGATCAGGCCAAAGATCTCACCCTGCTGAATGCAGAGATCCGTGGGTTGCAGGGCGCGTACCTGCCCCTTGGTAAGCTGGTAGTCTTTGTAAGCTTGTATCAGTTGCAGCACGGCTAGATCTTACATAAATGAATATAGGGCGGATTTTATAGTCTTTTTTGTTCTAAGGCTTGCGTTGATGCTGTGCTTGTTGCGATTTTATCGCAATAACTGTAAGCATTAATTGCCAATTATCAAGCTGACAAGCCTGTCACTGGTCTGAAAATGATCTATGGTAGAAAATGCAGTTCTTTGACGACGACGACCTCTGATATGAAAACTCTGATTACTCTATTGTCTGTACTGCTGCTGTGGTCCTGCGCCCAGCACGGCTCTACCCCAGCCAAGGCTAAGATTGAACCTTTGCCCCCCTCAGCGCAGCAACCCTTCGACCTGTTGGATGAGCGTTACCTTGGTCAGCGTCTGACCCATCTGATGCTGCAGCAGCAACTGCATCTCAACAGCGGCTTTATTAGCAGTCGTCACGCAGATCAGCAGCTTTACTTTGAGCACCACCCCGTTGCCGAGCCTGTGGCCAGCATTCTATTGGTGCATGGCTTTAGCGAGAGTCTGGTTAAATTCACCGAGCTGATCCATTACTTTAACCAGCAGGGATATGAGGTCTTTGCCCTAGAGCATCGCGGTCATGCGCGCTCAGGTCGTTTGGGCCGGGATGACTATCAGGTGCATGTCGAATCCTGGGCGTATTACGTTGATGATTTGCAAGACTTTACCAACCAAATAGTGGTGCCAAGAGCCCAAGGCCCCTTGCTGCTTTACGCCCATTCCATGGGTGGTGCCATTGCCTCGGCCATGATGGTTCGTGAGCCTGAGTTGTTTCAGGCGGCGGTGTTGACCGCGCCCATGTTGCAAATCAACACTGGCCGCTTTGGTGGCTATGGCGCTGGAACTGTGGCCAGCCTGCTAAAAGCGGTGGGCCAGGGTGATCGCTACCTAATGGGTCAGGGGCCCTACCAGTTTGAGCACTTTAATGAGCAGGTGGGCACGCACTCGCAAGTCAGATACGACTGGTATCAGCAGCAGTTGTCGGCGCAGCCGCAATTACGTCATGGCGGCGGCTCCTATGGTTGGTTACAGCAGGGGCTGTTGTTGACCAGATACTTGCGTCTTGAGGCCGATTTGCAGCAGATTCAGACACCTGTGCGGCTGTATCAAGCTGAGCTGGACGATCTGGTGTTGCCTGCAGGCCAAGTACGCCTGATTGAGCGGTTGCCTAACGCCAGCTGGATACTGCTTTCAGGTGCTAAGCACGATCTGTATCGTGAGACCAATGCCTGGTTGGGTTCCTACTTGGCGGATGTTTTTGACTTTTATGCTCAGCACTTGCCCTAGTGGCAGTATTCATTGATTGCCTCAATCAATGAATGCTAAAAATTGCATTGGCCAAATAACCCTAGAAGAACTAGGGTTATAGCATAAGAGTCAAAGCGCATAGGCAGGCATGCAAAACTCAGCACCCCAGTCCAGTATCCCATCTTCCACCCTAGACCCTGCTTCAGGTACTGGTCTTTCTGCCTATGCGGGCTTTGACAAACGCAGTCTGGTGCTTCAAGGGCAGCTGCGGTTTGAGCAAGACCTAGGGCAATACTGCCATGGCAAATGGCTCAAGCCTGGCGGCTCGCAGCCCATCTTGATTCGCCATAGCTACTTGCTGGCTCAGGGGGATTACGCCCCCGTACTTCAGGGCTTGTCTTTGCGTTTGTGCAGTAGCCAGGGGGCCTGGGACCTGATCATGCACAACTCTCCTTTCTTTATGGCCGATCAAAGCCAGGAGTTTTATGGTTTTATGGCTGCCATGCAAAGTGGGGAAGCGTCACTCTTAGCCTGGGTGTTGGCTCATGCCAATGCTTGGCGCTTTTGGCTCTGGCTGCAGCACAGCCAACTCAATCCCATGCTTACTGAGGCTCATGGGGTGCATGCCTTCGCTCTGTGGAATGCAAACTCTGAGCGTACCTGGGTAAAGTTTCGTCTGTTGGCCGAGCCCAATGCTACTGGCTTTGGTTTGGCTCTTAAGTGGCGTTTGCAGTGTCAGCTTATGTCCGAGCAGCAAGCCAAGCAGCAGCCCAACTGCTTTCGTGCCAGTTACCTTTGGCCCACCGAGCAATACCCCTGGCAGGACTGGGCCTGCATTGAATTGAGTCCTGAGCCCTTAGCTGAGGCGCAAACTCAAGCCTTGGCTTTCAGTTTGGGCAATATTTTGCCCGGTATGGGCTTTTCCCCTGACCCACTATTGGATCAGCGTTTGGCTGAGTACGCTCTGGCTCAAGAGGAGCGTTTGGCTAAGGATTACCGCCAACAGGGTTCCAATGCCAGCGCTGCTTGGTCAGAGCAGAATTCTCAGGCCCTTAGCCCCCTTGCCAGCATGCCTTGTGACTTGGCTTTGCAACAGGCGGCTCAGTATTTTCAATCCCTATCCCCAGAAGCCAAGACTTGGATTCTGGCCAGATTGGAGCAGGCGGCTCAGGGCTTGGCGCTGTCAAGTGTTGAGTGCGAGCAATTGGCGAGGGTATTCGCCCATCATTTGCCTGACTGGTCGTCAAAATAGTAAGACTGTTGATTGCTGGGGTTTAGGTAGTGCAAGATTTCTGGCGTTAGCTGTTTTTTGCTCAATGCCTTTTGCACCCCAATGCCGTCCTCAAGGTTGAGGATGGGGGCTTCTTGACTGGGCACCTCAGGGTCAAACACCAATACCTGTGTGCTCTCGGGCTCCACGCTGTTGCTGCCAAGAATCATCCCGATCCGCTCATCTGATAGCTGCACAATGCTGCCGGGCGGGTAAATGCCCATCAGCTTGATGAACAGTTCCAGCAATTCTTTGCGATGATGATCGCGGTTGACACTGTACATAAAGCCTAGCGCATGGTGAGGGCTCAGTGCTTTCAGTTCGTCCAATGGATGGCAAAGGTTGTCAAATTGGTTCACCAGGGCGACGATCTGTGACATGGGATGAATTTCCTCACCCTTAAGTCCAAGTGGATAACCCCCGCCCTGATACCGCTCATGATGCTGATGGACAATGGTTTTACCAAGGTCGGGGAAATCGTCGATCAGGTTTAGCAGGTCAAGGCCAAACTTGGGGTGCAGCTGTAATAGACCCTGTTCGGCTCGATTCAAGGGCTCCTTTTTGCGCTGAATTTGCATTGGCACCTTCATTTTGCCTAGGTCATGGTACAGGGCGCCAAGGCCAAGGATCTTCAGCTCATCTGCGCTCATGCCTTGCGCATGACCAAGCAGCATACTGAGAACCGACACATTGAGGCTATGGCTGCTGAAGTCCTGACTCTCATTCTTTTTGTTGCCAATCAGTTGAATCATCACCGACTCAGAGTCAAACAGACTCTGAGCCATGCCATTGACCAGTTGCTCTGATTGGGCAAAAGCGGCATGGGGTTGGCTTTGGATGTCTCGAAAGCAGCTCTTAAGCTGGCCTAGGCTTTGCTGGTAGGCTTTCTCGGTGCGTTGCAGGCTCTGGCGTCTGGCTTTGGCCTGAGCAATGCGCTTAGCCTTCTCTTGCGTTAGGCGTTCATGCTCCTGTTGGGCTGCCTGTTCAGTGCTGGAGACTGGAGTGGAACCTGAGGGTTCATCAGTGGCTTCTTTGGTGGCCGCTGTAGGCTCGGTTTGCTGCATGGTCAATTGGCTTTTATCAGGATAGAACCAGACATAGCCGAGCTTTAGGCCCTTAATGATCTCAATCTGTTGGCTATTTTCCACCACGAACTGATTGGACAAAAAGGGATGCTGCAACCAGCCGCAGGGCAGTTTAATGGCATAGCCAACCTTGATCTGTTCACAGGTGATTTTGAGTTCTTTGCTCATCAACCTCGCCTCTTAATGCTGTCTAGGGTCAACTCTAGGCATTGATGCAGTTCAGGATAGAGCTGTTGGGCTCTTGACCACTGTTCAGCTTTGCAAGCCTGTTCCATTTCTTTGGCAAGCAAGGCCAAGGCGGAGCAATGCATCTGTTTGGCGTTGCCCTTAAGGCCGTGAGCCAGTTTGGCCAGGGCAGGGACATCCGCCTCGGCGAAGCTTAGCTGTAAAGCCTTAAGTTGTAGTTCTGCCTGCTGGATAAACAGATCGCAAAGACTATCAAAGTTGGCCGCCATTGAGCCTAGGCTGTGACGAAAGGCAGCCGCTTGCCATAGTCTGTTGGGGTCCTCAAGAGTGTTGCTGCTGGGGACTTGGCTACTGGGGTCTTGAGTGGTTCTGGCAGCCTTTGCTGCCTCGGTAGCAGGCCTTGTGCGGTTAACCAACCAGTGTTGCAATTTGTTGCTCAGGGCGTCAATGCTAACCGGTTTGCTAAGGTAATCACTCATGCCAGCGGCAAGGCAAATTTCACGGTCGCCCTGCTGGGCATTGGCGGTTAGGGCCAAGATGGGTATTTGTTTGACCCCATTGCCTGCCTGCCCATGGCGAATGGCCTTGCTGGCTTGGTAACCATCCATGATGGGCATCATGCAGTCCATGATGATCAGGTCAAAGTGGTGATCAGGTTTGCTCTGTAGTATGTCTAAGGCCTGTTGGCCCTGGTTGGCCTGCTCGCAGCTAAGACCAAGGGTCTCAAGCATGAGACTGAGTACCTGCAAATTCAGCGGGCTGTCGTCCACGATCAGAATGTGATGGTTATGGATGCTGGTTTCCACCTGAGCTAGTGTTTCAACCCCAGTGGCAACGGGCTCCGTCAAGGGAAAACTGAACCAGAGCGTAAAGCATGAGCCTTGACCAGGTTTGGACTCGACGCTGATGCCGCCCTGCATCTGTTCGACCAGTTGCTGGCAAATGGCCAGGCCAAGACCCGTGCCACCAAAGCGTCTGGTGGTGCTGCTGTCGGCTTGGGTAAAGGGGAGGAAAATATGGTCCAATTGCTCGGCGTTCATGCCAATGCCAGTGTCTTTCACCTCTAGGATCAGCAGTCCTTGATCGTCCTGAGGTTCCAGTTTGGCGATCAGTTCAATGCTGCCCTGACTGGTAAACTTGAGCGCATTGCTAAGCAAATTTTGTAAGATTTGTTCCATCCTCAGGGCATCGGTTAACAGCCATGGGGTACACTGCCAATGGGTGCTTAGCTTGGCTGCAATACCCTTGTCTTGAGCGATTTTAGCGGTGGGCTCAAAGATGTTAGTCAGCAACCGTTGCAAATCTACCGGTTCATTAACCAGCTGTAGCTTGCCTGCTTCCATTTTTGAAAAATCAAGAATGTCATTCAGTAGTCGCAGCAGAGCTAGACCGCTTTGCAGCGCGATCTCTACTTGCGACAACTGTTTGGTTGGCAGGTCGGAGCGCTGCAGGATGTTGAGCATGCCCAGAACACCATTTAAGGGAGTGCGAATTTCATGACTCATGCTGGCCAAAAAGCTGGACTTGACTCTGGCGGCGAGCTCTGCCTCCTCTCTGGCGACGATTAACTCCTGCTGGGCTTGTTTATGTTGGCTAAGATCTTCAATCAGTAGCCAGCATAAACCCTGATCCTGTGCTAATTGGATACTGCTAAGCATGACCCAAATGCTGTGACCTTCGCGATTGCATAAACGTACTTCAATCAGACTATTGTTTGCCTGTTGGCCTTGCCCCAACTGACCATGCCATAGCTGTAAGCGAAAGCTGTGCAGGTCATCGGGGTACAGCCATTGCTCAAAGCATTGCTGGTGCAACTCTTGTTCACTAAAGTCTAACAGCCGCCGTAACGCAGCATTGCTTTTCAGCACCGATAATTGCGGATCGACCAGCGCAATGGCAATGCTTGCTTGAGCAAAGAGGTTGCTAAACAGCTGTTCTTGCTGCTGTTGCTGTTGACGCTGTGCCAGTTGGGCGCTGATGTCTCTGGTTTCAACCAATAAGTAGTGCTGATCGGCCAGCTCGAGGCGTTGCATGCTCAGGCCATGCCCATGCAAGCCTTGGTGTTCAGTTAGCTCCAGTTCAAGCTGCACGCTTTGGCCAGTGTTCCAGCAATAGAGCATGGACTCATGAATGCTAAGCCTATGGCTTAGGTGATAATGACGGAAATAATGCTCAGAGTTGCTGCTGAGTTCAGGGTGAGACTTTTGCAGTAGGGCCTCAGCCCCGCCCACACTAAAAACCAGTTGCCATTGGTCCTGCCATTGCCAACAACAGTAAAGCTCGGCCTGTTGAGCCATAAACTTGGCCAGTAGTTGCTGCAGCAGCGCTTCGTTCATTCTGCAACGCCAGTCACTGAATCATGGACTTGCATGCTGCTGGCGCGGAAGATCTCCACCCTGGCACGGCCATTGTCCTTAGCTCGATACAGGGCCTGATCAGCATTTTTGAGACTTTGGACAAAGCTGTTCTGGCCAAATTCATTGATACCAGCACTAAAGCTACAGCTAAACTGTTGTTCAGCACAGGAGAAAAGGATCTGCTGAAAGCTATGCAGCAGTTCCTCGATCACTTTTTGGGCTTGCTCGGCCTTGGTGTTGGGCATCACCAGCAAGAACTCTTCACCACCAAAGCGACCGATCAGGTCCGAATTGCGCAGGCGATGCTTCAGCAGTCTGGCCAGACCAATGAGCACTTGATCGCCAACCAAATGACCAAAGCGATCATTGATGCGTTTGAAATGATCCAGGTCGATGAAGGCGATGCTACAGTCCTGCTGGGTGCGCTGACTGAGGCTGAACATCTGATGGGCCACCAGCTGAATGTTATCGTGGTTCAGTAGCTGAGTCAGACCATCGAGCTGCATCAGACTGCGTAGCTGCTCTGCGCGCTGCAGGCGACTGATCAGTTGTTTGGCCAGTAGGGCAGGAGACATGCCCTTGGGCAGCACATCGTCTGAGCCTAAAGAGATCATCTCGGTTTTGACCAGTTCGGCATCCGCGGTTAGCAAAACGATGGGCGTTAGGCTGTAGGGATGAAATTGGCGAATAATGGCCGCCATCTCTGACCCCTTCACCCCGGGCATGTTGTAGTCCAGCAGGAACAGATCCGGTTCAAACTGTTCTAGCTTTTCGAGAATCCGTTCTGGTTGGTTTAGGCTGTCGCACTCAAAGCCATAATAGCCTAGAGCTTCGCTTAAAAAGCGGGTTAGATTTTGATCGTCATCGATCAGCAAGATGCGGTACTTGCGTTCTTCTTGGCTGTGCTCAAACTTGCGCAGCCGCGCCAAGACCTGATTGGTGTCTGCCGGTAGGGCAAAGAATCCCTGCAGGCCTTGATTGACGGCAGCCAGGCGCAGGCGAAACTCATCACTGGGGCAAAACAGGATGGTCTGATGGTTGCTACTGTATTTGCGACCTAGCTCCAAGGTCCGTTGCTCCTTGACTCGGTTCTGATCGCTGGCGAGAAACACAATGCGTTGCCGAGGGTCCTTGGCATTGAGCTGATCAAACTCCTGATCGCTGAGCTGCTCTACTCGGTAACCAAAATGGCGCAGTTGCTGAGAAAGGTCGGCTAACAGCTGCTGTTGATCGTTAAGTACATAGAGCTCAAAAAAATGTCTTTGCCACTGTTTTGGGCTTGACGCTTTGCTTGGGCTTGCCTGCTGGGCGATTTGCCCGCTTGGCTTGTTAGCCTTGCTGGTTGGTTTATTGCTGGTCTGTACCTTTAATTGCTGCTGACTCTCTTTGGCGATCAGCAGTAGGAGTTGCTCCAGCAAGGCCGCTGTGCTTCGCCACTCAGGGCCATTAGCATTAGCTAACAGCGGGCGCAATGCTTGCTCAACAACGCGGGTCTCACGACTGAGATCACTAAAACCAAGGCTACCTGAAGTGCCAACCAGAGTGTGGAGTTTGGCATGCAGCTGTTGCAGGGTTTTAGCATCCGCTGTTTGATTTTGTTGCGCCATGAGCTGGCTTAATTCGTGGTGGGTACTCGGCAAGCCAGCACGAAACTGATCCTGAATTTGTTTGAGTCGGGCTTGGAAATCCGGCTGACTCATAGGACGCCTCCTTCTTCTGTATCTCCCCACTGCCATTGTGCTTCTACCGAATTGCCAGCAGAGTTGTACTCCAGTCGTTGGGAAAAATGCTTGGCCAAAATTAGGCCACGGCCACGAGAGTCATTGGGTTGCGAGTCTAGGGTTTGCAACTCCTGATGGGCAAAACCCTCACCAGAATCCGTCAACCTAAGGGTTAGACATTGTTGTTCAAGGTCTGCTTCCAGTAGCAGATCGATTCGTTGTTGACTGAGACTGCCTTCGCCTTTGCTTAGCAGGCTTTGCACGCCGTGTTCGTAGGCGTTTTTGATCAGCTCACAACAGACCAGTACCACTCGTTCATACAGCCTTGGCATTAGGTTCAATGGTTTGAGGAAGGCTTCAATCAAGGGTAGGTAGTGGAAACGCTCCAACAAGGCACCCTGTAATCCCAAGCAAAGGCTAGAGCTGGCTTGCTCGCTCTCTGCTCTGGCTGAGAACTCTTGCTGCTGCAGCTGCCCGAAATCGAGCATGGCCAGTGAAATGTCATCCAGCGCACGGGGAGCCAGCTGATCCATGGCAAGAATGAGCAACTGTTCAAAGCACTGGCTGCTGCTGAGATTGGCTAAGCGATCGCTCAGTGAGTGAAGGCTTAGATAGTCATTGTTGTTCAATGGCGTTTCGATCAAGCCATCGCTGTAGAGTAGCAAGCTTTGGCACTGGTCCAAAGCCAGGGTGCTGACCTGTGCCCTAAGCTGTTGATTGCTGACAATGCCAAGCGCTAGGCTTTGGCTGTGCAATTCCATGATTTTGCCGTTGGTTTGTGCCAGCAAAGCGGCGGGCATGCCGGCATTCCAGAATTCCAACAGGTTTTTTTGTGGTTGGACATGCACAGCCAAGCAGGCGACAAAGCGATCATTGGGAATGTACCAGCCGAGCTGCTGATTGATGCGATAAATCATCTGTGTCAGGCCATGCAACTGGTCCACGGATTCCTTGAAAATATCAATCACCGGCATCAGGCTGACCGCTGCGGCTAGGCCATGCCCAGTGGCATCGGCTAAAAAACAATACCAGCTGCCATCCACGGCTCGGCGTTGTAAAAACAGATCGCCACTGAGTTCGGTACTGGAGGCATTCCACTGCTGGATTGCAGGATTGGCTTGATTCACCTTGTCCAACACATGCTGCATCAGGTGTTGGGTGATGAAGAACTCGATCTTCTTTTCGTCTTGCCAACGGGACAGCTGGTTTTTTTGCTTGAGGATCTGTTGCTGCATTTGCCGTCTTTCAAGCAGTTTGATGACCTTGATCCACAACAGCTCAATGTTGATGGGTTTGACAATGTAGTCGTCTACCCCCTGATTAAAAGCCTGAATGAAAAACTCCGCCTCCTCATTGCCACTGATCATGATCACGGGCGCCAAGGGATGAAACTTCTTGATGCTGGGTAGTAAATCCAGTCCTAGGCCATCCGGCAATTCTTGATCCAACAGGATGAGATTAAAGGGCTCACTGGTCTGGATCAGTTGTTCGGCCATGCTGGTGCTGGCCGCCACCTGACAGTCCAGGGATTTGCCTTGCAGAAAACTGGCATACAGGGTGGAAAGAAAGGCATCGTCTTCAACAATAAGAACGCGCCATTGAGCTGCTTGGTTGATTGGCGGATTGGCAACGGGCATGAAAATTCCCTCA
>SKIB01000005.1 GCA_007116635.1 Saccharospirillaceae bacterium
CCAATGGGGCTAAGCACCGGCAGCACTTCGTTTTCAAAGTAGTGCTTGAGCCATGATTTTTGTGCTCCTGTCCATTGAGATCGCTTAACAATGCGGATTTGCTGCTGTTCCAATAAAGGCAACAACACCTTGTTGAACACCTCATACTGCTTGGCCACCAGCTGATGGGCGCGCTCACTGATGCGCTCCATGGTCTGCTGCGGACTCAGGCCATCGGGCCCGGCCACGGCCAAATTGGCTTCCATTTTTTGCTTCAGAGCACCCACACGAACTTCGAAGAACTCATCAAGATTGGTGCTGGAAATGCAAAGGAAGCGCAATCGTTCAAGCAGAGGCACTTGTTCATCCAAGGCCTGAACCAACACACGATCATGAAACTCCAACAAACTCAGTTCACGGTTAAAATAACGCACTGCGGACTCCATAACCTTCCTTCAACAGATGTTTTCCTAATGTTACATAACTTAGATGACAATAAAATGACATTTGGATGAACATTGTCATCTAACTGTCATCTTCCAAGCAAAGCCTAGCCCATATTTACTGACCTGCCTCAACAGGACTCACCCTTAGTTAGATAAGATGCCGAACTCGGCAATCTTTGCTGAGCCAGATCAAGTATTACAGAGTCCGCTTCTGGCACATTGTGGCTATACAACGAACTTGGAAAGCCTAGCATGCGCATTACTAGACACACCGATTATGGCCTTAGGGTACTGATGTACCTCAGCCTGCACTCTGGCCGAGTCAATATCAAAGACATTGCCGAAGCCTATAACATTTCCCGTAACCATCTGATGAAGGTGGTGCACCACCTGCAACTGTTAGGCTATGTCCTGACCGTACGCGGCAAGGGCGGTGGCATCACCCTTAATGGCAAGCCAGAAGACATTCTGGTGGGTAAGGTGGCCCGAGATTTGGAGAGCGACATTCCACTGCTGGAATGCTTTAGCGGCCAAGACTGCTGCAAAATCACCGAGGAGTGCCAGCTTAAGAATGCCTTTGCCTATGCTCAGGATCAATTTTACGACTGCCTGAATCAATACAGCATTGCCCGCTTGGTGCATGGCGACAAGCAAATTCAAGAGCTGATTCAACTGACAGCCGTGCATTAACTAACATTTCTTGTTGAGCAAATAACGCCCAGCTTTGCTGGGCTTTTTTTTGGTATCAGTTTCACACTATTAAAAAAATTGACTGCTGATGATTTATAGATCATTGCCATAACCCAAGGCGCATGACTAGACTGAAAACAGTTTCATAATGAAGCGCATACAACAATAAATGCTAATGACGGAGTAACCCAATGAACACCCATCCTTTGCTACTTGCCGGACTGGCGCTAGCAGGCTTAACAGCTTGTGACCTTGAGCACAGGCCGCCCATCATCCCAGAACCAGCGATGCCCTACACTGTCCAAGAGTTACCAATGGTTCATCAGGTTGGCGGCAGTATGGAAATCATGCCAGCGCAGGAACTTAGCCTTTTCGATGCTCAGGATGAAGCCCTGTCGGCAGCCTACCTTGAAAGGCACCTATGGCCGTCCCGATTCGTGCAACCTGAGGAGGGGCAACAGGTAGCCTTGCTAAGTACCATTGGAGGACCTGACACCATTTTATTAGCTGCTTCCGAGCAACAACCAGGGGAGTTGAAAGTGATTCGCGCCGGGCTTTGTGGTCTAGCTTCTTTGCCCATGGCGGTGCAGATGCATCAAGCTTGGCTGCTGAATCAAGCCCAGACCTCAGTTAAGCTCAGCAGTCAACAGGACTGCTATCAGAAGGTAGAACTGCAAAAGATCGATTTGCCAGTGCGAGGCCGGAATACAGCCTCTGGTTTAAACCCAATGCAACCCTTGTTGTTCAACAACCAAAGAGAACTGCATGAATTTTTCACCCTTCACAATATGGATGACGAGCAACTGAGTTCAGAGCTCATCGATTTCGACCAATATCAATTGATGCTTCTACCTTCCTACGTCTCAGGCGACATGGAGTCCAGCTACGCAGTGCACCAGCGTCATTTCCCAGCCAGCGCCATAACCTTGATTGAACTGGAAGTGACCCATAAGCGTCGACCAAGGAACCCAGAAAGACCCTGCTCTCTTCGTATGATGCCGATTTGGTTATCCGGATATTGGCTCTTATTGGATAAAAACCATGAAATACAGTTCCGGGGCACTGAAAAAGAAGACTTCTGTTAGTAAGCCTCAATGACTGCAAACGCCCAGACTTACTGGGCGTTTTTTGTTAGCCAATTCACATTATTAGGCATAATGATCGCTGCTGAGTGGTAGATCATTGTTAAAACGCTTGGAGCATGATTAAACTGGGATCAGTTTCAAAAAGAAACGCGCACAATAATAATGCTAATGACGGAGTAACCCAATGAACACCCATCCTTTGCTACTCGCTGGCCTGGTTGTAGCTAGCCTCACAGCCTGTGACCTTGAGCACAGGCCGCCTATCATCCCAGAACCGGCTCAGCCCTATCGCACAGCAGAATTACCACTGAGTTACCTGGTAGAGGGAATCATGGAAAGCATGCCAGCGCAGGAGCTGAGCCTTTTCGATACTGAGGATGAAGCCTTGACGGCAGCTCTTGATGACAGATTCCTGAGCATATCCCATTACTTCCAACAGCCTGATGAGCCGCAACAGGTGGCCTTACTAAGCACAGTTGGGGCGCCTGACACCATTTTGTTAGCTGCTTCCGAGCAACAACCAGGGGAGCTGAGAGTGATTAGCGCCGGGCATTGTGGTCTAGCGTCCTTGCCCTTGGCGGTGCAGATGCATCAAGCCTGGCTGCTAGATCAAGCCCAGACCTCTGTCGAGCTCAGTTATCAACAGGACTGCTATCAGGAGGTAGAACCACAACAGATCGATTTGCCGAAGCCGGGCGCATTTTCTGGATTAACTCTCTTTCAGCCGCAAGTGTTCACCAACCAAGCTGAGCTGGATGCGTTTTTTACAGAGCACGAATTAACTATCCAACAACCGGATTTACAACCAGTCGACTTCACTCAATATCAACTGATGTTCTTGCCTTACTCTTTCCTAGGTCATGGTGTAGACAATCTAGAGCTGTACCAGCGCGACTTGCAAGCCAGCAACATCACCCAGATTGAACTGCAGTTGACACAATTTTTACTAACAGGTCCTGGTGATGATCCCTGCTCAATTCCAACAATACATCCCTTCCTTGGCGGTTATTGGCTGTTAGTAGACAAAGATCAGGAGATCCAGTATCGCCTCACAGAGAAGATCGATTGGTGTAGAGACGGCTCCTTTCCACCCATCATAACTCCCTAGCCCGCTCATTGATGACAGGGGCTAGGCAAAACTTCTGACGCCAAACTAGCAATGACTGCCCTAAGCCTTGGGCTTGCGTAAGGCGTTAAACCACCTAACCAGCGGCTGCTGTTGCAAACGCGCTAACAGCACCTGCTGGCTCAATTGCCTCCAGGCATCGGCATAGCTGGGATAGGGGTGAATCACGGCCTGTAGGCGACTGAACTTAATGCCTAGGGTCTTGAGGCTTTGCACCTGTGCGATCAGATCACCGCCCCGCTCGGCCAAAATATGCGCCCCCAAAATGCGGCCATTGGGGTGCAGAATCAGCTTAATTAAGCCACCGTCACCTGCCTTGGTCATGGCTCGGTCCAACTTAGCCAAATCATAGTGATAGACCTGTATCTGATCGCCATGTCGCTTGCGGGCCTCGGCTTCGGTCAGGCCAGCATGGGCCAGCTCGGGATCGGTGAAAATGGCCCAGCAAACATGCTGATAGTCAAGCTTGCGCCGCAACGGCCAAGGGAAGAAGGCATTAAAGACCGCGCGCTTGGCCTGATAATTGGCCATGTGGCTGAGCTGATAGGGGCCAATCACATCCCCTGCGGCATAGATGTTGGCCTGGGTGGTTTGCAGATAGTCATTCACCTGCAAGCGGCCGTCTGACAGCAGGCCCAAGGCCTCAAGCCCCATGCCTGCGACTCTAGGCCTTCGCCCTAGCGCCAGCAACAAACGCTCGCCCTGCAGTGCCAAGCTCTGAGTGCCCTGCTGCACCATCAACTCAACGCGCCCACCGGGCAAAGGGCGCATGCCCTGCACCTGAGCCGACAGATAGAGCTTTACCCCCTCTTCCTGCAGACGCAGCTGCAGCTGGGCAACCAACTCCGGTTCCTCGCGTGGCAACAGTTCGGCTTGCAGATCCAGCAGATGCACCTCGACCCCGAGGCGATTCAAGGCCTGAGCCATCTCAACACCAATCACGCCAGCCCCCAGAATCAGCATCGAATCGGGCAAATCGGTGAGTTGAAACAGAGTCTCATTGGTCAAATAGGGCACCGAATCCAAACCGGGCAAGTCCGGCACCCAGGGCTGGCTACCGGTGCAGAGCATGACCTTTTTGGCCCTGACCTGCTGACCAGCCAGTTGCAGCAGGTCAGCCGCAAGGAACTCGGCCTTGGCTTGAATGTAATCCACCCCACGGCTGCGAATCACCTCAGGGGTTTCGTGACTGTACACCTGCTCACTGACTTGGCGCACCTGCTGCATCACCCGTGCGCCATCCAAACGCAGGCTGGCAAAATGACGCGCCGCCTTGACCTGCTTGGCTTGGTTAATCAGCGCCTTACTCGGCATACAGCCCGACCAAGTACATTCGCCACCTGGGCGCTCAGCATCGACCAAGAGCACCGATTTACCCAGACCACGGGCGGTAAAGGCCGAGGTTAGGCCTGCCGCACCAGCACCAATGACCACCAGATCGTAGTTTGGCTTTACGCTTTGCGTGCTCATGGCTGGCTCTCCAAGACTTTAGGGCTGGCCAAGGCCTGTAAATAATACTGGCGGAGTTGCTCAACGCGCTTACGATTCACGCCCAGATCGGAATGCCCCACCCTGCTGGCAGAGCGGACATGTATTTGCTCATCGCTCAGATGAAACTCCAAATCGTCACGAAAACCTAGTTTGGGGGTGCGAAACACATAGTGGCGATAGTCTGGCTGCTGGCTAATCAGGCTGGCGCCGCCGAAGCGAGCCACTGCCAGCTCTAGGGCTTGCCAGCTTTGCACTGGGCTGGCGGCCACAGGCAAGGGGTCGACCAGCTGCTTAGGATCAAGTGCCAAGCTGGAGACCGCATTGGGCTTGGGGCTCAGCGGCAGCAACTGGCCGTCTTTAAGGCCTAGCTCAGGTTGGCGTTGATTTTGCCAAACCATCAAACCAATGTTCGCGGCGATTATCACCAGCAGAGCTATCATGATCAACATGGCTGTCCTCATTGTGTTTCTCTAAATATTGGCAAAGGGTACGCAAGGTGCTTGTCATTAGCGCACCTTGTCATTAGCGCACATAGAACCAAGATGCTGCAAGTAGATCCTGCGACTGCGCGCAGGATGACGAGCGAGGCGCGGTATGAAGCAGCCCGTTAGGGCAACAGCTCGATGCTGTCCACCACCTGCTGCGCCTTGGCTCGAGCCTGCTCCAAGTCTTGACCCAAGGCCAAGCCAACCCCCATGCGTCTCTGGCCCTTGATCTCTGGCTTGGCAAACAACCGCAGATCGGTATCCGGCTCGGCCAAGGCCTGAGCCAAGCCCTGATAGGCCGGCTGACTGGTGTGACCTTGCAGCAACAGCGCCGCCGAAGCCGCTGGGCCGTATTGGCGAATCAAGGGTACAGGCAGGCCCAGCATGGCGCGAGCATGCAGGGCAAATTGCGACAGGTTTTGACTGATTAGGGTCACCATGCCGGTGTCATGTGGTCGAGGCGACAGTTCGCTAAAGATCACCTGATCGCCCTTAACAAAGAGCTCAACGCCAAAGATGCCAAAGCCTCCAAGCGCTTGCACCACCTTGGCGGCCATCTGCTCGGCGCGCTGCAGCGCCAGCTTTGGCATGGGTTGTGGCTGCCACGACTGGCGGTAATCTCCATCTTGTTGGGTGTGGCCAATGGGCTGACAGAAGCTCACCCCCTGAGCCGTAACCAGGGTAAGCAGGGTGATTTCGTAATCAAAATCGACAAAGCTCTCAAGGATCACTCGACCCGCGCCAGCTCGGCCACCTTCTTGCGCGTACTGCCAGGCCTCGGGCAGGTCAGCCATGGAACGCAGCAAAGACTGCCCCTTACCAGAAGATGACATCACCGGCTTAATCAAGGCGGGAAAGCCGAGCTGCTCCAGAGCCTGCTCTGCCTCAAGGCTGGTGGCGGCAAAGCGATAATTGGAGGTGGGTAGGCGCAATTCTTCCGCCACTAGGCGGCGAATGCCTTCACGGTTCATGGTCAGTTGGGTCGCCCGCGCACTGGGCACCACCCTTTGCCCTTGTTGCTCGAGCTCAAGCAATACCTCAGTGGCGATGGCCTCCACCTCAGGGACGACCAAATAGGGTTGATGCTTGGCCACGGCCATGCGCAAGGCATCGCCATCCAGCATCGAGAAGATCTCAAACTTGTCGGCCAGTTGCATGGCCGGCGCACCGGCATAGCTGTCACAGGCAATGACTTCACAGCCCAAGCGTTTTAACTCAATGCACAGCTCGCGACCCAGTTCGCCTGAACCCAACAACAAAACCTTGGTCGCATTGGCGCGCCCGGCCGTACCCATGCTTAGCATAACGTTCTCCACAATGATTGATGGGCAAAGCATAGCAGAGAGTAAGCAGCAGTTGTTGTTCTACCTCAGCGCCAAGCGGAACTCAGCGTACAGGAATTCGGATTTCACCTGAGCTTGGCTTGTGCTTGATGTTGATCCGTGCCAGATCAAGGTGGGCCAACAACTCAACCAGAAAGAGCGCGGTTAGGCCCCAAATTTGGTAACGGCCATAGCCATAATGGGGCAAATAGCAGCGCGCATTACCGGCCTGAATCTGGTCCCAATGACTAAGATGCTCGGCATGCAAGCGCCTAAGCGGCAGCTCAAACAGGGAATTGACCTCGGCTGAGTTTAATTGAGGATTAAATTGACCACAGCTGGCGACAAAGGCACTGACCTGCAGACCATGACGGCTAGGTTGTGGCCTAAGCTGACCCAGAAGCTGCAATTGCTGGCAAGGCAAACCAATTTCCTCATAGGCTTCGCGCTTAGCCGTGGCCAGCAAGCTGGGGTCTTGGGCGTCATGCTTGCCGCCAACAAAGCTAACTTGGCCTGGGTGCTGCGCAAGGTTGCTGGATCGCTCGGTTAATAATAAACAGGGTTCAGTCTGATGGCGTAACAACACCAGCACCGCAGCTTGCTGTTTATCGTTTGCTTCTGGCTCAAAGTCCACCGGCAGCAAGCGCTGGGCAAGCTGCTGCTGCCAGTCGTAAGTCCATTGTTTTGCATGCTGCGAGCCTGAATTCATGGCAGGGCCTGTTGAATGGTATTGGGTTAGCAAATCGGCTCATCATGATAACAACAGTTACTGGTCGGCAACAGTGGCGATTAGACCCTCATTTAACTCGGGGTTGACGAACCCAGCGCCGCCAATCCAAATAGAGACTGACCCCCAACCAGATCAGCAGAATGCTAACCAACAACAGTGTGTTCTCGGCAATTTGCATCACGCTTTCACTCAATACCGCCGTGCCGGCGATCAGCAGCAGGTAATAAGGCAGGTTCAACAGGCCGGCCAAGAAAACAACCCTGGGTGATTTGTGGTTGGCCCCCTGAGCAAACATGAAAAAGGCCAGAGCATTCATGTGGATCATGGCCAAAAGAAGTTGTTTAAGCGGTGTTTTTTGCGACCTGGCCTCAGGATTGTGATCCCCCAGCTTGCGGCCCAGCATGAAGTTGATCAACGAGCCCAGGGTGGCTGCAGCCACCATCGACAGGGTTAACCACAAAATCTGCATTGGCCCGGGGTTTTGGCCCACCACCAATAACACGGCAAAGAACTGACCGGGAAAGTAAAAACCAACGTAAACAATGGACTCAGCTAAAATGATGAGAAACACCAGTAAGTAAAAGTAATCGGCAAAGAACAGTTGCCAAGTCTCCAACAATTCAAAGCCTGAGGGTATGACTTGCCAATGAATCAAGGCCGCAAACAGACTAATGGCGCAGATTGCAGTGATGGGCAGGGTGGAATAATACTTCATGGCGGCTCCAACTTGAGACTAAACTCATTGGGCGATGGGTGTTGAAATTACCATAACCTGATCACATTACGACAGATGCATGGCAAGCAGGTTTGAATGGTACGCAAACCTCATTACTTTGGCTCGACCTATTTGCTTTTTTAATCAGTGATATTCAAAAGATACACTTTACTCGATAATAATTATCATTTAGATTAATTGAATATATTCTTTCAGGAGGTCACATGAGTCCCGTTTTGCTTGCTTTCATTGTTTGTACTGCCGCTGGCCTAGCCACTGGTATCGGCAGTTTATTTGCCTTTCTAGGCAAAGCCAATGACAAACGCTTTTTGTCCGCTGCTCTTGGCTTTTCTGCCGGGGTGATGATCTATGTCTCCTTCATTGAAATCTTCCCCAAGGCTTGGGAAATGCTAAGCGAAGGCATGGGTGAGCAACAGGCGCACTGGCTAACCTTTGCCGGCTTCTTCGTCGGCGTGATCCTAGCCGCCTTGATCGACCGCATGTTGCCCCATGACCACGAAAGCGCTCACCCCCATGATGTCTACTTGCCCAGAGACATGGACAAAGCAAGTACCCAAAGCCGCAAAGAAAGTAAACTGCTGCTGCGTACTGGCATTTTCACCGCCGTGGCGGTGGCCATTCACAACTTCCCAGAAGGCTTGGTCACCTTTATGGCCGTGCTGCAAGACCCTGCCGTAGGCATTGCCATCGCCATTGCCATCGCGTTGCACAATATCCCTGAAGGCATTGCCATTGCCGTGCCTGTCTATCATGCCACTGGCAGCAGGGTAAAGGCCTTTTGGTATTCCTTTATCTCTGGCCTGTTTGAGCCTTTAGGTGCCTTAGTGGGTTACTTGTTACTGATCCAGTTTGCCAGCGATGCGATGATAGGCATCATCTTTGCCGCAGTAGGTGGCATCATGGTGTTCATCTCCTTTGATAAGCTTCTGCCTACGGCCTCACGCTTTGGTTACCAACACCTAAGCATGTACGGCATGTTTGCAGGCATGGCCATTATGGGGGTAAGCTTGGTACTCCTCGGCTAACCCAGAGCAGCTTATGACCAGCCCCCAAGGCACCAAACTTAGCATCAGACCCCTACTGGCAGCGGACTTTCCACAATTGGCTCAGGTGATGGCCTTGGTCTACCCAGACCTTGGCGGCGCCTGGTCCGAGTCCACCATTCTGAAGTTGATTCAGTTGTTCCCCGAAGGCCAGATTGTGATCGTTGATCATGACCGCATCGTGGCCGCTGCCCTAACCCTTAAAGTCAGGTATGACCTGTTTTCCGTACCGCACCGCTACGCCGAAGTGATTACCGACCATCGTATCCCTGGCCATAACGCAAAGGGCGATGCCCTGTATGGCCTAGATGTCTTTGTCCACCCTGATTATCGTGGCGCTCGCCTTGGCCGCAGGCTATACGAGGCACGCAAAGAGCTTTGTCGTGAACACAACCTGCGCGCCATCTTGGCCGGTGGACGTGTACCGGGATTCCACCGCCATCAGCAAGAAATGAACATCACTGACTACATTGAGCAAGTCAGCCGCAAGGCCATCTATGACCCCATTTTGTCGTTTCAGCTGTCTAACGACTTTAGCGTTAAACGCCTAATGCGTGATTACATCCCAGAAGACCAGGCCTCAGCCGGCTATGCCACTCTGCTGGAGTGGGACAACATCTTTTATGAGCGTGACGACCACAAGCCCAGCTACAGCATCAGCAAATCACAGGTGCGGGTTGGGGTGGTGCAGTGGCAAATGCAGGCCATCCATTCGGTCAGCGACCTGATCAATCAAGTCGAATTCTTTGTTGACTCCATGTCGGATTATGGTGCCGATTTTGCCCTATTCCCTGAGTTTTTCAGCGCGCCACTGATGGGCTTGGCACCCGATCTAAGCACGGTCGAGTCGATGCAGTTTCTCGCTACCTTCACCAAAGAAATTCGCCATCAAATCTCCGATATGGCGGTCAGCTACAACATCAACATCATCGCCGGCTCCATGCCGCTGCTGGAAAATGGCGAGCTGTACAATGTGGCTTACTTATGCCGCCGTGATGGCAGCATTGAAGAACAGCACAAGATCCACATCACGCCCTCGGAGCGTTTTGACTGGGTGATTAAGGGCGGCGATAGCATCCAAACCTTTGATACCGACGCTGGCAAAATCGGCATCCTCATTTGCTACGATGTCGAGTTCCCCGAGCTTGGCCGCATTCTGGCCGAGCAGGATGTGGACATCCTGTTTGTGCCCTTCTGGACCGACACCAAAAACGGTTATCTCAGAGTGCGCCACTGCGCTCAGGCCCGAGCCATTGAAAACGAATGCTATGTGGTCATTGGTGGCTCATGCGGCAATTTGCCTAGGGTCGACAATGTTGACATTCAATACGCTCAGAGTGCGGTCTTTACCCCTTCGGATTTGTTCTTCCCGCACGATGCCATCTTGAGTGAGGCAGTGCCTAACACCGAGCAACTGTTGTTTGCCGATCTGGACATTGACAAGCTGCAACAGCTGCACTTTGAAGGCTCAGTCAATAACCTGCGTGACCGCAGGCATGACCTGTATCGCCTTAAATGGCATGGCTTTCAAGAAGACTAGCCTAGTTAGCGGGCGCGTTATTCGGCAGGGCGCGCAGCGCCCGAGTCAGCCAGGCGTCAAAGGCATTGGCAAACTGCTGTTTGTCTTTGGCGCTGAAGGCACTGCCACCACTTTGCACCATATTCAGTTCACGCAGCTCTTGCATCAGATTGCGACGACTTAGCTGCTCAGCGATGTTCTGCGCGTTGTAGCTCTGGCCCCGAAAGCCCAGCACCGCCACGCCCTTAGCCACCAAGTCTGCCGCCAGAGGAATGTCGTTGGTCAATACCAGGTCGCCAGCGCTGGCCCAGTCTACTAGGGCGTTATCAGCCTGATCAAAGCCTTGAGCCACCAAACGCAGTTGAATGTTGCTGCGTTTAGGAATGGCCATGCCATGGTTGGCGACCAGGGTTAGCTCAATGGGGCGGCGATCGGCGGTGACAAAGAGCAATTCTTTGATCACTTTGGGGCAGGCGTCGGCATCAACCCAGACCTTGATTGTGGGCCGATGTTCTTGCTTAGGCTCGCTTGGCTGTTGTTGAGACTCAATGGGCTCTGATGTCATGCCGCACTGCTCTTGGCTTGAATCAGCTCAATTTTATAGCCGTCGGGGTCGGTGATGAAGGCGATTTCAGTACTGCCACCCTTAACTGGGCCTGGCTCGCGGCTGATATTCACTCCAGCTTGGCGCAAGCGCTCCACCAGAGCATAGAGCTCATGGGTTTCAATGGCCAGATGACCAAAGCCAGTGCCCAGCTCATAGCTGCTGGTGTCCCAATTGTAGGTTAGCTCCAGTACAGTATGATCTACTTCGTCGCCATAGCCGACAAAAGCCAGACTGTAGCCGTACTGCTCGTTATCGCGCTGACGTAGCAGGCGCATACCCAGCTGTTGGGTGTAGAAATCTATGCTGGCCTGTAAATTGCCAACTCGGATCATGGTATGTAGTAAACGCATCATGGCCTCCTAGTTTGAGTCGGCCATTATACCCCTTGGGCTGGCAAGACAAAGGCATAGACAGCGACAAAATGGCAAACCGCACCGCCCAAGACAAACAGATGCCAAATGGCATGGCTGTAAGGGATACGCTTGGCGACATAAAAGATCACGCCCAGGCTGTAAACCAGACCACCAATGGCCAGCATCCACAGGCCACCGGCTGGCATAGTGGCCATTAGTGGCTTGATGATCAGCACTGACAACCAGCCCATGCCCAGATAGGTCACCAGCGCCAGCTTTTTGAAGCGATGTATGAACAAGAACTTGAACAGCACTCCAAAGGCGGCCAGAGCCCAGATGGCCACCAGCATGCCAATGCGCAGTGCGCCTTCAAGGCCTAACAAAATGAAGGGGGTATAGGTGCCAGCGATCAGCAAATAAATGGCGCTGTGGTCCATGATTTTCAGCCAACCGCGTGCGGTTTGGTGCCAAACGGCATGATAAATGGTGCTGATCAAAAACAGCAAGATGAAGGTAGCGCCATAAATGCTGACGCTGGCAATGGCACCCGGATCACCAATCATGGCGGCCCGCACCACCATCAGCACCAGGGCCACAATACCAAAGATTGCCCCAGCGCCATGGGTGATGGCATTAAGTAAATCTTCAACCCATGAATACATGCGTTGGCCCATGGGGGGCTGCGAACTGGTCATAACCGAAATGCCTCAAACAATTTTTGATCAGTCTAACAGGCCAGTGATGACAAACCAGTTAAATCCACTTAACAAGATGTATTTAGGAATCATCTGCAACAATGCCTAGCCAAGGCTAGGCATCATCACAAGTTCGGCAAAAATATGGCAATGGCCCAGGCCACAACTCTTTGGCTCACGGGACAACCATCACCCTGCGCCTAGCCGTCATCCTGCGACTTCGCGCAGGATGACCGTATTACGCACGGGATGACAGTGGCGTGCACAGGATAACATTGCCGGGGCGAATGATGAGTGGTTCCTTCGCCCCGGAAAATCAAGCCAAAGGCTAGTCCTGCTTGGCTTCGACCAGGGTCTGCAGCTCTGCGTCACTTAGATGAGTAACGATCTTGCCACGGGCAACAAAGATGCTGAACTCACAGATGTTTTTGGCATGGTCCCCGATTCGCTCTAAGGCACGCGCGGCCCAAATCAAATTCAAACCACGGGTAATTTGCCGCGTATCTTCCAGCATGTAAGTCAGGTTATGGCGCAAAATACGGCCATAATCGTCATCAACAAACCGGTCCAATCGCAGAGTGTCCAAGGCTTTGGCGGCGTCCATTTCGGCAAAGGCCGAGGTGGCTTGATTAAGCAGCTCACGAACCTTGAAAGCCATCTGGCGAATGTCTTCCAGTTGGGCTTCTTTTGGCCTTGGGCCATCGTCTTGCAACACCTGCTTGGCAATGCTTTCGGCGTAATCACCAATGCGTTCGACATCTCCGACCGATTTCATGATGCCCAGCACCAAGCGCAAGTCCGTAGCAGTGGGCTGGCGACGAACGATGATCTCCAAGCAGTGCTGCTCCAAAGACACCTCAAAGGTGTTGACCAGATCGTCGGTGCTCACCACCTTTTGCGCCAAACTGCGGTCACCACTGATGAAGGAATGAATGGCATCCTCCAGCTGCGAATCCACCAGCTGCACCATTTGCGCCAGCTTACTGATGGCTTCATTCAACTCGGCATCGTAAGCCTGAGAATAATGTCCAGATATGGTTTTTGGCATACGAAACTCCTATTAACCGTAACGACCAGAAATGTAGTCTTCGGTTCGTTTGTGCTTGGGATTGGTAAAGATGTCGTCGGTTTTGCCCATTTCCACCAGCTCACCCAGATGGAAGAATGCCGTGCGATCAGACACACGGGCCGCCTGCTGCATGTTGTGGGTCACCATGACGATGGTGAAGTTTTCCTTCAGCTCATCAATCAGTTCTTCGATGATCGAGGTAGCGATTGGGTCCAGTGCCGAGCAAGGCTCGTCCATCAGAATCACTTCTGGGCTCACGGCAATGGTGCGAGCAATGCACAGACGCTGCTGCTGACCACCAGACAAACCCGTACCTGGCTGTTGCAAACGGTCTTTCACTTCGTCCCACAGACCGGCCTTGCGCAAGCTGTTTTCCACGATTTCGTCAAGATCAGACTTTTTCGAGGCAATACCATGCAACTTAGGGCCATAGGCAATGTTGTCATAAATAGACTTTGGAAAAGGGTTTGGCTTTTGGAACACCATGCCAATCTGAGCACGAAGCTGCACCACGTCCAGTGTTGGGTCATAAATGTCACGACCATCCAGTTCGATCTTGCCCGTCACACGGCAGATGTCGATGGTGTCGTTCATGCGATTGAAGCAACGCAAAAAAGTAGACTTACCACAGCCAGAAGGGCCAATGAACGCCACCACTTCGTTACGGTACACTTCCATGTTAATACCTTTAATGGCTTCTGCAGCACCATAAAATACCTTAACGTCTTTGGCACTCAGGGTAAGTTCTTTGTTGTTGGTCATACTAAGATCCACACTTTGACTGAATTGATTTTGCGGGGTTGCAACATTATGTTCGAGCATGGCTTACCACCTTGTTTCCAGTTTACGACGCAGCCAAATGGCCAAAGCATTCAAGCTAATCATTAGGGTTAAAAGAACAATAATAGCCGCTGAGGTTCGAGCTTCGAAGAAGTTACGCAGTTCGTTACCCTGCCATAAGAAAATCTGCACCGGCAAGGCAGTGGATTGCTCCATTGGGCTGGCAGGCACCGTAGCAACGAAGGACTTCATGCCGATCAACAGCAGGGGCGCAGCTTCACCTAGCGCCTGAGCCACACCCAGAATCGAGGCCGTCAGAATGCCAGGCAGGGCCAATGGCAACACATGATGAAAAATGGTTTGCATCTTGGAGGCACCAAGCCCCAGAGCCGCTTGGCGAATCGAGGGTGGGATAGCCTTGAGGGTGGAGCGAGTGGCAATAATCACCGTAGGCAGGGTCATCAAGGACAACACCAAGCCACCCACTACCGGAGCCGACATCGGCAGATTAAAGAAACCAATGAAGATCGAGGCACCCAGCAGACCAAAGATGATCGAGGGCACCGCTGCCAAGTTATTGATGTTAACCTCAATCAGATCCGTCACCCTATTCTTGGGCGCAAACTCTTCTAGGTAGATGGCCGACATCACACCCAGAGGCACGGCAATAAAAATCACGATCAGCATCATGTACAGCGAGCCCATGAAAGCGCCAGCCAAACCCGCGGAGGCCAGCGAGCTGCGCGAATCCGGGTTCATGAACAAAGAAGTGCTAAAGCGATTGCGGATCACACCCTGCTCTTTTAGGTCATCGGCCCATTGCCGCACATCGGCAGGCAACTGCTGACGCGAATCGGGCAGACTGCGGTCAATGTTGCCCTTGAGCCAGACATCGACATTGGCATCCGTTAGCAAGTTCAGCGTCAGGGTTTGACCGATCAAGCTCGGGTCAGCAATCACCCTTTCGCGCAGTGCAAAACGCTCACCAGAGGTGACCAGACGCAGCACATTGCGCTGGTTTGCGTCTTCTGGAAGCACTTCCATCAGGGAATTCATAATGATGCGATTGAAGTTCACTCGACCGACTTCCGATTGCCACTCCAGATCGCGCTGACGGAAATCGGCTGCACTTTCACCCGCTTGCTGCACTGGCTTAGGCGAGATGTTAATGAGCTCGGGGTCAAAATAAACATTTAGGGTAATGCTGTGCTGCCAAAAGGCAGGCAGGCCCTTAGAGAAAATGTTGACAAACAGCATGGCCACCAAGGCCATGCTGATGGCCACTGCGCCAAAGCCCAGCCACTTAAACACTTTCTCTTGCCGATGTCGGCGGGCCAAACCACCAGCCACCTTGTCTTGCACGGCACTCTTGATCGGGGGATTCAGTTGTGTAGTCATGACTTACTCGTACTGCTCGCGGAATTTACGGACAATCACCAAAGCCACCACATTGAGCAGCAGGGTAATCACGAAGAGGGTCAAACCCAGGGCAAAGGCCACCAATGACTGCGGACTGGCAAAGTCGTTATCGCCGGTCAGCTGGTTAACAATGGTTACCGTCATGGTCGACACTGCCTCAAAGGGATTGGCGGTTAGGGCCGGACTGTTACCCGCTGCCAAGACCACAATCATAGTTTCACCAATGGCACGGCTGGCCGCCAGCAAAATAGCGCCAACAATACCGGGCAGAGCCGCAGGCAGCACCACCTTGCGGATGGTTTCGGATTTAGTGGCCCCCAAGCCCAGGGAACCATCACGCAGGGCTTTAGGTACCTGAGTAATGATGTCGTCTGATAGGGAGGAAATAAACGGAATGATCATGA
>SKIB01000010.1 GCA_007116635.1 Saccharospirillaceae bacterium
AACATTGGCTTGCATTTAAGACTCACTGTTAAGGGTTGCCAAGAGCCCGGCACAGGCCTGCTCCACCAGGTCCAACACCTGCTCAAATCCCTGATCCCCACCATAGTAAGGATCTGGCACATTAAGACTTGGCGCCTCGGGCAAAAATGAAAGCAAGGGTAAGAGCTTGACTGGCGCATCCTTTGGGCATCTGGCCTGAGCATCGGCCAGATTGTTGTCATCCATGGCTAGAATGTAGTCGAATTGGTAAAAATCCTGCTCACAGAGCTGCCGAGCGCGCAAAGTAGATAAATCATAGCCCCGAACTTGGGCATGGGCCTGACTGCGGCTATCCGGTGCCTTGCCAATGTGCCAGCCGGCAGTACCCGCCGAAGCTACTCTTATGCGCTGCGACAGCCCCGCCTTGGCAACCTGTGCCCGTAATACGGCTTCAGCGGTTGGAGAGCGGCAAATATTGCCTAAACAAAGCATCAATACCGAGGTCATCAAGGACTCCTGAAAGCAAACATACAAGCAAAATCGAACAAGCCAAGGCAGATCTCACCGGCGGACACTGCCACAGGAGCAGATAAACTGGCCATGGAATTAACTGCCTTGATCCAAAGTGGCAAAAAACTGCTGCATCCGCGCCAAATCTTCTGGGGTATCCACTCCTGCAGGCAGAGCTTGGCAGGCCTTGGTCGCCACCACTTTAAGTCCAGACTGTAAGAAGCGCAATTGCTCCAAAGATTCCATCTGCTCAAGCGAGCTGGCGGGCAATTGGCTGAATTGCTTCAAGGCCGACACGCGATAAGCATAGATACCAAGATGGCGCTTGGCCTGCTGCCAAGCCTGCTCGGGACGGTCGCGATGATGAGGAATGGCGGCACGAGAAAAATAGAGCACTGACTGTTGATCATCGGTGACCAGCTTAACCACATTGGGGTTGTGCCACTGTTCTGGCTCAGTTAAGGGCTCGTAAAGAGTGGCAAGGCTGGCCTGCGGATGGGCGGCAAGCAAGGTCGCCACCTGTTCGATCAGGGCCAGTGGCATGCAAGGCTCATCGCCCTGCACATTGACCACTACCTGATCTTCATTTAAGGCTAGCTTAGTAACCACTTCGGCCAAACGATCTGTTCCTGTGGCATGATGAGTAGCAGTTAACATTACTTTGGCACCACAGCCAGACATCCAATCCAAGACCTGCTGCGAGTCACTGGCCACCCAAACCTCGTCCGCCTGCGACTGACTGCAGGCATGCCATACCCGTTCGATCATGGGCTTACCCGCCAGATCAGACATGGGTTTGTTGGGCAAACGGGTTGAGGCCATGCGCGCCGGAATGATAACGGTATAATTCAGTTTAGCTGTTGACAAGGTCCACCACCTGAGCAAGCAATTGTTGCCACTGTTGTTGAGGTAAAATCTGAATCTCGGGCTGCAGCACCCAACACCTTGGCCCGACTAAGCCCTTAAGTTTGACCGCATCCTTGGCAGTCACCAGCAGAGACCTAGTCTGCAAAGCTTGCAAATCGTTCGGGCTGAACAAATGATGGTCAGCAAAGGCACTGACCCCCTGAATGACCAGCCCCTGAGACTGGGCTAACTTTAACACAGATTGCGGCTGCGCCACACTGGTGACAATCTGCAGGGCTTCACCTGCTTCAGGCAAGGCTGGGCCATCTGCATACAGGGGCACCAACTTGGCTGCCACCATGGACATGGAGAGGCTGTCTGGCCAAGGATTGACTTGCTCGGGCTGCAACTTGACCAAACGATGGGCAAAGTGCTGAATCTGACTGACTGGCTGACGCCAAGGTCCCCAGGGCAAGAGCTTATCATTATGCAGCCCGCGCTCGGGATCCAACAGCAGCAGGCCCAGATCTGGCCGCCATGACCAGTGCTGCAAACCGTCGTCAGCAATGACCAACTGCGGTTGGTGCCGCTGCTGCAAATAATGCACCGCCTGCACCCTATCACTGGCCACCACCACCGGCACGGCGGTTTGCTGCCACAGCATTAAGGGCTCATCCCCTACCTCTTCGGCTCGGCTCGAACTGGATACCTCAAGTAAATCCTTACCGCGCCTACCATAGCCGCGCGAGACAATGGCTACCCGCAGACCAATGGCACTGAGTTCCTGCACCAGAGCGGCAACCAGAATCGACTTACCGCTGCCACCCACCGTAAGGTTGCCGACCACGACCAGAGGAACAGGCAAGGCCTTGACGCGACGACGCTTGCGATCCAGCCACAGAAGCAAGGCATAAATCTGGCTAAGCAAGGCCAGCACCGGCCAGAGCCGGGTTTGATAGGCCGACCCCAGCCACAGCCGTTCAAACCAGCTGCGCAACCCTGTCATTAGGGCGATAACGGCAAGGTGCTGTGACTCACTCGGCTAATACCCTGAGTACGAAGGGCATCCAAGACGCGAATATAGGCCTGATGCGGTGAGTTGGCATCGGCATTGATGATGAAGCGCGCACCCTCGGTGTTGAGACTGGCGATTTGATTTTGCAAATGCTGTAGATCTTCAGCCGGGGTCAGCTCTCCAACCTGAATACGACCCTGAGCATCAATAACTATCATCACGCCCTCAGATACCTGTGCCTGCTCAGAGCTGGACTCTGGCAACTGAATGCCAATCTGCATCTCACGGTCAAAGGTGGTCGAGACCATGAAAAAAATCAACAGCAGAAAGACCACATCAATCAAGGGCGTGAGATTGACCTCAACCGAATCCTGTTTTTGATAGCGTCGATACTTCATAATCAGCTGTCCGCATTAATGGTTTTTTCTGAAAACAGGGCATCTACCAAGCGGATACTTTGCTGCTCAATACTTACCATCAAGGACTCAACACGGCGCTGCAAGGCACGATGAAAAATCACTGCAGGAATGGCAACACCCAAGCCCGCTGCTGTAGTCACCAAGGCCTTGGAGATACCTCCGGCCAGGGCACCAGCATCACCTGTACCCTGACTGACGATTACGGTGAATACATCAATCATCCCCAGTACCGTACCCAGCAAGCCCAGCAAAGGGGTAATGGCAGCAATGGTACCTAGGGCATTCAAATAGCGGCCTAGCTCATGGTTGGCATGGGAACAAGCTTCCTCAATGCTGTCTTTCATTACATCGCGGCCATGGCGAGAATTAGCCAAGCCTGCAGCCAAGACCTGCCCCAACAGGTGTTCCTGCTTGAGTTCTTTTACGGCTTTACCGTCCATTTGATTATTACGCAGCATGCCCCAGACCTTTGCCAGGGTATTACTGGGTGCTACTCTGTTGGCCTGCAAAGACCAAAAGCGCTCAAGGATGATGGCCATGGCAATAACAGAACAAATCAAGATTGGCCACATTAGAATGCCGCCGGCTTTAATTATCTCGAACACGGATTGCTCCTCCTTATTATTAGCAAGCGACTTTAATCTAAACCGTGTTTTGGTTCAATCATACAACTGGGATTGCAACCTCAACCTTGAGCTTGGATGACGCCAAGGAAAGACTGGCCGCCATTGGTCAGAGTCCGGTAGCCATAAATTCTCAGCCTGCAGTTCACTGCCCTGAAATTGAGCAAAGGGCTCAGACCACTTAAGACGATCTGGGTAAAATTGCAACCAATGTTGACTTGCATCTTGCCGGCCTCTGGCCAACAACCACCACTGGGCATGATGCTGCTGTTGCCAAGCATACTGTGCCATGCGCTGACCATGAGGAACCCATAACCACTGCTCAGTCCAGACCATACAGTTCGCATCTGACATTAAAGGCTGAGGCAGATCGAAACAGGTCGAAGCATCAGCGGCTGAAATCAACCATAAATCATCCCAATCCTGATTAGGCTGCCACCCTGCTGGAGAGTTCATTACTAATAAAGCTTTGCGGTCCTGTCCAGACTGCTGCCAGTACCATAGCCACTGCTCTTCAGAGGCAGAGGGAGCCCTTGGCAATAACCAGATAGTTCCCTGCTCGTGCTGGGTCCACAACCATAGCTGGTCTTTGCGCGCATAAACCAACCATTGGTATTGCCAAGAACTTGCGTTAGGCAGAAAGCCAAGCACCAGCACAAGATACAGAGCCATTCCCCGAGCTCCAGGAAATGGGTTAGGCATCAGCAACAGCAACAGCATTAACTGAGCCAAAATCAACTGACTAAGGCTAATGGCTGACATCCTCTGCCCTAAAGGCAATAGTTCCAGAGGCAACAAAATCAACAACTGCTGCAATACCAGCAAAAGATAATGAATGGGCACTGCAGTCAATGGCAAAAGAGCCACACAGAACAGCAACAAAGGTAGCAATACAAGCACCACAGGTGCTAATAGTAAGTTAAAGACTGCCGCCCAAGGGTTCACAAATAGACCAAAGTAAAGCTGCCACGGCAACAGCCCAAGAGCAATGGCCAGCTGAACCCGCCACCACTGCCCACCGCTAAGCAGGGCAACAAAAATCCAAATCACCGCCACTGAGCTAAGCCAAAAACTGGCCTGAGTAACAGCCAAGGGCTGCCAAATAGTTAACAAAGACAAAGCCATCAACCATAACAACAGCAAGGATCTTGGTTGTCGCCAATACCAGATCAGAAGTGTCAGCATGGCCATTAAAAAAGCGCGACTTACAGGCAAACCAGCACCAGCAAAAAGGGTGTAGCCATAGGCAAGGGTCAAGGCCATAAAAACCTGAGCCACAAGTGGTAGGGCCAAACAACGAGCCAACCAAAGTGCGCTCAGCACCAGTAGTGACAGGTGTAAACCTGAGACGACCAGCAGGTGAAAAATTCCCAATTGCTGTAGCCACTGCTGTAAATCGGAGTCCATGGCAGTACGCGAACCCAGCACCAGCGCTCGCACCATACCCGATGGGTCCATAGCTTCCAATTGCCACCAAAGCCAATGCCTGGCCTGCTGCCAGACAGGCGCTGGCTGTAATTGCTGAATAGGTAGAATCACCTCAGCCTGCCATTGTGCCCTTGCCAATTGCTGCCAAGCACTACTGGGCCGCCAAGGTGGCTGAAACTCAGGACTTGGCCTCAACCTGACCAGGGACTGAGCACAATCACCCGGGCGCAAAATGGATAATGCGACGTCACCCCGCAACCGGACTTGGCCTAGGTCACTATCGACTCGAACCTGCCAAGAAGCAGACTTAGACGGCCAATCAAGCACGCAGTATTCAAGAGTCACTGGCTGCTCCGGCGGCAAGTCCAGTAATAAAGTGGCTTGCTGCCAATGCCAACCTTGCCAAATCCAAGCTAGAATGGGGGTAAAAATAAGCACCATTATCCGCACAGGGCCAAGCAATCCCACGAGCCCCAGCAGCAAAGATGGCAACAGTATGAACAGCAGCAACCAGAACTCAAAGCCTAGGGATCGTAATGGGCTGATGCCAACCACAATGGACATTAACCAGGCCATTGTTAAAAGTATGCAGTAGCCTTGCCAGCTCAGTTGGCGCATAATTAATTCATCCTTCCTTGGATCAGGGTTTTGCTTCTGTGCCTAAAAAGTTCTTCCGTAAATTCTTACCTACACAGATTAAAATAGCCCAACTACCGTTGTTTAGCTACCTAGGTAAAGGCCTGCATCAGCCGGCACTTTGGCATGTCTCACGCCGCCCCATTGCTAAAGCCATGGCCATTGGTCTGGCCGTGGCCATGATTCCCATTCCAGGACAAATGCTATTAGCGGCCTTATTGGCAATTTATTGGCGAGCCACACTACCCTTATCTGTGGCCCTGGTTTGGCTGACCAATCCTGTCACCACAGCCCCGATACTTTACTTAAATTACTTACTGGGCAGTTTTGTCTTGCGCACTCCCATCGCAAATTGGCAACAAGACTTTAATTCGGCTTGGCTGTGGCAAACCCTGCATCATATATGGCTGCCCCTGTGCCTTGGCACTCTGATTTTGGCAGCCCTGTGCTCAGCCCTGGGTTATTGGTTGACCACCTGGCTGTGGCGTCGCTATGTGCAACAAGCTAGACAAAATAAACGAACCAAGCATCATTTACTACACAAGGGCAGCGGCAAAGCACAGAGCAAGCCCTAGGGCTGAGCCTATTTCTGGCTGATTCAGGGCAGCCACTTTCATCCTTGCCAGTGCCCAGTTGAAACCTGGGTATTGTTTTGACCCTTGGACGGATTAGACCCTGGGTGCTTGAGTTTGCTCCAAACGGCCTTGGCGAATGCGATAACAACATGGCAAACGACTGGCCAGTTCGGTGCTGTGCGTGACAATCACAAAGCTGGCGTCCAACTCCGTGTTTAGCTCAGCAATCAACTGCTGGATCTGCTCACTGGTGCGCTCATCCAGATTGCCTGTTGGCTCATCCATAAATACCAAGGCCGGTTTATGAGCCAGAGCACGAGCGATGGCAACACGCTGGCGCTCCCCACCACTGAGTTCCGCCGGCTTGTGGTGCAAACGCTCAGACAGGCCCACACGAGCCAGCAAATGCAAACCATATTCCTGCTGCTCTTTACTTGGTTTGCCCGCGATGCGAATCGGCATCATGGTATTTTCCAAGGCGGTAAACTCGGGCAACAGGTGGTGAAACTGAAACACAAAGCCCAGATAACGATTACGCAACCGAGTCACAGCAGACTCTTTGAGGCCACTCAATTCCTGCCTCATGATGCTGATGCTGCCCTGATCCTGACGATCCAAGCCGGCCAGCAGGTTAAGCAAGGTAGTTTTCCCCGAGCCCGAACTACCGACAATGGCCAGCATATCACCGGCATGGATGGTTAAATCTATTTGCTGCAACACCTCAACTGTTTGATTACCCATCTGATAGCTTTTACCCAAACCAGAAGCCTGTAACACCTTATTCATAACGCAACGCCTCCGATGGTAGCACCTGTGCGGCTCGCCAAGCTGGATAAAGGGTGGCCAAGACCGCAATGCTGAAACTGATCAAAGCTACCCGCACCACATCCGGCCAACGCAGGTCGGATGGCAGGTAATTAATGAAGTAAATATCAGAGTTCAACACCTGCTGACCTAACAGCTGCTCAATACTGGCAACTATGCTGTCAATGGTGAGAGCACCTATGATGCCCAAACCGACTCCAAGCAGCACGCCAATAACACCAATGGCCGTCCCCTGAACCAAAAACACCACCATCACCTGAGCACGACTGGCACCCATGGTACGTAAAATGGCGATGTCGCCCTGTTTATCAGTCACCATCATTACCAGGCTGGAAATAATATTAAAGGCTGCCACGGCAATAACGGCCGTTAACAATAAACTAACCATGCGTTTCTCCAAAGCAATGGCTTGGAACAGGGTACCCTGAGTAATGGTCCAGTCATTGGCAAACCAACGCCGACCTGGGTCTTGTTCCATGGTAGTCAGATAGAGCTCACGCGCTACTTCTCTGGTAATTCGTGGCGCTTGGAACAGATCATTCACCCTTAATTCAAAACCCTGGATGCTGTCCGTTGGCATACGCTGCAAGCGAGCCAGCTGCTGGTAGTGCACCAGCGCCAAATTGGCATCGATCTCGGCACCCAACTCAAAGGTGCCAACCAGGGTAAACTGGCGCAATCTTGGATGGGCTCCAGCAATGGATAGGCTAACCTCTGGAATCATCAGAGTCACCCGATCACCCAAGCGCAATCCCAAGCGATTGGCCAACAGGTCGCCCATCACAACCCCCCACTCGCCTGGCTGCAAATCATGCAGGCTTCCCTGAGTCATGTGCTCCTCAAGTATACTGGTGCGAACCAAGCTATCGGGTTCAATGCCCTTGACCATGGCCGGCCTTGGATTGCCTGAACCAGTCAGCAATGCCTGCCCCTCAATAAAAGGCATTACCCCTTGTACTTCTGGGTGGGCCTCTAAGACAGGCACCAAGGCTTGCCAGTTTTCTAAGGGCTCGTCAGACTGCACCACCCCATGGGGTACCACGGATAAGATTCGCGTGCGCAGCTCACGTTCAAAACCGTTCATCACTGACAATACAATGATCAGCAACATGACCCCCAAGGTTAAGCCAAGCATGGAAACGGCTGAAATAAAAGAGACGAAACCATTGCGGCGCTTAGCCCGAAGATAGCGCAGACCGATTTGCAAAGGGAGCAGGTTCATAGTGGTCACTCACAGAAAATTGCGCTAAGGTTAACTAAGGTCGGACAGTTAGACCAGTGCCAATTGCAAAAATTTCATATTGCAAAGCTGAGACAGTTCTAAACTACCGTATCGCCCATAACTAATGGCGCCACTGACGTCAAACAGACAACTTTCATTGAGGGCAGCATGAATGGCTGATAAATATTTCAGCGTTAAGGATATGGCATTTGTCGGCCTTGAGCCCCTGGACCCAGAGCAGCTGAGTATTACTGAATATTTCCCTAATTACCGCAGCCTTGGCATCGAAAACGACCTTCAACAACTGCTGCAGCGTAACCATCAGCTGATTGATGAATTGACCCAGCCCAAGCTGCAAGAAATTCTGCACAATTTCGAGGACGTATGCCAACTGCTGAGTAAAACGCTGATCGCTCAGCAACTTAGCCTGGACAGCCTACAGGCACAAAAAGTAATGATTAGCGAAAATGAAATTACTCTGTTATGGCCCAAAGCTTTCAATAAAGAACAAAGTCTGGCTTTAATGCTCATTTTTAGCCCCAACTACCAATCCTTCTTTATTGAGGCCAGAGTTATAGCCTGCCAGGAGCGTACCAATGGTTTTTTACTCAAATTGTCCATAGCACACCCCAGAGAAAGCAGTCGCAGACGCCTAGCAGCCCATATCGTCGAACAACAGCGCTTTGCTTTAGCCAAAAAACGCCAAGGCTAAGCAGGATGCAATGGCTTAAAAATGCTTTACAATAGCCAACAACTAATCCTGAGAAATAGCCAACCATGAGTTCTCGTTTCTTCCCCGCCGAATGGCACCCCCAAGACGCCATTCAGTTCGCTTGGCCTCATGCACAAACGGACTGGGTGCCTTGGCTGGATGCCGCACAAAGCCTTTATGCAGAACTGGTGTCTGAAATCAGCCACTACCAAACCGTTGTTCTGGTGTGCGACCCCAGCCTTGATAGCAATGAAATCAAAATGTTGCTTAACCAGTGGCAGGCCAATCTGGCCAACCTAAGATTCTACAGTGCGCCCACCAATGATACCTGGGCGCGCGATCACGCCGCCATCAGTGTGCTGGATAACGACCAACCCTTACTGCTTGATTTTCAATTCAATGCTTGGGGAAGTAAGTTCAGCGCCAACCATGACAACGAGATCAGCTCTGCCTTGGCCAAGCAAGGGGCCTATGCAGCACCGCTCAAGAGTTTGCCGCTGGTTCTGGAAGGTGGCAGTATCGAATCCGATGGTCAGGGCACCTTGCTGACCACCAGCGCCTGCCTACTCAACCCCAATCGCAACCCCAAACTTAGCAAAGAGCAAATCGAGCAAGCCTTAAAACAAGAGCTGGGTGTGAGCCGAGTACTGTGGCTGGATCATGGCCATTTGGCAGGGGACGACACCGACAGCCACATTGATACCCTCGCCCGATTCATCTCGCCTAGTTGCATCGCCTATGTGCAATGCCAAGACCCAACCGACCCGCACCACTGCGCGCTGAGCCAGATGGAAGCTCAATTGCAGGGTTTCACTCAGGCCAATGGCCAGCCCTATGACCTAGTGGCCCTGCCCATGCCCAGCCCCAAGCTCAATGCCGAGGGCGAGCTGTTACCGGCCACCTACGCCAATTTCCTCATCACCAACGAGCAAATACTGGTGCCCACCTACCAAGACAGCATGGATCAGGTGGCGCTCAACAGGCTGCACCAGGCCATGCCCGATCGCCAGGTCAAGGGCATTGATTGCTCAGTTTTGATTGAGCAATTCGGCAGCCTGCACTGTATTAGTATGCAACTCATCAAAGGAGCCCTAGCATGACATGGTTAACCCTAGGTTTGGTACAGCAAGATTGCACAACGGATGCCGAACAGAACCGCCAAGCCTCTGCCACTAAGATCAAAGAACTGGCCGCTCAGGGCGCACAACTGGTGTTGCTGCAAGAGCTGCACGCTGGCCTGTACTTTTGCCAAACCGAAAACACCGAGTGTTTTGAGCAAGCCGAAGACATCGAGCAAGGTGCAAGCCGTCGCTTTTTTGAAGCCCTAGCCGCAGAGCTGGACCTAACTCTGGTGGTGTCGCTGTTTGAAAAGCGCGCCCCTGGCCTGTATCACAACACCGCACTGGTGTTTGATGGTTTGGCCGGCTACAAAGGCCTGTATCGCAAGATGCACATCCCGGACGACCCGGCCTTCTACGAAAAGTTCTATTTCACCCCTGGCGATGCCTCGCCCAAGGACCCACTGGCCGGATTCCGTCCAATTGAAACTCGCCACGGCAAGCTAGGGGTGCTGGTGTGCTGGGATCAATGGTACCCAGAGGCGGCCCGCCTAATGGCGCTGGCCGGTGCTGACCTACTGCTCTACCCCACGGCCATCGGCTGGGACCCTAATGACACAGCAGAAGAAAAACAGCGGCAACTGGACGCTTGGATGCTGGTGCAGCGTGGCCATGCCGTGGCCAACGGCCTGCCTGTTATTGTCGCCAACCGCGTTGGCCATGAAGCCAGCCAAGACCCCAATGCCAGTGGCATTGATTTTTGGGGCAACAGCTTTGTCGCTGGCCCTCAAGGCGAACTCCTGGCCTGGGCCAATCATCAGGAACCCTGCCAACTGTTGGTCGAACTGGACTTAAAACGCTCAGAAGAAGTCAGACGCATCTGGCCCTTTTTGCGTGACCGACGCGTGGATGCCTATGGTAATCTCACCGAGCGCTTTTTGCCATGAAGGTTTGCAGCTTTAATATCAATGGTTTGCGCGCCCGCCTGCATCAGCTAGAACAGGTCATGGATCGTTATGACTTGGTTGGCCTGCAAGAAATCAAGGTCGACGACAGTCAGTTTCCTCTGGCAGATGTCATTGCCACTGGCTGCCGTTCGGTTGTGCACCACGGACAAAAGGGCCACTACGGGGTGGCCAATCTGGCCAAGGCTGCTTATTTGAGCGCACAAAAGGGCTTTGCCTGGCGCGATGAATTGGAGCAAAAACGCTTTGTACAAACCAGCTACGCCACCGATGCTGGCGAGCTTTTTTTACTCAATGGTTACTTCCCACAGGGGGAAAGCCGCAAACACCCGACCAAGTTTGCTGCCAAAGAGCGCTATTATCAGGACCTGTTGCAGCATCTGCAGCAACTACCTAAAGACGCCCTATATCTGGTGGTCGGCGACATGAATGTTGCCCACCAAGACATAGACATTGGCATCGGCGAGATCAATCGCAAACGCTGGCTCAGCGCTGGTAAGTGTGCATTCTTGCCAGAGGAGCGTGAATGGCTTCAGGCCCTGTTGGATCTGGGTCTGGTGGATGCCTTTCGTCATTGCTACCCTGAAAAAGCTGCCCTGAGCTGGTTTGATTACCGCTCACGTGCCTTTGAAGACGACCCAAGACGTGGGCTACGTATTGATTATCTGTTGCTCTCCCCGGCACTGGCTCCTAGACTGACTGACAGCGGCATTGATATAGACATAAGAGCCATGGAAAAGCCCTCGGACCACGCGCCTGTTTGGGCTGAACTAGACTTAGAACTGATTTCATGAGCCTGTCATAAATTCATGGGCACAATAGGTTAAGGAGAAGACAATGAAACAGAAGCTTCTGAAATACTGGTTAATGACTCTTATTAGTAGCCTAGTGCTGCTATCTGCTTGCGGCATCCGCCAATTGCCAGACAATTTGGCGGCCAGCATGCTGGACAACACTGACATGATCCTGGTTGAAGACGCCCTACCGGCTTACTTAGTCATGGTGGACGCCCTGATCCTAACCTACCCCAAAAACAGCGGCTATTTGGCCACAGGCGCACAGCTCAACAGTGCCTACGCCGGAATTTTTGTTGCTGATCCCGAGCGCCAGCAGACCATCAGTAGTAAAGCACTGGACTACGCCCGTCGAGCCAGCTGCTTGGAGGTGGTTAGCCTGTGTCAAATCGAACAACTCAGCCTCGACCAACAGCATGAAATCATGGCCAGCATTCACCAAGAGCGTCAGGCACAGTGGTTGCATTTACTAGGCAGCACTTGGGCAGGCTGGATTCAGGCACACAGCAGTGACTGGAATGCCGTTGCCCAACTGGGTCGTGTTGAGGCCTTACTGGAGCGCCAGGTTCAGCTAGCACCGGGCTATAATGATGCCATGGGCGAGCTTTATCTTGCCGTTCTTTACAGCCTATTGCCACCAGCCTTGGGCGGCCAACCCGAGCGCGCGCAGCAGATGTTTGAAACCGCCATTGAGCGCTCGAATGGTCAAAACTTAATCATCAAGGTCTTTTACGCTCAGCAATTCGCACGCATGATGTTTGATCAAGAATTACACGACAGCCTGTTAGAGCGTGTATTGCAAGCTGAGGTTAATCAGGGCAATCTAACCTTACAAAACAGCTATGCACAACGGCTGGCCGCTGAACTCCTTGCCGAGTCCAGTTCGTATTTCTTTTGAGCCGCTCAAACCAATTAACCGAGGCATCACTCATGAGAGCATTAATATTAGGTTTGGGTCTGCTATTGTCAGGCCTGGTCAGCAGTACCGAACTAAAAATCGCCACCCTATACCCTGATGGCACAGCCGAAGTGGTGGCGCTGCGTCAAGCCGCACGCGACATCGCAGCGGCCACTGACAACCGCGTCCGCCTGCTGGTGTACCCTGGTGGCGCCATGGGTGACGATAACGCCGTGCGCCGCCGTATTCGCACTGGTCAACTGCATGGCGCACTGATCCAGACGGGCGCACTGGCCAATGACTATCGCGACGTGCAAATTCTCAACGCACCATTCACCTTTCAAGCCTACGAGCAAGTAGACGCAGTGCGTGCTGAGCTGGAAGCCGACATTCTGGCGGGGTTAGCCGCCAATGGCATTAAGAGTTTTGGCTTTATTGACGGTGGCTTTGCCTATGTGATGTCACAAAACCCGGTCAGTTCACTGGCGCAACTGCAACAGCAGCGCCTATGGCTGCCTGCCGGCGATCCATTCAGTGAGCAAATCGCCAGAGAATTTCGCGTATCCCCTATCCTGCTTGGGATTGGCGAGGTACTGACTTCTTTGCAAACCGGTGCCATTAATGCCGTGGTTGCTCCGCCCTCTGCTGCTTTGACTCTGCAATGGCACAATCGCCTGTCCTATGTTACTGACATGCCCTTGATCTATACCCTTGGCACCCTTTATGTGGATGCTCGTCACTTTGCTCGCTTATCAGACGCGGATCAAGCCGAAGTCCAGCGCATACTGTCGACTATGAGTGCCGAACTTAACAACCGCAACCGCGCCAACAACATCGCAGCCTATCAGGCCCTACAACAGCAAGGCATCACCAAGGTTGATCCCTCAGCGGCCCAACGCCAAGAAATCACTGATAATGCCGATCTAGTGTTAAACCAACTGGTGGCTTCCGGTGCCTTTAACCAAAACTATCTTGAACGCCTAATGCGCGTGCTCGATCGTTAATATGGTTCTGCGCCTCAAGCAATTACTGTTTTGGCTACACCGAGCAGAGGAGTTGCTTTTGCTGCTGGTGTTCATGGCCATGCTGCTTTTAGCGGTGCTGCAAATCCTGCTGCGCAACGCACTGGGCATTTCGTGGTCATGGATCGACCCCGCCGCCCGTGCCAGCTTGCTTTGGATCGCCATGCTGGCTGGCATCATTGCCAGTCGCAGGGGCAGCCATTTGCGCATCAATCTCATTGAGCACTATTTGCCAGCCAATCTATCAGCCATGCTGATGCGATTCATTGGCCTTTGTGCAGGGATGTTTCTCTGGTTTCTGGCTTGGCACAGTTGGCGTCTAGTGGCAGAAGAGCGGTTGTTCGCTGACCTCGCCTTCGCCCAAGTTCAGGTTTGGCAGGTCATGCTGATTCTACCCATTGGCTTTGGTCTAATGGGCTGGCGACATCTGTTGCAAGTCATTTGGCCCTACCGGCCCAAGGAACCCTTTTAATGCCCCTGTTTTATTCTGCCATCATCCTGCTTACCCTGCTTGGTTTACCTTTGTTTTTGGCTCTCTTTGGTCTGGCTGGCCTGGGATTACAACAACAGGGAGTGGATTTTCAGGTGTTACTGATAGACCTTTATCGCATCACCGACTCAGGAATCCTGTTGGCCTTACCATTATTTGCCTTCACTGGTTTTTTACTTAGTGAAGCCAATACCGGCCAGCGCATGATTCGCCTGTCTAAAGCAGTGCTTGGCTGGATGCCAGGCGGCACCATGCTGATTTGCCTACTGTGCTGTGCTTTCTTTACCATGCTGACCGGCGGCAGTGGCGTCACCATCCTTGCCTTGGGCGGCTTGTTGCTCCCAGTTTTGCGTCAAAGCGGCTTCAGCGAGCGCTTTAGTCTTGGCCTGATCACTTCGGCGGGTAGCCTGGGGCTGCTGCTGGCTCCGGCCATTCCATTGATTCTCTATGCCGTGATCGTGCAGCAAACCAATCTGGTGCAGCTGGACATGCAACAGCTGTTTATTGCAGGTATCACGCCAGCGCTGCTGATGATTGCCGCCCTCTATGGCTATGGTCTGTATCAGGGTCGTGGCCAAGCAGCGGAGCTGCAGCCCTTTGACTTGGCCGAATTAGCGGCCTCCTTTAAGGCGGGTTTTTTCGAACTGATGATCCCAGTGATTGTCCTAGGCGGCATCTACAGTGGCCTGCTGGTTATTTCTGAAGCCGCAGCAGTGACCGCACTCTATGTGCTGATCATTGAGCTCTTTGTTTACCGTGATCTGAATGGCCGCAAGTTACTGCATGCCACCCGTGAAAGCCTAGTGATGGTTGGCAGCATTTTACTGATATTGGGGGCTGCCTTGGCCTTCACCACCTTTTTGATCGACATCCAACTGCCAATGCAGCTGGTGGAATGGCTAGACAGCCACATTCAGCATCCGCTGCTGTTCTTGCTCTTGCTTAATATCATGCTGCTGTTAATGGGTGCGTTTTTAGACATCTTTGCTGCCATCGTCATCTTGGTGCCGCTGATTTTGCCTCTTGCGCTTAACTTTGGCATCGACCCTATTCATCTGGGTATCATTTTCATCGCTAACCTACAGCTGGGCTACTTCACCCCGCCTGTGGGCATGAACCTGTTCATTGCCAGTTACCGCTTCGGCAAACCCATCGAAGTGCTGTACCGCGCCAGTCTTCCCTTTTTCTTCGTGCTATTGGGCGTACTGCTGCTGATCACCTATGTGCCGGCCATCAGCCTGTGGCTGTTATAAGCCTGTGCAATATATTAATCCGTTCTCAGCCTAACCTTTTGGCCACTGTAATAGGCGACCAATGGATGATCGCCCTCGCCATTGATGACTTTTTGCCTCCAGTTCGTATAATGAGCGCCCCATTCATTTGCGCCGGTTTGACGTTCCGGTAAGCGGAGATAAAATGACCAACCAACGATTTGATACAGGCATATCCGATAAAGGCATAGCTGACAAAGGCATAGTGGTCTGTGCCCTGTACAAATTTTTTGACTTCCCAGATTTCGCCCAACATCGCCAAGGCATACTGAGCTGCATGGAGTCACAAAACATCAAAGGCAGCCTGTTACTGGCCCATGAAGGCATTAATGGCACCGTGGCAGGCAGCCGTAATGGCGTCGATCAGCTGTTGCAGCATTTGCGCAACATACCTGGCCTTGACCCCTTTGACAGCAAGGAATCCTATGAGCAACAGCAGCCCTTCTTGCGAGCCAAGGTCAAGCTGAAAAAAGAGATCGTAACCCTAGGGGTAGAGGGCATCGACCCGAAAAAAGTGGTCGGCACCTATATTGAGCCCAAAGACTGGAACCAGCTGATCAGCGATCCTGAGGTGCTGGTGATTGACACCCGCAACGATTACGAAGTGGCCATTGGCACCTTTGCCAATGCCATCAATCCTCAGACCGAGACCTTCCGTGAGTTTCCTGACTATGTGGCTCAGCAGCTTGGCGAGCAAAAGCACAAAAAGGTGGCCATGTTCTGCACCGGTGGCATCCGCTGCGAAAAGTCGACCGCACTGCTCAAGCAGCAGGGTTTTGATCAGGTCTTCCATCTTAAGGGTGGCATCCTCAAGTACCTTGAAGAAGTGCCAGAAGAACAGAGTCTGTGGCAAGGCGAATGCTTTGTGTTTGATAATCGCGTGGCGGTAAATCATCAGCTTGAAAAAGGTCAGTACGATCAATGCCATGCCTGTCGACGCCCCATTACCGAGGACGATAAACAGCACCCCCATTATCAGCAAGGGGTCAGCTGTCATCACTGCTACGATTCACAAAGCCCTGAACAGCGTCAGCGCTATGAGCAACGAGAAAAACAAATCCAGCTTGCCAAGGCCAGAGGCGAGCAACACCTGGGTGCCGAGGTTCAGGAATTTGTGCAGCGCAATCGCCAGCAAAAACTGACGCGTAAACAGCTGCAAGCCGAGCAGAAGGCTAGCAGCTAGCGCCCAGAATGCGCGCAACTAAAGCGCAGCGAATAGTATTCCTGCTGATAACCAGCAGGAGTGCTTAGCCCTAGTCATTGATAGGGCATTAGTAATTAATACGAAATCCCAAGAAAGGACCCTTGGTGACCTCTTGCCATTGATCATCGTACAGCGCCGCCAGATAACCATAGCCCGCCAGTAACCTGGCCTGTGGCAAAACCTGATAGCCCAACTTAGCCTGAAGATCGGTGAAGGCGTCGGCCTTGCTAAAGGCCAGAATACTGGGAGCAACAAAGGCGTTCAGTTCAGCAGCTAAACCAGCCAAGATGTTTGGCTGATAGCGCACAAAGCCACCCAAAGCCAAGGCCGTGCCACCCTCTTCCACACCCTCTTTGGTGCTGAAGTAATACAAACGCCCTCCCAAGGAAGCCACCACCGGGCCACCAGCGGCCAGACTGTCAACCGCTGACACCCCCGCATAAGTAGCCCAACCCAGTTGCTCGTTATAATCCACCCCAAGATCAAAGAGCAAATTGGTCGGGGCGTGAGCCGCCTCATGACCAATGCGTGCCGATTCATTGGACAGCAATATCTCAAAGGCGCCACCCGCCAAGGCTAGGCCAGAAGCCCAGCAAGTTAATATCAGTGCCACGGTGCGTACTAGCATAAACAATCCTTCACATTAATCTGGTAAAAAGAGTACAGTAACAAATTCACGACTTTTGCAGAAGTCATGGCCCAACGCAAATCGAGAACAATTCATGCAACCAAGCACTAATCCCGGCTCAAACAAAGAAATCGCTGGCTGGGCATTGTACGACATTGCCAACCAAGCATACACCACGGTGGTAATTTCCTTTGTTTATTCAGCTTTTTTTGTCAGCTACATCGTGCCTGAGGGCAGCCCTTGGCGAAACAGCTATTGGTCTCTGGCCATCATCAGCTCTACCCTATTGGCCATGCTACTTTCACCCTTGCTAGGTTTAAAAATCGATCAGGGTGCCAGCAAAAAACAAATGCTGCTCTGGTCCACTGCCATTTGTGCGCTCTTTACCTGTGGCCTGTATTTTGTTGCTCCTGGCCAAATTTGGTTTGGCGTCCTGCTGTTGATCATCACCAACACCAGTTGGATGCTAGGTGAATTCATCATCTCGGCCTTTTTACCTGACATAGCCAATCGCAAAAACATGGGCGTGATTTCTGGTCTAGGATGGGGTCTGGGTTACATTGGTGGATTGATCAGCATGATCATGGTCAGCGTCATCATCATTAATGCCGATCCCATCAGCGAGCAAGCCCGCTATATCAGTCAGCATCAATGGGCCATGGTGGCTATTTCCATCTACTTTGTTGCCTTTGCCATTCCCACCTTTCTTTGGCTTAAAGACCGTCGAGTCAGCCCTAGCCAAGAAAGCCTGAGTGCCAGGTGGTACGACAGCCTCAACATCCTACGCCTGCGCCAGCAACAGCCTGTGCTGCTGCAGTTTTTCATCGCCTTTGTGTTCTACATGGCCGGGGTGCAAACGGTGATCAAGTTCATCGGCATCTTTACCGCCAGCGAGGTGGGCATGGCCGCAGGCGAACTGGTGCAGGTCTTTCTAGCCACCCAGCTCAGCGCCTTGGCCGGTGCCATTGGCTTTGGTTTTCTTGAACGACGTATCGGTGCCCGGGCCACCCTATACCTGACCATTGGGGTTTGGGTCACGGCCATTCTTGGCATGCACCAATTGGCCAATTTGGCTCATTGGACAGGGCAAAGCCTGGTGACCGTCTTTCTACTGGTGGCCTTGTTGGCTGGCACTGGCATTGGCGCCATTCAAAGCTCCAGCCGATCCTTGGTTGGCCAACTGACCCCCAAGCATTATTCAGGCACTGCCTTTGGCTACTGGGCGGTGTTCATGCGCTTGGCCACCCTACTGGGCGCCAGTTTCGGTTTAGCGGCTGACTTAATAGGGCTGAGGCCAGCCCTATTGCTGGTGATTACCTTCTTCATTATCGGCGCTTTGCTACTGTCCATGGTTCCCTTAGGGCGAACCATTAAGGCCCTGCAACTGCAGGATCAACAAGATGCAAGCTAGCCGCACCAAGATAGCGTCTGGCTTTGTTGGCCTTCATGGCTTTTAGGTCTACCACCACCAGCCCATCGATGCAGTTGCCAAAGCTGGCGTCCAAATTAAAGTCAGCAAAGCCAACCCCACCAGGCAAGCACAGCTCGGTGTATTGCTTATAGAGTGTTGGAATGGCCAGTTGCTTGGCTGCTAACTGCTGCTTTAGCAGACTAAAGTCCTGCTGGTAATTGCCAGTCCAAGCATGGTGTCGCTTGAATTGCACCGGGCACCTTGCCCTTACCACCGGCTCAGGCCATGAAAAGTGGTGACGGTAAAAACTCAGTAGCAAGTCTTTACTGCCCTTTGGCCAATAGCCTGGCAGGCTAACCGGGCCAAAGAGGTAGCGAACTTCGGGGCGGGCTTGCAGCCACAAGCCAATGCCCTGCCATAGGTAATCCAGCGACCTGCTGTGCCAATACTGAGCACAGATGAAACTTCTACCCAACTCGGCACCGCTATTAACCAGTGCAGCCGCCGTGGGCAAATACTCAAACAGCTCTTGGCTGTACAGTTTTTTGTCTGCCAACAACTCACAACTGGTGGCACGAATGCGATAAGCAGCCACCAACTCTGACTTTTCCGGCTGCCAGAGCAACAGATGCTGATACTGCAGATCGTATTGGTCCAGATCATGGCTTTTACCTGTGCCTTCACCCACCAAACGGAAGTTGATTTCACGCAACCGACCCAGTTCCATCAGCATGGCGTCCAGCTCATGACTTTGATAACAGTAGACCTGCCATTGAGGCCCGGCCATGCCTAACAACTGGCCCTTAACCGCTAAGCAGGCCTGCAAATCGAGCTTGGGAATGGGATGGATGATGCGCTTTAAAGGCCGCAATTGAATGATCTTACCCTTGCGACTCCATTGCCAGTGCTGCTTAAAGCGGCCCTTAATGGGCTTAAAACGGCCTTTAATGGGCTTAAGCCAAGGGGTAAGGGTTTTCAGTGCTAATTGCTTTACATTCATGCCGACAACCTTGGAGGCAGAACTTGCCTGCCTCAACTATGATTAAAAGATAGTCAACACAGGCTAATGACTAAAGATGACGAATTGACGACAACAGGAGCCCGAGATGAAACAGTTGACCCTGACCGAAGCCACCAACCTCCTGGATGAATTTGTCTATGCGCTGGACAACGCCTACTGGCAGGCCAGCTGCATGGAACACAAGGATCGCATCTACAACTTAATTCGCTTGCTCACCGAAGAAGTGATTGAATTACACAAGGTTAGTGTGCAAGATGGCGGCTATCCTTATGAGCCAGCGGGTGAAGACTTTACCGAGCTGGATGCGCCCCTTAGCTGGTTGAAAAACAACCTAGACGAGGTGTGCAAGCGTTCAAGCACGCATCAGGAGGTGGCCGCGTTAATTAATCAAGTAAGTTGGCTGGTTAAATGAATCCCATTAGAGTTATCTATGCCGGAGGAACCATCGGCATGGTCAAAACGCCAGACGGATGGGCACCTTCAGAAGACTACATTTCCGGTAAATTAGCCGCTTGGTTATCCGACCAATACCAGCTGATTTACCATTTGCCACTGATGGATTCCTCACAGTTGCAGCTCGAACACTGGCAATCCTTGCTGCGGATGCTTCGCACGGATTATCAACAATACCGAGCCACCATTCTCCTGTTTGGCACCGACACTCTGGCCTATTCCGCTGCCCTGATGCGTCTATTTCTGCCAAGGGACCACTCCTGGGTGCTGACTGGCTCTCAGCAGCCCTGGTCAGAACAGGGCTCAGACGCCGATGACAACATTGAACTTGCCATCAATGCCTGCCGCTATCCGGGCACCTGGATTGCTTTTGGCGGTAAAATTCTCAACGGCATTAATTGTTTTAAGAGCGATTGCAATTCTCCTGCTGCTTTTCAAAGCAGGCGAGAGCCCGCGCAGATCCCCTTTGCCATCCACAAAGACCTCAATGAGGTACGGTATCAGGTGCTGGTCTGCACTCCGGGGCAAGAATACGGCCTGCCCGCTCAAGGCATTGAGGCGGTCATCATTGAGGGCTATGGCATGGGCAACCTACCCTTTAGTCCCAGCCTTCGCACTTACCTAGAAGCCCTGCCAGCGAATTGCCTACTGTTGATCAGCAGTCAATGCGCCTTTGGTATGGTTGATCTTGAGCATTACGCCAGTAACCATGAGTTGGCTAATTACCGCCCCATCAGCACCAAGGGCGCAAGGCTCGAAGCCGTCATCGCTGGACTGTACGCCGCCTTTAGCCACAGTTCAGATCCAAGCGAACGCCACCACTGGCTAAGCAACTACTTTGCCGGTTGGCACTGATTACCCCAATAGCACTGGATGATGTACCCAAGCAACCTACCCATAGACCAGCTGCACCCTGAGCTTGCCAAGCAGTGGCGGCAGCCTGGCATCGCCCTGATTAAGGCACCACCTGGCGCTGGCAAATCCAGCATGATTCCACTCTGGTGCTTATCTTGGCTGGATCAGCCGGGGCAAATTTGGCTCATTCAGCCCAGACGGCTGGCCTGTAAAGCCCTAGCCGCTCGCTTGGCTAGGTTGTTAGGTGAGCCCCTTGGCCAGCAGGTAGGCTACCAGATTGGTTTGGAACAGCAGCAAAGCTCGGGCTGTCGTATTCTGGTCATGACCCTTGGTGTGCTGCTTAATAAATTGCAGCAAGACCCAAGCCTCAGTGCCTCGGCCTGCGTACTGCTGGACGAATTTCATGAGCGCCAATGGCAAGCGGATCTGTCGCTGGCGCTGTTGCATCAGCTTTGCCAACTACGGGATGATTTTCGCCTGTGGTTATTGTCGGCTACCCTTGATCTGGCGCCCTTAGCTCAAGCTCTGCAAGCACCCAGCTATGCCTGCCAAGGTAGGCAGTATCCTGTGAGTTTGCAATATCAAGCAGTGGCACAAACCCACTGGGCGGAGCTGGTGGCCGCACAACTGAGGTGCGGACGGCGTGGGATTTTATTTTTCCTACCCGGCTGGCGTGAAATTCAGCGCTTGGATCAGGACTGCCAAGGGCTAAGGCAAGAATTTCCCGACCTCAGCATTCAATGGCTGCACAGCAGCATCGACAAAGAGCAGCAACAACAGGTGCTGAGTTATCAGGCCGATCAGGGGCCAAGACTGGTGCTGAGCACCAACATCGCTGAAACCAGCCTGACACTGGATGGCATTGATCTGGTAATGGATTCTGGCCTGGTCAATCAAGTGAGCCTTGACCCCAGCAGCGGCCTCAATCGGCGGCAACAAATTCGCATCGCCAAGAGCAATGCCGATCAGCGCCAAGGACGAGCAGGCAGGACGCAAGCGGGGCATTGCATCCGCCTCTGGTCGTCCGAAGAGCGCTTGGCGCCCCAGCCCATGGCCGACATCCGACAAACCGATTTACGACCAGTGCGCCTGTTGCTGGCCGAGCTCAGAGAGCAACCTGAGCAACTGTTTTGGCTAGACGAACTTTCAAGCCATGCCTGGCAAAAAGCCGAAAAACAACTGCAGCAACTCGAAGCCCTGCATCAGGGCAAAGTCACTCCCCTTGGTCAGGCCATGCTTGCTCTGGGCACGGATCTTTCCTTGGCCAGCATGCTGCTGCGCGCACCCAAGGCCGAAGTCCAGCAGGCGGCCAGTCTGGCGGCCTGGTTGCACCTGTGGCCAGAAAAACTGCCCGAAAGCCCGCCTAGCAAGCCCAGACTGCAAGAATTTTCATTACTGCTGACCCGTTTTTGCCAAGCTCGAAAGGCCAGTATGCATTTTGCATGGCCAGAGCAACCGGGCAACCTGCTGGCGTTGGCCATGCCCGAAAGGCTCAGTCTGCTTGACCAGCAGCCTGCCAAACTGGCCGCAGGCCCACAGGTACTCAATCCCAACCCTGGCTTAAGGGGTTGGCAACTGGCGATCAATAGCCAACTCAGCACTCAGGGGGTGCGAGTCTATCAATGGTTGGCCGTGGATGAAGACAGGGTCAGGCTGCTGGCGCATCTATGGCATCAGCGCTTCAGCCATGAATGGCAGCAACAACGGCTGCAATGCTGGCAACATCGGTGCTTCATGGCCATTGAGCTGGACAAAAGGCCCGCCAAGGCCAAACTTGGCGACTGGCATCAGGCCCTAATCCAAAGGCTAGCGGGCAATGATTGGCAAAGCCTGTTAACCGAAAAGGCCCAGCAGTACCTGACTCGCTGGCACTGTTATCAGCAACTGTTCCCTGAGTGCCCAAGTCTGCAAGACTGGCAACAACAGCTCAAACAGCAACTTCCACTCTGGCTGCCGCAAGTCTGTGAGTTCAATCAGATCCCCTGGCTGGCGCTCTGGCAGGATTTTTTGGCCGACCAGCATCAGGCTTTGGAACGGAGCCTACCAACCCACCTGTCCCTTCCTATTGGCATGCAATTGGCCATTGATTACAGTAAGGTACCGGCTCTGGCTCAGGTTAAGCTGCAAGCCGCCTTTGGCTTGCAGCGCCTACCCGTGCTGGCCGAGGGTCGACTCACCCTGGCTCTGGAATTATTGGCGCCCAATGGCAGAGTATTGGCGCGCACATCAGACCTAGACCATTTCTGGCAAGTACAGTACCCTTTAATCCGCAAAGAAAATCGTGCACGCTACAGCAAGCACCCTTGGCCAGAAGACCCATTCAGCCAACAAGCAACTCTTAAAACCAATGCCCAACTCAGGAACAATAGCCATGGCTAAGCCAGGAAATACCGGATTTCTACGAGTTAAAAAAGCCACTCTGTATTCCATCCAAGGCTTTCGTAGCGCTTACCAACACGAAGAAGCCTTTCGTCAAGAACTCTGGTTAGTACTCTGCGCAGTGGTGCTGGCCATGTTCATTGCCAATACCCTAATCCAGTTTTTACTGTTAACCCTCACCGGCTTGCTGGTGTTGGTGGTGGAGCTGCTCAATTCGGCCATTGAGGCCGTGGTCGATCGCATCAGTGATCAATGGCACGAACTGGCAGGAAGAGCCAAAGACATGGGTTCGGCGGCGGTCTTTACCAGCCTGGTGATCATGGGCCTGACCTGGGCCATCATTATTTGGGAAACTCAGGTACTGGCGAGGTTTACCAATGCCTAACATGGATTCGACCTCCCCTATCACCAACTCAACCCCACCGGCTAACAACCCAGGATCTACGGCCAAGCGGGCCGGCCTTGGCAGCCGCTTAATGGCCATTGTCTACGACAGCTTCATCTGCTTGGCACTGGTGTTGATCGCCGCCCTACTGATCGAAGGTCTAATGGTCGTTATAGGTGTGGCAGCCAATCCCAGTCAGGGCTTGCATGACAGCAATTACAGTCAGCACCCGCTCTATTTACTGAGCCTGGTACTGGTCATTTTTAGCTATTTTATGGGCCTGTGGATGTGGCATGGGCAAACCGTGGGCATGCGCGCCTGGCGTTTACGCTTGGTTAACAGACAGGGCGGCAGACCCAGCATGGCTCAGTGCACTAAGCGTTTCTTGGCTGCCCTGCTCGCTTTTGCTTGCCTTGGCTTGGGCTACCTCTGGCAACTGTGGCAAAAGGACAGTCGTAGCTGGCCTGATCTGTTATCGGACACCGATCTTAACCAAGAGGCCAAGGGCTAAAACCCCTATTACACACCCCTGATCACCAGTACCAAGAACCAACTTAGCTTGGCCACTATTCAGCACCTTGAGTCAACACCTATGGCTAAGGCATACTATCCACCTTCCAGTCATCCTGCGCGAAGTCGCGGGGTATCCGTTGCGCCAATTCAGTCATCCTGCGCGAAGTCGCAGGATCCAATACAATGCAGCTTGATTGTATCCTAGCCTACTAGCTCACCTTGCGCGTTAGGTGCAGGGCAATGGCCAGACTGATGAACAAGGGAATGGCAGTCACCACAGGAATGGGCCAGCTAACCACCTGAGATAAGGGCGCCAACAAGTCTTGCAATAACTGCAACAAAATCCCGGCCACCAGACCAATGAAAATCCTGCTGCTCATGGCCATGCTGCGGTTAGAACCAAAGACGAAGGTCGCACCAGCAAACATCATCATCACCGCTAACAAAGGCATGTAAATGCGCTGCCAAAAACTGAAAGCCAAGGCATCGGCTGCCAAGCGTTGTTGCTGCATGTACTGTAAAAAGCGAAGATTTTGCGTCAGGGTCAAAGACCTTGGATCCATGACTCTGGCGGTCATCAACTCGGCATCGGCCTTGAAGGGCAAGTGCCATTGGGCATGACTGTGCTCCCTGAACGGCCGCTCACTAAAGCGCCGCTCCCTTACCTGTTTAAGCAACCAGCCATCGGCCACGGCTTCAGCGGACTGAGCATGAAAAATACCCTCCAACTGCGTGAAGTCAGCATTGAGTTGGTAAAGCATTACCGACTGCAATTCCTCACGCTCAATACGCTCGGCATGCAGCAACCAATTCTGCTCGCGATGCCAACCGCCAATTTGCCGTTCCTGGCGTAAGGCTGCCTTGGTTATATTGGCCTGCTGCAACAGCTTAGGGGCCCAAAATTCACCCAGTGTAAAAAGCAAAGCATAAACCAAAAGCAGTGGCGTCATGGCCATGGCAATGATACGGGCCACGGAAATGCCAGAAGCTCGCAAAACCGTTAGCTCACTGGACGAAGCAAGACTTCCTAGGCCAACCAAAATACTGAGCAGCAAAATGCTTGGGCCAAACTGCGAAATTCGCGCTGGTGTACTGTGCAACAAAAACTCAAAAGCCTGCAGCGCCTGATAATCGTGACGTGTTTGATAAGTCAGCTCATTCAATCCTGAGAGAATGAACTCCAATAACACAAAACCGCTGAGTACCATTACAAATGACAATAGCACTCTAGTAAACAAATAACGAAAAATCATGCAGCCTTCCTAAACTTTGCCAGCCAATTTGGCGCCTGCCAAATCAGCACACTTAGCACAAGGAAACCTAGGTGCACCCATAGCATTCCTGGCCAGATCGCCACCTCAGCACGAAATACCGAACGTCGTAAGGAGTCTAAAAAGAGGACATAGACCACAAAAATCAAAATTGCAGGAATTAACTTAGCCTGCTTACCTGAACGAGCATTGGCATAGGCCAGAGGGAAAATCAACCAAGGTATTACTATGGCAATTAAGGGAAAACTTAAGCGACGATGCAGCTCGGCCTGATAGCGATGCTGGGACCAATTTGCACGTATCAAGGATAGATCGTGGTAAGAAATGTGATCACGGGCCGTGGTTGTTGAAGGTAAAAGCGACAAGCTCAGCTGCTGAAAATGAGTCAGGGTGACCGCTGGAAAACTGCTCAGCTCCTGCAATTGCTGCCCATTTTGCAATAACATGCCAATGCCCTGCTCATACTCGGGTAACAGTTGCGCTGACTGCGCAATCATGACTTGTTGCTCATCCAAAAGTACTAATTGAGCTAACTCACCTGTGGCATTGCTGTCGGCCAAATACAGGGTTTGCCCTTGCAGTTGCACAAACTGACCTGGCACCAAAGCATTACTGACTAAGGTTTGCTGCAAGCGATCAAATAGCTCGTTGCCCTGCTGCTTAACCCAAGGATTAATAAACAGCATCAGGCTCCAAATGACAAGCGCGGTAATTACACCTAAGGCCAGCAGTACCATTAACACCCGATTTTGTGCCAAACCGGTGGCCTGCATCACATGAATTTCATTCTGCAAATGCAAACGTGACACCACCAAAATGCCTGACAACATCAAAGCAGCAGGTAGAATGTCGATCAACAGTTCAGGAATGGAGAACAGCAACAGCAATAAAACACCTTCAGCAGACTGTTGTTCTGCAATGGCTCGTGACAATAAACGAGTGGCCTGAGACCCAAGAAGCACCAGCAACAGGACGCCACTGATGCTCAGCATGCTTTGCAGGAACTGCTGCATCAGATATCTGTAAAGAATCATTGGCTAAAACACTAAGCTAATTGTTAAAGTTTGGTGACAGGTGCAAAAAATGCCCTAGTTTTCTAAGTCTGCTAGAGTAATATACAGGCCACCATGCTATACCAGCTTCGAGGATTTATCATCATGCAAATTCGTTTTTCCGATCACAGTCAACTGAGCCAGCTGTCCAACTTTCTACTCTTTGCCACCGACCAGGGCTTCAAGGGCCTGAGTCAAGAGCTGGCACAGCAGTCTGAGGTGTTACAGAATGCTTGGCAGCAGGGTTTACTGACCGGCCAGAGCGATGAATTCAGCCTCTTGATTGAAGGCAACAAGCAATACCTGGTTTGTGGCATTGGCAAAGAAGAAGACTTCAACGCCAAGCAACTGGATGGCCTGATCAAAAAAATGCTCGCCAACCTCAGCAAACGCAACCTGCAGCAAATCGCCATCTTAATGGACGACATCAAACCTGCGGGCCAGTCCAAGCTTTGCACCGCACAACGCATCAGTACCCTACTGCTGGAATCCAGCTACCGCTACGACACCACCCTAAGCAAAAAGAACGACAGTCCCAAGCTGCAAGAAATCATTTTACTGAGCAGTGAAACCAGCCTAAGCCTGGCCATTGAAACTGGGGTTGCTTTGGCGCACGGCATGAATGTGGCCAAAGAGCTGGGTAACCTGCCACCTAACATTGCCACCCCTGTTTACCTAGCCAAGCAGGCCGAGCAGCTAAGCCGTGCCTGCCCCGAGATCAAAACTCGGGTACTGGACATGGGCGACATGGCACGCTTGGGCATGAACTCATTCTTGAGCGTTGCCAAGGGCTCGGTTGAGCCTGGCCGCATCATTGCCATGGAGTACCGTGGCGGCAATAAGGACGACCGCCCCTATGTGATCCTTGGCAAAGGCATCACCTTTGACACCGGCGGTATTTCCTTAAAGCCAGGTGCCGGCATGGACGAAATGAAATACGACATGTGCGGTGCGGCTTCGGTACTTGGTCTGATGCACAGTTTGGCTGAACTAAAGCCCGCTATTAATGTCATTGGCGTGGTGGCTGCTGCAGAAAACATGCCCGCCGGCAATGCCTCTAAGCCAGGCGATGTGGTCACCAGTATGGCTGGCATCAGCATTGAAATTCTCAATACCGACGCCGAAGGCCGCCTGGTGCTGTGCGATGCCCTCACCTGGGCGATCAAGGAATACCAACCCGAGACCATCATTGATGTTGCCACTCTAACAGGTGCCTGCATGATGGCTTTAGGCGGCGTAAACTCAGGGCTCTTTAGTCAGGACGAAGGCTTGGCACAAGACCTGTTGCAAGCGGGCCTAGAGAGCCGCGATCCGGTTTGGCGGTTGCCGCTGCAAGACGAATATCAAGACTTACTGAAGAGCAACTTTGCCGACATCGCTAACATTGGCGGTGCTAAAGCCGGTGCCACCACTGCTGCTTGCTTCTTGTCGCGCTTCACCAAGGGCCAACGTTGGGCGCATCTGGACATTGCCGGTACGGCCTGGGTTCAGGGTGATGCCAAGGGTGCCACTGGCCGCCCTGTGCCCCTGCTGTTGCAATACCTGCTGAACCAGATCAAGCACTGATGCCACAGATCGATTTTTATTTGCTGCCCGAGGCGGAATTTTCCGCCTCTTTGCGCATGGCGGCGTTATTGGCAGCCAAGTGCCAGCAAGCGGGGCAGAACTGTGACCTATTACTGGCCAGTGAGCACTGGCCTGAGATGCAAGAACAGCTGTGGCAGGCCAAGCCAGACAGTTTCTTGCCCTGTGGTGACGATCAACCGGTTCGCCTGTGCAGTCATATCGAGCAATTAAAGCGCCCTTGGTGCCTTAATCTAGGCTCTGCCCCCCTTAACCTAGGTCACCTTGGCCGAATCTTTGAGTTGGTTGGCAACAGTCCTGACGCCTTGGCGCTCGGACGCGATAAATGGCGCGCCTACACTCAGCTTGGCTTTAAACCCAACAAACACCAGCTCTAGCCCTTTATCGCCTTAGGCTACAAGTAAGTCGCTTTGCTCTGTATAATGAGGCAACTTTTTGCTAACCGTCAAATGTGAGCCGCATGGAAAAAAACTTTCAACCCAGTGCCATTGAACAAAAACATTACCAATCATGGGAACAACAGGGCTTGTTCAAACCCAGCGGCCAGGGCCCTGCTTTTAGCATCATGCTACCCCCGCCCAATGTAACCGGCAGCCTGCACATGGGTCACGCCTTTCAGCAAACCATTATGGACGCCCTGAGCCGCTATCAGCGCATGCGCGGAGGCAATGTGCTCTGGCAGCCAGGCACCGACCACGCAGGCATTGCCACGCAGATGGTGGTTGAGCGTCAATTGGCTGCTGCCGGCAGTGACCGTCACCAGCTTGGCCGTGAAGCCTTTATTGACAAGGTATGGCAATGGAAGGAAGAATCCGGCGGCACCATTACCCAACAGATGCGCCGCCTTGGCGCGTCGGTGGATTGGTCGCGTGAGCGCTTCACCATGGACCCTGGTTTGTCCGAGGCAGTTAATGAAGTCTTTGTTCAGTTGCATCAGCAAGGCCTGATCTATCGTGGCAAGCGACTGGTCAACTGGGACCCTAAGTTGCACACCGCCATTTCTGACCTGGAAGTGGAAAACCAAGAAGAACAGGGTCAGATGTGGCACTTCCGCTACCCTCTGGCCAACGGTGCCACCACCAGCGAAGGCCTTGATCACATTGTAGTAGCCACTACGCGCCCAGAGACCATGTTAGGTGACTCCGCAGTAGCGGTTAACCCCAATGATCCACGCTACCAAAGCCTGATTGGCCAGCAGGTCATGCTGCCTCTGGTCAACCGCGCCATTCCCATCATTGCCGATGACTATGTGGAACAAGACTTTGGGACCGGCTGCGTAAAAATCACCCCAGCGCACGACTTTAATGACTATGCAGTGGGCAAGCGCCACGACGCCGCGCTGATCAATGTCTTTGATGCCGATGCCCGCATCCTGAATCAAGCCGAAGTCTTTAATTACGACGGCAGTCCTAGAACGGGCGTGGTGAATCGCATCCCTGAAGGCTACGCTGGCCTGAGCCGTGAACAAGCACGAGCCAAGATCGTGGCCGATTTTGAGCAACAGGGCTTGCTGGCCGAGATCAAGCCGCACAGCCTGATGGTGCCCCGTGGTGACCGCTCTGGCGTCATCATTGAACCCTGGCTGACCTATCAATGGTATGTGTCGACCAAGCCCTTGGCCGAAGAAGCCATCAAGGCCGTAGAGGATGGCCGTATTGAATTCATCCCCAAACAGTGGGAAAACACCTATTACAGCTGGATGCGCGACATCCAAGATTGGTGTATTTCACGCCAGCTGTGGTGGGGCCATCAGATCCCGGCCTGGTACGACGAACAAGGCAATGTCTATGTTGGCCGCAGCGAAGCCGAAGTTCGTGCCGCTCACCAACTGGATGAGCGCAAACTGACCCGTGACCAGGACGTACTGGACACCTGGTTCAGCTCAGCGCTCTGGACCTTCAGTACTCAGGGCTGGCCTGAGCAAACCCCAGATTTGGCCAGTTTCCACCCAAGCTCGGTGCTGGTAACGGGCTTTGACATCATTTTCTTCTGGGTGGCGCGCATGATCATGATGACCATGCACTTCATCAAAAACCCGGATGGCAGCCCACAGGTGCCCTTCTCCAAGGTCTATGTCACCGGCCTGATTCGCGACGAGCAGGGCCAGAAAATGTCCAAGTCCAAGGGCAATGTGATTGACCCCATCGACCTGATTGACGGCATTAGTCTTGAAGACCTAATCAGCAAACGCACTTCGGGCATGATGCAGCCGCAATTGGCGGAAAAAATCAGCAAAAACACCAGCGCTGCCTTCCCCGAGGGCTTTACCGCCTCGGGCACCGATGCGCTGCGCTTTACCCTAACCAGTCTGGCCAGCAATGGCCGTGACATCAAGTTTGATGTTAAGCGCCTAGAAGGCTACCGTAACTTCTGCAACAAACTCTGGAACGCCAGTCGTTATGTGCTGATGAACATCGAACAGCAGGATTGCGGCCAAGAGGGTGGCGACCTGAGCTTCTCTGTTGCTGATCGCTGGATCTGGTCTGCCTTGCAGCGCTTGATCAAGGATCTGGACTTTGCTTATGGTAGTTACCGCTTCGACTTGGCCAGCCAACATCTGTATGAGTTTGTGTGGAACGAATTCTGCGACTGGTACCTTGAGCTGAGCAAGCCGGTGCTGTGGGACAAAGAAGCCAGCCCTGAGCAGCTGCGTGGCACCCGCTACACCCTGCTTAATGTACTGGAGCACATTTTACGCCTCGCCCACCCCATGATGCCCTTCATCAGCGAAGAGATCTGGCAGCACTTACCTGGTAACAGCAAGTTGAGCATTTGCCAGACCCGCTGGCCAGAAGTGGACGAAAGCAAGATCTGCAGCGACAGCGAGCAAGATCTGGCCTGGCTGAAGCAGGTCATTCTGGCTGTGCGCAACATTCGTGGGGAAATGAACATCAGCCCCAGCAAGCCACTTAGTCTGATTTTGCAAAGTGATAACCCACAAGACCAAGCCTCCTTGCAGCGCTATCAGGGCTTTATTGCCAAGCTTGCCAAGCTGGACAGCAGTCAATGGTGCGACAACCAGAGCGAAGTGCCGCTAAGTGCAACGCAAATCATCGGTCAGCTGAAAGTTCTGGTGCCGATGAAGGGCCTGATTGACGTTGCTGCCGAGCAAGGCCGCCTAAGCAAAGAAATCGAAAAGCTGGCCAAAGACGTTGAGCGCTTGGCACAGAAGCTGGGTAACGCCAGCTTTGTTGACAAAGCACCAGCAGCAGTGGTGCAAAAAGAGCAAGAGAAATTGGCGCAACAGCAGCAAAGTCTGGCCGCCCTGCGCGAACAGTTTGCTCGCTTGCAAGAGTTGGCCTAAACTGAACAGGCGTTAACTAAAAAGCAGCTAAGGCTGCTTTTTTTATACATGAGGGAAAAATGCGCTGGCTATTGTCTTTGTTCTTTGTATTACTGCTGAGCAGTGTGGTTTTGGTGCTCTGGCAACGCCATGGCATGATCACCGAACTGGATATTCTCGCCATGGACAATTTGCAAGTAGTTACCTTGGATGACCGCACTAACCGAGGGCGTTCAAGGGCTCGTTTAGTGCGTAACCAGCAGTTCACCATGGACTGTGAGCTCCGGGATGTGGCACCCTGGCCTTATTGCCAAATGCAGCTAAAATTCGCCCCCATGGGTGATGGCCTTGATCTTACTCGCTTTGATTATGTAAAAATTACGCTAGACGTCACTGGGGAGGGAGATCCTGGGGTTCGGCTGTACCTCCCCAATTTTGAGCAAGGCATTTCCAACTTAAGTGACAGCAGCTTACTCAAGGTCAACGAGGTTGAGTTTTTCATCAATCAAGACGGCAGCGAACATCGCATTCCGCTTAACATGTTCCATGTGGCTGGCTGGTGGCGCGCGGACAAACGCGTCCCCTTGATGAAAAGCGGGGTAAACATTGACAATGTAGCGGAAATCCATATTTCCACGGGCAGTCTGATGCGTGAAGGACAGTTTCAATACCGCTTGCTTGAGCTGCGCTTTGAAGGCAAATTAATTCAAGACAGCACCCTGTATTTCAGCCTAATGTTGGCTTGGATTCTATTCGGCCTTGGCCTGCTGATCCAACGCTGGTGGCTAGTATCACGCCAACTAGACGACAGCCAACACAAGAGTTCCAAGCTGGAAAAGCTAACCCATAGTCTTAAGTCACAAACCAAAGAACTGAGCCAACAAGCGCGTACCGACGCCCTAACCAAGCTCAGCAATCGGGCTGCCTTTCATCAAGACATGTCCGAAACACTCAAACATCCAGTATGCATTTTTGTCATCGATCTGGATCATTTTAAGCAGCTTAATGACCAGCACGGACACATGGTGGGTGACGAAGTACTGGTTCACTTTGCCCAGCTAATGTTGCAAGCCAAGCGGCAGCAAGACTGGTTGTATCGCTGGGGGGGCGAAGAATTTGTCCTCATTTGCCAAGAAACTCAGTTAACCGATGCCCACCTAATAGCACAAAAATTATTAGAACAGTGTCGACACAACCCCTGGCCCAAACAGGTTCAGCAACGCTGTTCCATTGGCGTGGCCGGCACCAGACAAGACGAAGACTGGCAACTGGCCTTCGAGCGAGCAGATAAAGCACTGTACCAAGCCAAGAGCGCTGGCCGGGATTGCGCGGTAATCAATTTCCATGGCAAAGAAGTCAAGCTCTGAGCCAGAGTAAGTCTTTCCGCTAATTCACAGTTAGGTCTTGGCCAAGGCCCAAGGCTATGGCTATAATGCCAAGCTCATTTATCAATGGCCTGCTTAGGCAGCCTTTTAGGAGACATCATGTCCATCGCAGCAAACAAAGTGGTAAGCTTCCACTATCAGGTTAAAGACGACAGTGGTCATACCGTTGATAATTCCGATGGTCGTGAGCCATTAGTCTACTTGCATGGTCATCACAACATCATCCCTGGCCTGGAAAAAGAAATGCTGGGTAAGGTTGTAGGCGACAAGTTTACTGCTACCATTGCGCCGGCTGATGCCTATGGCGAAAACAACCCACAGTTGATTAACGAAGTGCCTAAAGCCATGTTCCAAGGCGTAGACACCATCGAAGTGGGCATGGGCTTCACCGCCAACACCGAAGGCGGCCCTGTTGATGTTATGGTGGTCGAGGTCACTGACGACATGGTTAAGGTAGACGCCAACCACCCTTTGGCTGGCCGCACCCTGACCTTTGATGTGGAAGTAGTTGACATCCGTGACGCCAGCGACGAAGAACTGGCTCACGGCCATGTGCACGGCCCAGGTGGTCATCAGCACTAAGTTTTGTTGAGGTTTTCTCAGTTGAGGCTCGTCACAGGGCCTCATTACTAACTTTTGATCCTATAGTTTAATGGATAAAACAAGGGCCTCCTAAGCTCTAGATCTGGGTTCGACTCCCGGTGGGATCGCCAACGCTCTGTATCAGTGCGTGGCAAAATCAAACAACTTCTCAGTATTTGCAAGGCTTTTAGCCAGATTTAGCCTCCTGACTGTCTCAGGAAGTATCAGCCAATATCAGCAAAGCGCACGACTTTTAAGGGGTTTTTTAAGGGGTTTTTTTCCAAAAACTCGGTTGCAAAAACCCCTTATTCTCACCAAATTTTTTTAAGGGGAATCTAAAGGGGGTTGTTAAAAAATCTTTCTCGCCAATCCCCCCACATTCTGATTGCTGGACATTAGGCTTAGCCTAACCACATTGGCCAAGCAACGGCAGGTTATAACCTTGGCCTTGAGTCAGCCAACCCCAGTGCTTAGCTAGAAGCAGTGAATCAATCTGGACTGGCCTGCGTACCCAGAAGCTTTATCGGCGAAACCAATCATGACTGCCCAAATCCTATGCTTCTGGCGCGACCTGCGCCTAGACGACAACCCTGCACTGGTGGCCGCTGCCGCCCAAGGCCCGGTGCTACCGGTGTTTATCATTGATCAGTTGCAAGACCTTGGCAGCGCCCAGTATTGGTGGTTAGCACACTCACTCAGTGCGCTGCGCCAAGACCTAAGATTGCTAGGCTCGGAATTGCTATTACTGAGCTGGGCAGAGTTACAGGCTCTGCTTGCGCAAGGCCTGCCACTGCACCTTAACAGCCCCTTGGATCGGGTAGGTCAAGGCTTGGTGACCGAGCTGCAAACACAATTTGGCGAGCAGTGCTTGCAGCTCTATGCCGGCAATACCCTGTTGGCTCAGCCGCTCTTTAATCAGCAGGGCAAGGCGTATCAGGTGTTCACTCCGTTTTGGAAGCGCTGCCTGCAGGTATTGCAGCCCGAAGCGCCACTGGACATGCCAAGCCAACTGCCCATGGCTCAATCCTTGGCTAGCCAATTCAACAAGCGGGACTTTGAGGCGCACATCCAAGCACTACTGCCCAAGATCCCTTGGCATCAAGAATTTTCACACTATTTTAACCCTGGCGAGCGTGGCGCGCAGCAGCAGTTGAGCCAATTCCTTGAGCAAGGGGTTGAGCGCTACCCCGACAGCCGTAATCTACCTGCGCAAATTGGCACGGCGCGTATTTCGCCGCACCTGCGCTTTGGCGAGCTGTCGATTCGTCGCATCGTGCAGCGCTTATTGGCTCTGGGCTATGGCTGGGATTTTGAGCTGGTGTGGCTGCGCGAGCTGGGTTGGCGTGAATTTGCCTATCATTGCTACCGCCTGTTTCCTGAGGTATCCGAGCAGCCCTTGCAGAGCAAATTTGCGCATTTCCCCTGGCAACAGCAGCCCGATTGGCTCAAGGCTTGGCAGCAAGGCCAAACCGGGGTGCCCATTGTCGATGCCGGCATGCGTGAATTATGGCGCTTTGGCTGGATGCACAACCGGGTGCGCATGGTGGTGGGTTCTTACTTGGTCAAAAACCTGCGCCTGCCCTGGCAACAAGGTCGGGCCTGGTTTGACGACTGTTTGCTGGACGCAGACCCAGCGGTCAATGCCCTGAGCTGGCAGTGGGTCGCTGGTTGTGGCGCTGATGCTGCGCCCTACTTCCGCATTTTCAACCCCGTTAGCCAAGCGGAAAAGTTTGACCCTGATGGCCAATACATTGGCCAGATGGTGCCCGAGCTGCATGGCTTGCCAAGCAAGTGGCAACGCCAGCCTTGGCTGCTGCCAAGCCTCAGTGCGCAGCAATTGAATTTCCGCCTAGGTAAGCAATACCCAATGCCCTTGGTGGATCTTAAAGAAAGCCGCGAGCAGGCCTTAGCGGCGTTCAAAACCCTTACTGGGCAAGGCTAGGCTTAACTATTAGCGCTGGGGCTTGGCGCGCTTCGCTATTCGGCACGGCGCAAGTACTTCCCTGTAGCCTCGACACCCGCTCCCTGCGGGTGACGGCCTCATATCGAAGCGCACCAAGCCCCTAGATAGCAAGCGGATAGCCTTGCGAATTAGACCCTCATTCAACCTGCTGCAACAAAAACTGACGGATCCTAGCGGTAAAGAGCGGGCCGTATTCGATCAGTTTGCTTTGCCCCACACCACTGATCTTAGCAAACTGCTCCTGGCTTTGTGGCTGATTGGCCGCCATTTGCTGCAAGCTGGCGTCGGAGAACACCATGTAGGGCGGAATACTGCGCTCAGCGGCCAGTTCACGGCGCAGTAAACGCAGGTCTTCAAACAGGGGCTGATGCTCACTGGCCAGCCAGGATTTTTGCTTCAAGCCCTGATGCTGCTGCAACAGGTTGAGCCGCACCTGCTGCTTGCCTTGCAGGATAGGGCGCGCCGCTTCTTGCAACATCAGGCCACCGTGCTCATTGAGCGACAAACAACCATGAGCCAGCAACCAGCGATACAGCCAGCGCCACTGAACCTCAGACAGTTCGGTACCCAAGCCAAAGAGCGACAACTGCTGATGCGCCGCCTGCTTGATCTGCACCGACTGGCCCAACAGCAGGTCGATCAAATAGCCCATGCCATAGCGCTGACCGGTGTGAAACACCGCCGACAAGGCCTTTTGCGCCGCCACCTGCACTTCCATCACCTCGGGTGGGTCTTGGCAATTATCACAATAGCCGCAGGGCTCACTGGCTTGACCAAAGTGAGCCAACAGCAATTGCCGCCGGCAGCCCGTGGCCTCGCACACCTGCAGCATGGCCAGAAAACGCTGCTGCTGATCGGCCAAACGCTCAGGTTGCTCACTCTGAGCCAGCAGACGCAGGCCACGCACCACATCATTGGTGCCATAAAACAGCAATGCCTGAGCCGGCAAGCCATCCCGCCCGGCACGGCCAGTTTCTTGGAAGTAGGCCTCAATCGACAAGGGCAGATCCATGTGAACAATGAAGCGTACATCGCGTTTGTCGATGCCCATGCCAAAGGCAATGGTGGCCACCATGATCAGCTCTTCGGATTGCTTAAAGGCCTGCTGCCGCTGCCAACGCAGCTCGGCGTCTAAACCGGCGTGATACGCCAAGGCATTGAAGCCCTGTTTTTGCAGATCCTCGGCCAAGGTTTCCACTGCTTTGCGGGTGCGGCAATAGATGATGCCCGCCTGCTGCTTAAAGTCCGTTTTAAGATAACGGTATAACTGCCGTTTGGCATCGCGCTTGGCCTCAACCCGGAAAAAAATATTCTCGCGGTCAAAACCGGCATTAAAGCAGTGCGATAATTGCAATCGCTGGCAAATTTCTTGCTGGGTGCGCTGATCGGCAGTGGCGGTGAGCGCCAGGATGGGCACGCCCTGAAAGAGCGGCAGCAACTGGCTGAGCTGCAAGTAATCTTGGCGAAAATCATGACCCCACTGGCTGATGCAATGAGCCTCATCCACCGCGATCAAAGACAGGGGCTGTGCCGCCAACCATTGACTGAAACCCGGTAATTGCAAACGCTCAGGGCTCAGGTAGAGCAAATCCAACTGCCCAGATTCCACCGCTTGGCGCAGCTGAATTTTATCACTCGCCGACTGCTGGCCGTGCCAAGCCAGAGCGCGCACGCCAGACTGTTGTAAGGCCTGCACCTGATCCTGCATTAGGGCAATCAAGGGCGAAATCACCACCCCCAAACCTGGGCGCGCCAAGGCCGGCACCTGATAACAGAGGCTCTTGCCACCACCGGTTGGCATGATCACCAGCGCCGACTGGCCGTCCAGTAAGTGGTCGACCACTTGACGCTGCATGGGCCGGAACTGCTGAAAGCCAAAAATAGTTGATAATATCTGTTCTGCTGACACCAAATTGCCTCTAAGTGCGCTAGAATGCAGGTTCAAACTCTGGAGACAAGCGCATGAGCCTTACCGAACAACAATGGCAACAATTGATTGAGTGCTTCGACAACGAAGACGCCCACGAACTGCTGCCGGATTTCCCCAATTTACACGGCCTGGCCACCGCCGCCGCTCTGGATGCAGAGCAACCAGGGCTTGACCTGCTGTGGAAGTCGATCTGCGACCCACTGCCGGTAGAAGAGCGCCCGAATGACCAGATCAAAGCTCTGGTGGGCATACTGCTCGAGGAGCTGCGCGCCGAACTGCACGCCGAGTGCCAACCTGGCCTGCCCTTCGACAACGAGGATTCTAGCACAGAAGACAGCCGCATTTCTTGGTGTGTTGGCTTTATTGAGTGGGTCAGCGAGCGCGAGTGGGACATGGAAGACGAAGAAGCGGCCGCCAACCTGATGGAGCTGCTGTTGCCGATCCAGATTGGTAGCACCCTGTTTGATGACGACCCTGAGTTCACCGAACTGAAGCAAAACAAGCAATTGTGGCAGCAGATGATTAGTGAGATCCCTGAGGTGCTGACCGACCTGTATTTCTTACTGCACGGCGGCGAGCAGGCCTAAGCTCATGGCATCGGACCCGAGCTCATCCGCTCACCCCTTTGAACGGCTAACGCCGGATTTCATTCTTGATGCCATTGAGGCTCAGGGCTTGATCTGCGATGGCCGTATCCTAGCGCTCAACAGCTATGAGAATCGGGTCTACCAGATCGGCCTTGAAGAGCAACAGCCGATCATCGCCAAATTTTACCGCCCCGAGCGCTGGACGGATGAGCAAATCCTGGAAGAACACCAGTTCTACTTTGATTTACAGGCCCAAGAGCTGTCGGTAGTGCCGCCCATGCTGCTAGCAGAGCAAAGCCTGCTGCACTATCAAGGCTTTCGCCTGTCGTTATTCCTCCGCCGTGGCGGACGCGCGCCAGAACTGGACAATCCTGACCATCTGTTCCGCTTGGGCAATACCCTTGGCCGCCTGCATCTGGTGGGTGCGGCTCGGCCCTTTGTCAGCAGGCCGACACTGGACATCGCCTCCTTTGGCCATGACAGCATTGAGCTGCTGCTGCGCGACTTCATCCCGGATTCGTTGCGCCAAGCCTATCAAAGCCTAACCAGCGACCTAATGCGCCACATTGAAAACAGCTTTGCTCAGTGCCAAGGCATTCACTACCTACGGGTACATGGCGATTGTCATGCTGGCAACCTACTGTGGCGCGACGACCAAGCCCACTTTGTTGACTTTGACGACGCCCGCATGGCACCAGCAATTCAAGACATCTGGATGCTGCTGACCGAAACCGACCGCCTGCTGCGCGAGCAGCAACTGGCCGAGGTCATGGCTGGCTATCAAGAATTTTCCGACTTTGATCCACGCGAACTGCACCTGATCGAACCGCTGCGCACCCTAAGAATGCTGCACTACAGCGCTTGGCTGGCCAGACGCTGGCAAGACCCCGCCTTCCCGCTCAACTTCCCTTGGTTCAACAGCGAGCGCTATTGGGGCCAACACATTCTGCAGCTGCGCGAGCAACTCAGCGCCCTGCAAGAGCCGGTGTTACGCTTGTTGTAAGCAAAAAATCAAATAGGACCACAGTCAAGGAATCTGCATGAACAATCGTAACCTAGCTCTCGACGGCCTACGCGGTCTATTTCTGGTCATCATGGCGGTCAACCACCTCTTTGGTGGCTTTGTACGCCGCTTTACTGCCGAACCCTTTGGCCCTGCCTCTGCGGCCGAAGGCTTTGTTCTACTCAGTGGCATCATGTTTGCCATGGTCTATGGCCAGCGCAAAGACTTAGCCCAACTGACCAAGCAACGCCTGTGGTTTGTCTATCGTTGGCAAATCATCGGTGTGCTGGCCATCTTTGCCAGCTGCTTCTTAGCTCCTAGCTTTTATGAGCATATTTGGGCACCCTACTTTGGCCTCGCCGAGGTCAAACCACATTTTTGGCAGGTTTTGATTGCCAGCCTGACTCTGACCTATGTGCCAAGCTATCAGGATGTGTTGGTGATCTACCTTCTATCCATTGCTCTGGCTGGCATTGGTTTGCATTTGCTGCGCCACGGCCTGGGCTGGCTGTGGCTACTGATATCGGGCTTGCTCTGGCTGAGCGCCAAATGGCTAAATGCCGACCTACTTAACCCCATACTCAACCTAGTGCTTCCAGACATAAGCGCAAGCCCTGGCTACTTCGATATTCTGGCTTGGCAATTCCTGTTCCAAATTGGTCTGGTGCTGGGCTACCAAGCCAAGTACCAAGAACGCAACTTTTATGTCGACAACAGGCTGTTTAACATTGGTCTAGTGGCCAGCATTGCTCTGATCACCTTGCTGTGGCAATTGCACAAAAACCAAGTGCTGGACATTCAGATTTTCTTCTCATTCTCCGACAGCCCATGGCATGCTCTACTAGGCAACAATGCTCCAGAGCTAGGCTTAATGCGCATCGGCTACAGCCTGATGCTGGCTTATGCAGCCCTTCTGCTGGTGAAATTCCTGCCACAACTGCTGAGCGGCAAGTATTTTGTCTTTTTGGGCCAGCATTCCATTCAGGTGTATGTGTTCCATGCCGTGGCGGTGTACTGGCTCAGTGTGGTCGTCTACCCCATCAACCAGCAATTCTGGTGGGCTGACCTGCTGATCTCCATCGGCTTTGCCCTGTTATTGCTGCTGCCTGCCTACCTGCATCACAGATGGCAGCGGCGTACTAAGCACGGTTAAAGTGGTTGAACGCAAACTACCGATAGAAGCTTGGGCGACCTAAATCAAGCGACATAGGACTGATACAGGCCGCCCTGGCTTCCTTTCATTTGTTGATTAATGAACGACTTGAATCATGCTAACAACTTGATCGAAATTCAAACGCAGCCATATCAACCCAAGGGTGCTAACAACAAACAACGAGGTGACTGCTACCAGAAGTATGCGATCCGATAATTTGATTCGCTTGATCATATTTTTTCTCCTATGAACTGTGCGTAAAGCTGGCTTAGATCTTCAGGCGTTATCGCAAGAAGGCTGGCTTCGTGAAATAGCTTTGGTAATTTACTTTCTACAAATGATTTACGCATGGCTTGCTTAATTTTTTCCTTACCCTGTTCACTGACAAAGTAGCCCACACCACGCTTGTTATAAATAACCTCATTTTCTTGCAAATATGCAAAAGAACGCATTACTGTATTTGGGTTGACCTGCACCATGCTAGCCACCTCTCGAATAGAGGGTATGCGTTCCTCAGCTGGCCATTCATCGATAAGAATTTTTTCCGACATAAAGTCAGCCACCTGCAGGTATATTGCACTGGTTGAATCAAACTCGATCATAACTCCATCTCCTTTAGGCGAAGATACGATAAGCCCCAGAAGAAAATGAAGTAACTCAAAGTGACGATATTGATTAGATATTTAAAAGCGCCATTACTGGAAAACTCTAGACCTTCCTCTGTGATACGAACCAAGGCCCCAATGGTCAGCACTGAGTTTTCAGCCCAGTCGTCGAATACTGAGGGAAACGAATATTCTAAGCCTGAGAATAATAAGTCCACCAAGAAACCGAGATAGACCAAAAATATCAGCATTAGAATAGAAAGAGCAGCAAAGGCTTTTAAGATTGGCCTTTTGTTAAAATAAATGGCAGCAAAGAACATAAGTGGATGAACAGTAAGATAGACCCTTAGCAAAAACCAGCCTGTCTCACTCAATGGATTGAAAACTGGCAGTAACTGACTCCAGCCTGTCACAAACAAGAACAAGTTTGTTAACAAGGTCGCAGCCACCAATACCAGTAGAAAAATTATCGGAACAATTACCAAACTGGTCAAAAAATTACTCAACCACTTGTCGGTGACTGTTGCCGGCAGCGTCAACCACTGATAGGCAACCTTCTCTTTCTTAAATTCACTAAAGCTATGGCCACCCATTTCAAGTACAGCAATGATAAACATGCCGATGGCAAAACCAGCATACTGTTGATTATCAATTATGGGGTCTATGAGTTGAGCAACAACCAAAAAAAGAATCAATATCGCTAAGGTTAAACCTACGTCTTTCCATAATCGATTGGTTGATAACGATTGCTTGGCCAGAATTAACTGATAAATGGTTACTGTGTTCATTGCACTGACTCCTTGGTGATGGCTTTAATCAACCCCTGGTAGTTATTATGAAAACTGTTAAACAACAGCTCTAGATCAATATCCGTTGCCTGAGGTCGACCACCTTCAACAATGGCGACATGCGAACCCATCCGCAGTTCAGTGTACAAAACGGCCTGATCCTCAGCAGGATTAATGACTTGCGAAATAACATCGGGCAGCGCACCCAAATCAAACCAATGGGCGTGCTGTTCGTTCATCATCACAACCGAGTCAATGATAGAGTCCAGGTCACGTACCTGGTGCGTGCAAATCAAAAAGGTTTG
>SKIB01000032.1 GCA_007116635.1 Saccharospirillaceae bacterium
CAACAAACCAGTGAGCAATTAACGCTTCAGTCTGAAGAGTTGCGCGCCATGCTTAAACAATTCCGGTACTAATTGTCTTGGAGCCATTCAGCCAGCAGAGCAGCGGATGCTGCTGCTTCTGCTTCCATCGCCAAAGCCTGTTGGTTACTAAGTACCAGCTCTAGAGCAGCTTGACTGTGTATGCTTCCAGGGAAATTGACCAGTATCTGTTGCGCTCTGGCCAAAGAGGCGACATGAGCACCTTGACGATAATAAAGCTGTGCAACCATTAGGTCATGTTGGGCAAGTATTTGCCTAAGATCGGCCATGTAAGTAAGGGCGTCTGCTTGATATTGGCTATCAGGAAATTGTTGGATTAGAGACTGAAAGTTGCTCCAACTTCGTTCTAATGGTGCGCGGTCGCGTTTGGCTGCTTGGTCGGCCAGTAGACCCCGTCCACTAACGGCTAGTTGATAGCTGGCCAGACCTCTGGCGTAATAGGCATATTCAAGATTAGGGTGCTGTGGCTGTAAGCGAATAAATCGTTCAGCTCGAATCAGAGCTTGCTCAGGCTCATTATTCTGTAAATCAATATAAATCAGTTGTAGTTGAGCATGCTGAGCAAAGCGTCCAAAGGGGTAAAATGTGTCTATCTGTTGTAAAGGCTCTTTTGCACTGGTATAACGACCTCTATCGATATTTTCTTGAGCGCGTTGAAAGAGTTCATCTTCTGAATAATTGCGCTGGGCACAGCCAGTGCTGATTAGAATGCTTAGCAAAACCAAGGTTGTAGCAGACAGTCGCATGCCTCAAGCTCCAAAACAGAGTAAAATGATCGCTAATTTAACCACACTTTTGGTCTGAGCAGCAAAGATGGCATATCAAAGAATTTCTCACCGTGCGCAAATCCCTTTTGATCTGGCAGGTAAGCGTTTAGACCAGGTAGCAGTGGAGCTATTTCCTGATTACAGCCGTGCTAGGCTGCAACAATGGATAGAAGAGGGAGCCCTTAGGCTAAATGGCAATGCTGCAAGAAGCAAAGATAAAGCTCCTGCCATGGCCTGGCTGGTATTAGAAACCGAACTACAAGTAGTTACCGAGAATGAAGCTCAAGATATTCCACTGGATGTTGTGTTTGAGGACGAGCATTTATTGGTCATCAATAAGCCGGCCGGTTTAACTGTCCATCCCGGTGCAGGTCAGCCAGATGGCACCCTGCTTAATGCGCTGTTGTTTCATTGTCCGAACATTAATCATTTGCCACGGGCGGGAATTGTTCATCGTCTGGACAAGGACACCACGGGTTTGTTGGTGGTGGCTAAAACCTTGGTAGCTCATACAGCTTTGGTCTCTCAGTTGCAGGACCGCTCTATGGGGCGTACCTATCAGGCAGTGGTGCAGGGTAAAATCGTTCGCTCGGGCAAGGTTGAGGCTCCCATTGGTCGTCATCCAACACAGCGGGTAAAAATGGCGGTCACTAATGATGGTAAGCCTGCAGTCACTCATTATCAACCTTTGCAGCAGTTTACTGCACATACCCATGTGCAACTGAAACTAGAGTCTGGGCGCACTCATCAAATCAGGGTGCATATGGCTCATTTGGGTCATCCCTTGGTTGGTGATACACTCTATAACCTGCGTAAATTAAGTTACAAGCAATTGGGTGAGCCTTTAAAACAGGCATTGGATGCTTTTTCGCGTCAGGCCTTGCATGCACAAAATTTGCAGTTAGTGCATCCAGAGAGCGGAGAGCTGATGGAGTTTCACTGCGATTTGCCAGATGATTTCGCTCAGTTGTTAAATGCACTTGATGAGGATCAAAACCATGCGGCCTTCTATTGAGTTCGTCACCCCTGATTGGCCAGTACCAAGCAGGGTTAAAGCTCTAACCACTACCAGGGAAGGAGGCTTTAGCACAGGCGATTTTGCTTGCGGTAATTTGGCGCGTCATGTGGAAGACGACATTTATGCCGTGCTGGCCAATCGTGCTCGCTTACTTGAACAATTGAATTTGCCCAGCTTGCCCTGTTGGCTAGAGCAGGTGCATGGTAACAGAGTGGTGGCTGCCAGTTTGTCTCAGCGTGGCCAGCGTGCCGATGCTTCGGTGGCCTTCCACGCGCAGCAGGTGGCAGTAGTGATGACGGCTGATTGTTTGCCGGTATTTTTTTGTGATCGTCAAGGCAGTCGAGTGGGCTTGGCACATGCAGGCTGGCGCGGGTTGCTGGCTGGCGTACTGGACAACACCGCTCGGGCATTGGCGGTGCCCAGTTCAGAGATCTTGGTCTATCTAGGGCCTGCCATCGGTACTTCAGCTTTTGAGGTGGGTGACGAAGTCAGACAAGCCTTTGTCGCACAGCATCCAGAGAACGCTCTCTATTTTCATGCCAAGGGTGACAAATGGTTGGCCGACCTAAAGGGGCTGGCTCGTGCGCGTTTGCTGAGAATGGGGGTTAAGTCCATCTACAGCTCCAAGGACTGCACCTTTGAGCAAAGCAGTAAGTATTATTCTTTCCGCCGTGATGGTCAGACTGGGCGCATGGCCAGCTTGATCTGGTTGCAGCGCTAAAGCCAAATCGCAAGGCTAAAGACCAGTTGCAAGTCTAAAGCCCAGTAGCCATTTGACGGTATTGGTCCTAGTTTAGCTGCGATAAATAGAGCTTTAGCCGTTCATCACTTGATGACTCCGCTAGCAGATGGCTGATGGCATCATTGATCTTGGGTAACAGCTGTTCAAGCTCAGGATGCTTGTGACTTATCATTAAATGAAGGCTTTCATTGGCCAGGGTAGGGCCTAACTGAACCAGTTTACTCCAGTCCAGACCCATCTGCATGGCACTAAAAATGGCAATGCTGGGAGTGAGCAAAATGCCATCCACTCGCTGGTGATAGAGCATCTGTAGGCAAGCCTCCAGGTTTAAGGGCTGCACCAGTTTTAGGCCGTGCAGTTCGGCAACACTGGTGCTGTACCCCTCGGGCCGGCAAAGTGTTAATCCTTGTGGTTGCTTGGCGCTCAATATGGCTAGTTGTTGGTCAAGCACCACAATGCTGGTAGCCAAGTCAAAAAGGGCAAGTGAAAAGGCAAAGTCCTGTTCGCGCTCTTGGGTGCGAACATAAGGAAAGGTCAGATCGTACTCAAGGCGTGAGGTTAACTGATAGCCCCGGGTCCAGCTATTGAATGCCAATTGATGATTGAGCCCAGCCTGGTCAAGTACTTGCTGAACAAGAGCGCTGGCAAAGCCACCCTGAGGCAGCCTTGGATCACTGTAGGGCGGAAAGTCGTTGCCTGTGGTTAATTTCAGTGGCTGGGCAAAGGCTGAGCTGAGCAGCGCCCAGCCTAAGAGCCAAATCAGTTTGCTCATAACACCTCCGCTCGTTGCTTTGACATCAAAGGCCCTACCACTTTACTTTCTGCTGGTGTTGATCCTGCTAGCATTAGGTGTCGACTTGCAGTGCTGCCCTTATGCTTTGGCGATCACTTTCAGTTTAGTCTCTTTGTTGCCTGCTTGCGTAATGCCAAGCTCAGGTCTAGGGTAATGATGAGTAATGGTTTTGTAACAAGAGGAAAACAAGATGCAACGATTTTGGGCCGTGGCCCTAACCTTGGTCAGTGTGCAACTGGCCAATGCACAATCCATGAGTGCACAACCAGTCAGTGCTCAGGCACTTGAGCCAGCGGATTGGCAAGCCATTACTCAGGCTGCGCGTGGTCAGACGGTCTATTTTAACGCTTGGGGCGGCGCGCCGGTGATTAATGATTACATTCGTTGGGCCGGTGAACAGGTGTCAGAGCGCTATGGCATTGAATTGGAGCATGTACGGGTGGCCGACATCTCTGAGGTGGTGGCCCGAGTACTGGCTGAGAAAACCGCTGGCCGTGAGCAGCAGGGGCGAGTGGACCTAATGTGGATTAATGGCGATAACTTTCGCGCCATGAAGGACAACGAGCTGCTGTTTGGCCCCTGGACTCATTGGCAGCCCAATTACCAGTATGTGGATCTGGTTGGCAAGCCCACGGTGCTGTTTGATTTTTCGACCCAGGTCGATAATCTGGAATCGCCCTGGGGCATGGCGCAACTGGTGTTCCAGTACGACAGCGCCCGCATCGAGCAGCCTCCTAGGTCGATGTTGGCGCTACTGGACTTTGCTAAGCAGCATCCAGGCCGGGTGACCTATCCCTTGCCGCCAGCCTTTCATGGCACTACCTTTATTAAGCAGGCGCTGTTGGAGCTGGTCGAGGATCGCGCCCCTCTGTATCAACCGGTGCAAGAAGCCGACTTTGCCGCAGTGACGGCGCCCTTATGGCAATTTTTGGATCAATTACACCCCCTGATGTGGCAGCAGGGGCGACGTTTCCCCAGTGGTGCGCCGCAGATGACGCAAATGCTGGCCGATGGCGACATATTCATTGGCCTGAGTTTTAATCCTAACGATGCCAGTAATGCCATCGCCAATGGCGAGCTGCCTGATACGGTACGCACCTATGTGCATGATGCTGGTACCCTGGGCAATACCCACTTTCTCGCCATTCCATTTAATGCCGCCAACAAAGAGGCCGCCATGGTGCTGAGTAACTTCTTGTTGTCACCCGAGGCTCAGGCCCATAAGGCCGATGTGCGAGTCTGGGGTGACCCAACGGTGTTGGCCATTGACCTGCTGCCGCAGGCCGATCAGCAGCGCTTTGCCGAGCTGCCCTTGGGCGTGGCAACCCTAAGTCCACAAGAATTGGGCGCTGTTTTGCCCGAACCTCATGCCTCATGGGTCGATGCCCTGAATCAGGCTTGGCTTGCGCGTTACAGCCGTTGACGCCCTTGGGCGGCGGCTTTTCAACAAGCCACCGGGCCACAAGCTGCCACCCAATAGTCAGGCCTTTAGGGGACTAGTCAGTTCGGTGGGTCGCCAGCTCTGGTTAGTGCCCTCGCTGCTGCTGGCCTTGCTATTGATTGTGCCGGTGTTGGCGGGCTTGCTCTGGACCATCCTGCCTGCCTTTGGCTATTTCCCGGCCCTGGGCCGTACGCAACTGAGTTGGCAGCCTTGGCTGGATCTTTGGCAAGCGCCCGGTGTTTGGCCAGCCTTGCAAGTGAGCCTACTCAGTACCGCACTCAGTAGCCTGCTGGCCCTGTTCTGGGCCCTGCTGCTGTTGGCCTATGCTTGGCAAAGTCGCGCCCTGCGTTGGTTGCGTTTTAGTCTGGCTTCAGTTCTGTCGGTGCCCCATGCCGCCTTTGCCATTGGTCTGCTGCTGTTGCTGGCGCCCTCAGGTTGGCTGGTGCGCCTGCTCAGCCCTTGGCTGACCGGCTGGCAATTACCGCCGACTTGGAGCTGGGTGGGCGACCCCTGGGGCTTGTCTCTAGCCTGGGTGCTGAGCCTAAAAGAAATACCCTTTTTGTTGTTCATGGCCTTTTCGGCTTTGAGCCGCTTGCCGCTGGATGCCAGTTTGCGCCTTGGTCGCTCCTTGGGCTACAGCGATGCGCGCATCTGGTGGTTGATTTTGTTACCCCAGCTCTTGCCCATGCTGCGCTTACCCATGTTGGCGGTCATTGCCTATGGTATTGCCGTGGTGGATCTGGCCATTATCGTTGGCCCCAGTACGCCACCCAGCCTAGCGGTGCTCTTGGATCGATGGTTGCTGCACCCAGATTTACACTGGCGCTTGCCTGCCAGCAGTGGCGCTTTGTTATTGCTGCTGCTCAGCATTTTGCTGTTTAGTGGTTGGCTAATGCTGGAAAAAGCCTTGCGTGCTGTTTGGCTGTGTCAGGCCATGCGCGGCAATAGAGGCTCTGAGTCCTGGCTGGCGCGTCGGCTGCTGGCGGCCAGTGCTTGGGGGTTGCTAGTGCTGACGCTGGCGATTCTGCTGGTGATGCTGGTCTGGAGTTTTGCCCAGCGTTGGCCTTTTGAAGCGGCCTTGCCTGTGAGCTGGACGCAGCGACACTGGCAGACGGCGGCCCATTATTTGGCCCAGCCACTGTGGCATAGTTTGCTGTTGGCTGGCCTCAGTGCGTTCATTGGCTTGGTTTGGGTGGTGCTCTGCTTGGAGGCGGAGCAGCAGCACGGCTGGGCCCGAGCTTGGCGGCGACCGCTGTTGGCTCTGCTGTTTTTGCCCTTGATTTTGCCGCAAATGAGTTTTCTGTTTGGCGTGCAATGGTTGTTGGTGTTGCTCGATTGGGACGGCCAGTTGCTGGCTGTGCTTTGGGGGCATTTGCTCTTTGTGGTGCCCTATCTGTTGCTGACTCTGAGCGGCCCTTATCGTCACTTTGATCAACGGCTATACCAGCAAGCCCTACTGTTGTCTGGCAGCAAGGCCCGGGCGCTGCTGTGGGTCAAGTGGCCGCTCTTGGCGCGGCCCTTCTGTTATGTGTTGGCCATTGCTTTTGCCGTGTCCATTGCCCAATTTTTAAGTACTCGTTATCTGGGGGCCGGTCGCATTGCGACCCTGACGACCGAGGCCGTGGCCATGGCCTCTGGTGGTGATCGTCGTGCCATGGCAGTCTATGGACTCTGGCAGTGGGCCTTGCCCGCTCTGGTCTATGGCCTGATGTTGTTTTTGCCCTGGTGGTGCTTCCGTCATCGTCCGTTAATGCAGTTGGATGGTCGTTCATGAGTTTAGTCTTGCAGCAGTTACAGCTTTGGTTGGGAGAACAGCCCTTATTTGCGCCCATCAGTGCCGAGGTAGAACCGGGGCAAATTTTCAGCCTAATGGGCCCTTCGGGCTGTGGTAAAAGCAGCCTGTTGGCTGCAGTGATCGGTGATTTGCCTGCTGCCTTTCGTCTGCAGGGCGATGTGCGCTGGGCAGGTGAATCACTGCTGGCAGTGCCCATGCAGCATAGGCGCATCGGTCTGCTGCACCAAGAAAGCCTGTTATTTCCGCATTGGTCAGTGGCGGGTAATCTGGGCTTTGCCTTGCCTGCTAAGCTTAATAAAGCAGAGCGCAAGCTGGCGATTGAGCAAGGCTTGATAAAAGCAGGTTTACAGGGCTTTGCCGATCGTGATATTTCTAGTCTATCGGGTGGGCAAAAGGCGCGCATCAGCCTGTTGCGCACCCTGTTCAGTCAGCCGCGTGCCCTGCTGCTGGACGAGCCCTTTTCCAAGCTGGACGCTGAACTGCGCGCCAGTTTTCGACAATTTGTGTTTGATTTAATTGCTGAGCAACAAATAGCCACTATTTTGGTTACCCATGATGTGCAGGATTGTCCCTCAGCACCACTTAGGATGGGATAGCAGATGTTAGATTCGGTTTTATTGCCTCTGGTGAATCGCCCTTTGAGCCTGATTGCGGCCGAACTGGGCAAGAAGAAGGTCACCGCTGATCAGGTGAGCTGGGTGGGTTTTGGCCTGGGTTTGTTAGCCGTGCCCTTTATTTTGCTCAATTGGTACTATGTGGCGCTGTTTTTTATCCTTGCCAATCGTATTGCTGATGGCATTGATGGCGCTTTGGCGCGCTTGACGCAAAAAACCGATTCCGGTGCCTTTCTGGATATCTGTTTGGATTTCTTTTTCTACAACATCATCGTATTTGCCTTTGCTTGGGCGGCGCCGGGCAACACCTTCTGGGCCATGCTGCTGATGCTTAGCTTTGTCGGCACCAGCACCACCTTCCTGGCCTTTGCCATTCTGGCGGAAAAGCAAAAGATCGCTAAGGTACGCTACCCCAATAAGGGCTTTGTTTTCTTGGGTGGCATCACCGAGGGCACGGAAACCATACTGTTCTTCATTGCGTTCTGTATTTGGCCACAACACTTTGCCTGGTTGGCAGCAATCTTCAGTGCCCTTTGCCTGCTCACTGCCGGCATGAGGCTGTACTATGGTCACCAAACCTTAAGGCCGGTATTGGTTTTACCTGCGCCTGAAGAGCTGGATCCCATGGCTGAGACTAAGGATGAAGCACAAACAACAGAGCAGCCTAAGGCATCAAAGGCCGCGCCAAGAGTGACATCCAAGCCAGACAGCTCAAGTTCAGGCTCGGAGGATCATTATGATCCCAGTTTCAACGGTTAGGAGTTTGCTATGCGTTTGTTTGCTTTGTCGGTCTGTGCACTGGGGTCATGGGTAATGGCTGAACATCCACATTGGTTGTATTTTACCTCACAGGGGGCCTGGGTTGAGCACCAACAACAGGTAATGTCTTATCCTCTATTGCTGGATGTTCCTAGTCAGGCCGTAGATCTGTGGTGGCAGAGCAAAGCTCAAGATCAGCGAGTCACGCGGATTAAATCGGAAGACGATGCCTTTTTACGCCCTGGTGCCTTATTAGAGTTGCGTGCCCCGGTGCAGCAGCGCCGTCTGGAGGTATTGCAGGTCATGGACAATGCGCTGGTGGCCCGCTATTTAGAAGGGCAAAAAGACACCATCATTATTCCTAGCTCAGCTTGGCAACAGTATCAGTTGGTCAGCAGCAGAGGGCGTCAGGACCAATTGCAAATTGAATCTTTGGCTGAGCCAGGTACGCGCAAATGGGCATACCTTCATCCGGGCTTACAGGCTGAGGTCAGTTATCAACTGGATCTAGCGGCCAGCCCACTGCTGTCTCAGGGACTTTGGCTAACCAACCACACCGAGCAACTGATCAGTGCGCCAGGCTTTAGCTACCAGCCTGGTCAGCAGCGCTCGTTTCAACCCAGAATGATGGCCATGGAAGCCATGGACATCAGGGTTGCCAGCAGTCCGATGGAAGTGCAACAAGGCTTACAATCGGCCATTGAATACCATAAAAATCTGGATCTACCTGCCAATAGCCAGCAGTGGTTGCCCATGAGTCAGTTGCCGGTGGAGGTAAAGCACGGCTTTACCAGCCATTGGCATCTGGGTCCGCAGTCGGCAACGGCTGCCGAATGGCAACTCAGCCTAAGCTCAGAAGCAGGGCTGCCCAGATTACCCGGACAGCTAGTGGTTAATTGGTTTGACAAGCTCTATGCTCAGCAATCGAGTTTCTATCAATTAACCCAGGCCCAGCAGGCGGTTTTAGCCATGGGTTCCCATCCTGAGGTCTTACTCAGTGCCACTGTTATGGAAGGTCAGCAGTGGCTGTTATCTTTGCACAATGGTTTGCCACTGAAAGTGGATTGGCAGGTTAATATGCATAGCAGAGCGAATAAACAGCAGCAACAGGCAGTGCTCAACCTTGAGGTGCCAACGGGCACCACTGAGTACATAGTCAGCCTGGTTGATGGGCAAATTCAATACCGACCGCGTTAAACAAGCCGCGCCATTGCTTTGTGTTGCCTTGCCGACTAGATCACTTGCTCAGCAAAATCAGTGGCGCAGCAGAATCAGTGGCGTAGCAGCATCAATGGCACGGCTAGCAGTTAGCGAATGATTCGATAACAGGGCTCGTAATGGCTGCCCGGCAGTTTCATACGGCCTTGGCTAACAAAGGCTTGCAGCAGTTCGTCCAGCGGCTCCATGATCTCGGCGTCGCCCATGATCTCATAGGGGCCATGCTCTTGAATGGCTTTGATGCCAGCTTCCTTGACATTACCAGCCACAATAGCCGAAAAGGCGCGTCTAAGGTTGGCCGCCAACAGATGAATGGGTTGATCCTTGCTTAGGTTCAGACTGCGCACATTCTCATGGCTGGGCTCAAAGGGCTGTTGAAAGTCGGGGCTGATTTCCAATAACCAGTTGAAGTGGAAGGCATCAGAGCGTTCCACACGGAAGCGTCGAACATCTTCAATGCCTTGGCGCATTTCCCGCGCGACCTGCGCCGGATCATTAACGATGATTTTATAAAGCTGTTGCGCTTCATAACCCAGGGTAATGTTGACGAATTCGTGCAGTTGCTTGAAGTAGGGCTCAGCCGATTTGGGTCCGGTCAGAATGAGCGGAAAGGGCAATTCCTTGTTGTCTGGATGCAGCAGAATACCCAGTAAATACAGCAGCTCCTCAGCCGTGCCAGCTCCACCAGGGAAAATGATGATGCCGTGGCCCATGCGCACAAAGGCTTCCAGTCGTTTTTCAATGTCGGGCATGATCACCAGTTCGTTAACGATGGGGTTGGGTGCCTCAGCGGCGATGATGCCGGGTTCACTGATGCCAAGGTAACGGCCGTTGCGAATGCGCTGCTTGGCATGGGCAATGGTTGCTCCCTTCATTGGGCCTTTCATCGCACCAGGGCCGCAGCCTGTACAGATGTTTAGCTCTCGCAGGCCCAGTTCATGGCCCACTTCTTTGGTGTACTTGTATTCCACCTTGTTGATCGAGTGACCGCCCCAGCAAACCACTAAATCCGGATTGGCACCTGGGCGCAAGGCGCGGGCATTACGCAAAAATTCAAACACATTATGAGTAATGTTTTCAGAATCGCTCAATCCTGATCGTTGTGGCAGGCTGGCGGTTTGATTAAACAAGATGTCTCGCAGGGCTGAAAACAGCATTTCACGGGTGGAGTCAATCATTTCACCATCGACAAAGGCATCGGCTGGGGCGTTGTGCAGTTGCAAGCGTACACCTCTATCTTCTTGGACAATTTCAATGTCAAAGTTAGGGTAGGCTTCCAGGATGTCCTTGGCGTTGTCACTGTCTGAGCCGGTATTCAAAATGGCCAGAGCACATTGACGAAAGATGGGATACAGACTGTGCTCGCTGCTAGCTTTAAGCAGCTGTACTTCATGATGCGATAAGACTTCTAATGAGCCCTTGGGGGAAACCGAAGTACTTAGAGTTTTTGATTTTTGCATAGCGTACCTTTTGGGTTGGTCGATAATTACAGTATGTCACAAAAAATTCACCTGCACCTATTTTACCCCCGATTTTCAATGCCTGTAGAGTCAAGGGCTTTGGCTTAGGGTTCGTTAGTTGAGGCCATCGAATAGGCATCTGCCCAGCTGAGGCGTACAATGGCTTAATTGCCAACCTGAGCCAGAGTGAAAATTTGATGGCCATTGAACGAGAAATAAAATTAAGCCTTAGCCCAAGTTTGCTAGGCCAGCTCAGTGCTAGCCTCAAACAGAGCTACGGTACGCCCGTTTGCCTAGACCTCAGCAACACCTACTACGACAGCCCAGACCAGCAACTGGCCAAGGCGAAGATGGCCCTGCGGGTGCGCAAGCATCCAGATGGCTATATCCAAACCTTTAAACGGCCATTACCAGGGGATACCCAGGGTTTTGAGCGCTTGGAAGATGAGTGGCAACTTAGCCAGCCACAATTGCAGCCGGAGTTGTTGACCCAGTTAGAGGGCTGGCAAGAGCAGTGGCCCATTCAGGAACTGCAGCCGCAGTTTAGCACTGAGTTTGTTCGCCAGCAGTGGCAAATCGAGCAGCCTGAAGGTCATTGGGAGCTGGCGCTGGATCAGGGGCAAATTCAAGCTAATGGCCAAACTCTGTTGATCTGTGAGTTGGAAGTAGAGTTGAAGGCTGGCGAGATGTCAGCCATGCAAAGCTTTGTAGGACAATGGGTACAACAATGGCCTCTAATGCTATTCCCCTTGAGTAAAGCAGCTCGCGCTCAAGCGCTGCTTGCAGGCACAGACCCCTGGGCCTCGCAGCCCATGAATCAAGGGCTGTTGCAGTTAGTCCGAGGCTACTACCAATTACAGTTAAAGCCTAACAGACAGCAGTTAGACGCCTGGTTGCAGACTCTAGCGCGCTTTGCGCCTGCTGAGCTACTAATCGAGGCGCAAGGCTTTGCCCAACAGCAGGATCTGGCTGGCTATCTTGAAAGTCCCACCTTTGCTTCTTGGTTGTGGCAACAGGAGGTCAGGTGAAGCCCATCATCGATCAGGATCTGGCCAGTCTGCTGGATCAAACGCTCTGGACCAAGGACATGCCATGGTCAGAGGTGCAAATTCTTAGTCGTTACTTTCGTCTGTACCATGCCGGTCAAGACGAATGGCTGTTTCGCGAGGGTGATCCGCCAGAGTTTATGGGGCTGTTATTAAAAGGGCGGCTGGAGATACTCAAAACCTGTGCACAGAGCCATGACATCAAACGCATCGCAGAGGTTAGGCCACAGCAAAGTTTTGGTGAAATGGCCATGATTGATAATCAGGTGCGCTCTGCTTCTGCTAGGGTGACTCAGCCAGCTATTTTTCTGCTGACCAGTCAGAAACAATTGTTTGCTCTGGCTGAGCAGCATCCCAAATTGGCCTTTAAGTTCTTGTGGCAGCTTACCCATTTGATTAGTCAGCGCTTGCGTAGTGCCAGTTTGCAGTTGACAGGCCTCTAGTCATTTTGTGAGCTGTGTATAAAAATTGACAGATAAGTAGTTTTATTACCAAGAGTCTGAGGTTTTGTGCTGGCAATGAGGGTTTTTCGTAATATAATTACATCTATGAATTTTGGTGGCACTGGCTTTCGCAGTTGGCAGCAAATTTATGGTTGTTTTTTCAGATAGAATCATGGACGGTTTTTTTCAGCAGGCATTATGCCTGCTTTTTTTTGCCTGCAAGCTTTGGCTTGGCAAGCTGTTGGTGAGTGAGTTCTAACCAGGCGGAGAGCTCCTCTGGCCATAAGGGCTTGGCTAGGTAATAGCCTTGACCATAATCACAGCCATAGCTGGTCAGCCTGTCTAATTGAATCCGATTTTCTATGCCTTCGGCAATAACTTGATAGCCTAGGCGATGGCACAGTTCAATGCAGCCCTGTACTAGGGCTTGAGAACGGTGGTTACAAGTCAGACCCTTTAGCAGCGAGCGGTCCAGTTTCACACTATCCAAGGGTAAATCGGCCAAGAGTGCCAAAGCCGCATAACCTGAACCAAAGTCGTCTAATGCGATGGATACTCCTAGCTCCTTGATCTGGTTAAGGATCATGCTGGCTGCCTTAGGCTGCTTTAATATGGCCGTTTCGGTAATTTCCAGGCAAAGCATGCTGGGCTGTAAATTGGGGCTTTTATTGAGCCACTGTTCTATTTGCTTCGGCAGTCGGTCATGATCAAACTGCTGGGCTGAAATGTTTAATGATAACTGGGCGAACTGGCCCAGTTCTGGGATCTGCTCGGTTAACCTAGTGCTGGTTTGAAATAACTGTTGTCCGAGTTCGTCCATCAGTTGCAGTTCCTCAGCAAGGCAAATGAATTGGTCGGGCGCAAGGGGGTCAGCTTCGTCTGGCCAGCGTAGTAATAACTCAAATTTTTGTGGCCGCTCAAACTGTTGAGCGCCTATTGAGCGTTCTGTTAGATGACCTGAATCTGACTGCAAGGCCAGAATGGGCTGAAGTTGTAAGCGAAAGTTTTGCCTTTCTAGGGCTTGTCTAAGTCTTTGAATATGGTTAAGCCGGTGCTGCTTGGCCTGTTGCTGCTTTGAATCATAGCGAACCAGTGCCCGATGACTCTGGCAACAAGACAGCGCAAATTGCACATTGAGCAGACTTTGGTCTGTGCTGTCGCCAGCTTTAATCAGGCAGTAACCCAGATCCAGGCTAAGCTCGATCGGCAGGCGATGTTGCTTAGCTAGCTGAGATAGAAAGCCATTAGCGCGTTCAACCCAGGCAGCCAAGTGGTCTTCATTTTGTTGAAGATTGAGCGCAATACGGTATTCGGTGCAAATGGCGATCTTATCGCGTTTAACGTCACGGTAGCTTAGGCTTTGTAGGTGCCAAGCCAGCATGCAAAACAACTGGTCAAACTCGCTGCGGCTGCAAAGTTGTAATAGTTCAGCGGTTTGCCGGATTTTGCACAGAGCCAGCAAGCTGGGTTGCTGTTGTTGCTCTAGCCAGTTCTCCAAAAAAAAGTGGTTAGGTAGGCCGGTGAGACAATCGTAATTTTTCGATTCACTGATGTCGGATAGGTAGCCTGCCTGTTTGATTAACTGGCCTGATTTATCCCAATGAGAAAAGGCTTGTACTCTCAGCCAACGATATAACCCATTAGTGTCTAATGCCCGAGCCTCATAGCTTAAATGCTTTTGTTTGAGGCCTTGGTGATGGTTAATTAGTTCCCTGATTCGTGGCTGATCACTGGGGTGAAGCATAGCTAACCAGTCAGAGATTGATACAGAGGATTCGTTCAATTGCAATCGACTCATGCAACTAGGATCCAGATGGATGATCCAGTGTTCCGTATCAAGATGCCAGTCAAAAGCCTGTTCGGCGTGCATACTGATGTCCTTGGGCTGGTCTAACTTAAGGCGGTTTTGACAGTATAGTTCTATTGCTCAAACTCGCCACGGAGATTGCCGCTTTTTTGCTCATTTTATATGGCCTCTTTGGGGCTAGGCTCTGGGAACTGTTACTCTAAGTCTGTGCACAGGATTATCCCCAAAATCTGTGGGTAATCCATGTTCGTGCCCAGCTAGATGTCACAAGGGTTTTTATGTGATGGCTGTCATGTTGACTGGTTGTTAAACTTTAAGGCCTGTGGGTAAGTCTGTGGTCAATGCTCGGAATTGTTGTTAACTAGCAAATTGAGTAGCTAAGGATGAAAAAACACAACAAGCAACTATAATGCATAAGTATTGCCCAACAAGGAGGATATCAGGGTGTCAAACGCGAAAACCATTTGCCGTGCACAGGTAGGCCTAGAGGCCATAGCTGTAGAGGTCGAGGTGTTTCTTGCCAACGGTCTGCCAAGCTTTATGTTGGTCGGCATGGCTGAAACCGCTGTTAAGGAAGCCAGAGAGCGGGTACGCAGCGCCATTCAGAATGCTGAGCTCAGTTTTCCAAATAATAAACGCATCATTGTTAACCTTGCTCCAGCGGACCTGCCTAAAGAGGGTGGCCGCTATGACTTGGCCATTGCCCTGGCCATATTGGCAGCCGATGGCCAGATTCCTTTGGCTACCCTGGACAACACCGAATGGTTGGCAGAGCTTTCCCTTACAGGTGAGCTACGTCCTGTGCATACCGTGATTCCAGCGGCCTTGGCAGCCAAACAGGCAGGACACAGGTTAGTTGTGGGTGAAAAAGATGCCTCTAATGCAGCAGCGGCTTACCCAACAGGAACCTATATGGCCCATGACTTGGCACAGTTGGTGCGCATTTTACAGGCCAAACAGCCTTGGCCAGAATTACCCGCTGTGCAACATTCGGGTTACGACCAATACCCAGACATGCAGGATGTCATTGCTCAGCCCATGGCGCGCTTTGCTTTGGAAGTGGCAGCAGCAGGGCGGCATAACCTACTGTTCTTTGGCCCGCCGGGTACGGGTAAAAGCATGTTGGCTGAGCGCCTGCCTGGCATCTTGCCACCCCTGAGTTTTGAGCAGAGCTTGGAGGTACAGAGCCTGTACTCCATTGCCAATCAACGGCCTCCGAGCCTAGGGCAGCGTCCCTTTCGTGCACCGCACCATACCAGTTCTGGGATCGCGCTGGTCGGCGGCGGCAGCAAACCCAAGCCTGGCGAAGTGAGCCTGAGTCATCATGGGGTGTTGTTTTTGGACGAACTGCCTGAGTTCAGCCGTAAAAACCTAGATGTATTGCGCGAACCTTTAGAAAACAAAGAAATTCTCATCAGTCGTTCGCAGCACCGCTTGCGCTTTCCTGCCGACTTTCAACTGATCGCCGCCATGAACCCCAGTCCATCGGGCCAAATGCCAGATCGAGTGGCGGCTGCTGACCTAATGGCCATGCAGCGATATTTGGCGCGAATTTCTGGCCCCTTGCTGGATCGCATTGACATGCAGGTTGAGGTGGCGGCACTGAGCATGGCAGAGTTGCAGTCTGCACCCCTTGGAGAAAGTAGCGAAGAGGTGCGCCAGCGTGTGCTAAAGGCCTGGCAACGGCAGATGGAGCGGCAAGGCGTTGCTAATTCGTTACTAAACCCTGCACAGCTGGCAAATCTGGCACCCATGCCAAGCAAAGCCGAAGCCCTGTTGCAGCGCCTAGCCGCACAGCAATCCTTGTCCGCCCGAGCCTATCATCGGATTTGGCGCTTGGCCTTAACTATCGCTGATTTACAGGGAGAACCCATGTCGGAGCAGCAGGTGGCTCAGGCCGTGTCGCTGAGGCAGTTGGAAAAATTATGGG
>SKIB01000108.1 GCA_007116635.1 Saccharospirillaceae bacterium
ATCATTTCCGATGACCAAATGATGCGCAGGTCGTCCAGATTGATCATGCCTTTGTCGGCCATACGATGCGGATTACTGCGGTTGTCGTTGTGCCACCAGTTAAAGGCTGCGTCGAACTGGCCGTTGATCACACCCATGATGGAGTTTTCATGACTGCCACTGAACACCGTATTGGCAAAGTAGCTGTTTGGGTTGATACCTGCTTGGTTAAGGTAATAGTTTGGTGCTTGGAAGCCCGAGGCTGAGTTCGGGTCAACAAAGGCCATGACCTTGCCTTGCAGGTCTTCAATGCGTTGAAATGGGCTGTCGGCGCGAACAAAAACCTTGGAGTAGTAGCCACGCACGCCACCAGGAGTGACATCGGTGGCGATGGGTTGGGCTTTGTCACCCATTACTCGGTCAGCCAGAGCATAGGCCGCTGGGCCCACACGGAAAAACTCAACCTGATCGGCACGCATGGCTTCAACGGCTGCGGCGTAGTCAGTGGTGCGATAAATGCGTACGGGCACTCCCAGCTCACGGCCCATATAAGCGACAAAGGGGCCTAAACGCATGTTCATGTCGGCCTCGGCTTCACTGGCCGTAACGGCGTAGCGAATTTCAGGGAAGTCTTTGCGCCAGTCCGCCTGAGCGCTGCTGAGCAGTAAGGCACTGGCCGCAAGGCCGCCCATTAACAGGTTAGATAATTGTTTCAACATGGTTTTCTCCGTCTATTTATGGGTAACAGGGTTAGGCCGGCACCGCGACCTTGGCGGTGAGGCTGGTGCTGGTGATGCCTTCGATCAGGTCTTGGGCATCGCTTTGGCCACCGTAAATGGCACGAATGGTCTTGCTGTCCAGTTGCTCTGGCGAGCCATTGAACACCACAGCGCCGTGCTGCATGGCAACAATGCGGTCACAGTAGTGCTTGGCGGTGTCCAGGGTGTGCAGGTTACAGAGCACGGTAAGGCCATCGCGCTGATTAATTTCGCGCAGGCTGTCCATCACCATCTGGGCGTTGCGTGGATCCAAACTGGCGATGGGCTCGTCCGCCAAAATGATTTGCGGCTGTTGAATCAGGGCACGGGCAATGGCGACTCGCTGCTGCTGACCGCCTGACAGGGTGTCGGCACGCTGCAGGGCTTGGGGTAACAGATTGACGCGCTCAAGGGCCTGAGCGGCCAGCGCACGGTCAGAAGCAGAGAAGTGACGAATCATCATCGGCAAGGTAGGGTTATAACTGACCCGCCCTAACAGCACATTGGTCAGCACATCTAGGCGAGGCACCAGATTAAACTGTTGAAAAATCATGGCGCACTGCGCGCGCCAATGGCGTAACTCTTTGCCCTTAAGCGCGGTGATGTCACGGCCATCAAAGATTACCTGACCGCTGCTTGGCTCAATCAAACGATTGAGCAAACGCAGCATGGTGGATTTGCCTGCGCCAGAACTGCCAATCACACCAACCATTTCGCCCTTGGCGATCTCAAGACTGACCTCTTTGACCGCATGGGTACTGGCAAACCGTTTGTTTAACGCCTTAACCTGCAACATGGAAATCTCCTAAGGCGCCCATGGTATAGAGATCTATACCTATGGCCGCTCAGTTCGTTGAATGTGATTCCATTGTTGCGGGTTAAAACTAATTTTCTCTTGCAGTTCGATTAAGTTTTCACGAATTTTTTGTCTTTAAACTGCCTTATTCCTGTCAACCTAATCCAAGTACAGCTCGCTAGATCACCTGCTGGCCACGGCTCCAGACCTGACGCACCACAGGGGTTTGCAACACCTTGGTAACACGCACCAAATCGGCGCGCATTCCGGGACGCAACTCGCCACGGTCGTCCAGTGACAGGGCTTGCGCCACACGGCTGGTGACCAAGGCCACGGCGTCCGGTAGGCTACAAACCTCCAACTGGTGCAAACGAAACACCGCTTGCAACAGTCCGGCGGGCGCGTAATCAGAAGACAAGATATCCAGCAAGCCCTCCTGCGCCAGCTGCAGCGCTGACACATTGCCCGAATGCGACTGGCCGCGCAGCAGATTGGGTGCGCCCATCACATTGGCCATGCCGAGGCGGCGAGCCTCTTGCGCGGCAAGCAGCGTGGTGGGAAACTCGCTGATGCTGGCCCCCTCGCTCTTAGCCTGATGCACATGTTCCAGGGTGGTGTCGTCATGACTGGCGATCACCAAGCGCCGCTGCTGAGCCTGTTGCACCAAGTATTGCCTATTGCTCTCACTGTAGCGCTGCTGCAGCTCGGTTCGCATGGCGACATTGTCGGCCAACTGTTGTGCGTCCCAGCCCTTATCACGATGAAAGGTGGCGTACTTTTCCAAATCGTGCCACTGGCGCTGACCCGGGGTGTGGTCCATTAAGGACAGCAGATGCACATAGGGGTTGTTGGCCACCTGATCAAAAAAGTCACACACCATTTCATCGGCCAGCTCACAGCGCAGGTGCAACAGGTGCTCGACTCTACTGTGCTGGCGATTGTCTGGGTCACTGATGGCATCGACCGCTCGTGCCAACAGCTCACGGCGACCGCTGGCCTTGTTGTATTCGCCAAGGCCAAGGGCGTCATAGACCGTGGTGATGCCGGCACTGGCCATTTGCCAATCATGACTTAAATAGGCCGCGCGCGTGTCGGGCCAGAATACCTTTGGCCGGGGCTGCAGGTGCTTTTCGATGTTATCGGTGTGCATCTCGATCAGGCCGGGCAGCAGCCAGTCACCCTGACAATCCTGCGCATGAGCCAGCTGACTGCCTCGGTCACTGATCTGGCTGATACGCCCTTTGCTCAGGGCGATGGAGCCTAGCACCACCTGATCGGCAAGCACCAAACGCACATTGGTGAGCACCTGCTCCTGAACTCGCTGGCCCTGAGGGGCTTGGGTTTGTAACATCTTGCCTCCTAGTGCGCGAATTGGCGCTTGCCCTGAATCCACAGTTGCTTCACAAAGGCTTGCTGCTGCCAACAGCGCACCTGCAGCAGATCGGCCCTCAGACCCACCTCTAGGCGTCCGCGATCGGCCAAGTGCAAATGCTTGGCGACATTATTGCTGGCCAAAGCCACGGCTTGCGCCAGATTGAGGTCGTTGTCCTGGCGCTGCGCCAGCAAAAAGCAGGCCTGCAGCAAGCTGGTGGGCACATAGTCAGAGGACAGAATATCCAGCAAACCCACTGCTGCCAGCTCATGGGCCGCCACATTGCCAGAGTGCGAACCGCCATTGATCACATTGGGTGCGCCCATGACCGTGGCCATGCCCTGAGCATGGGCCGCTGCCGCTGCCGCCAAGGTGGTGGGGAACTCGGCAATGCTCATGCCCAGCTGTTTGGCCAAGGCCACCTGCTCTGGGCTGTCGTCGTCATGGCTGGCCAGCAGCCAACCACGGGCTTTGGCCAGTTCACACAGCTGCAGGCGATGGCTGGGGCCGATGGTGCGCGAGGCATTGAGTAGGAAATCAACATGCTCTTCCACCTCCAGATCGGACATGCCCATGTGCGCCTTGATTTTGTGCTTGTAACTCTGCACATCTGGCGATTGGCGATGACCAGGGGAGTGATCCATGATCGACAGCAAACGAATGTCGGCATGGTCAATAAAGGGCGCAAAGAGCGTCATCAAATCAGGGTCGGTGATTTCCATGCGCATGTGCAGCAGGTGATCCACTGCCAGCATGCCCAACTCCCGGGCCTCGGCAATGCCTTGCAGCATGGGCGACAGCAAATCGGTACGCTCTGGCTTACGCAGGCTATTGCCGACGCACAGAGAATCATAGACCGTACTGATGCCCGCCTGTTTCAGCTGGGCTTCGTAGCTCAACACCGCCTGCAAGCCTGGCCAGCGCACGCCCGGCCTTGGCTCAATGTGCTTTTCCAAATGGTCGGTGTGCATATCGATCAAGCCCGGCAGCAGGTAATCGCCCTGCAGATCCACCGCACCCGGTAAGCTCGACAAGCCTTGATCCACGGCTTGAATATGCCCCTGATCCAGTACCAGAGTACCCAGCACCACTTCATTCGCCAGCACCAGCTTGGCGTTGGTTAAAATACCTTTCATGCAACCCCCTGCAAGGGTGCGCGCATGGGCAATAAGCGATCCGCCACGGCCTCGCGCACCTCATCGTCATGGAAAATACCCACCAAGGCCGCGCCTCGGGCCTTGGCTTCATTAATCAGCTGAATCACGATCTGGCGATTTTTGGCGTCCAAGGAGGCCGTGGGCTCGTCGAGCAATAAAATGGGGTAGTCAATGGCAAAGCCTCGGGCAATGTTGACCCGCTGCTGCTCACCCCCTGAAAAGGTGGCCGGTGCCAACTGCCACAACCGCTCTGGAATGGATAGCCGTGCCAGTAACTGTTGGGCACGCTGGTAGGCCTGAGCCTTGTCCAGCCCGCCCGCCATGGCACTCTGCGCCACCAGGTCCAGACTGCTGACCCTTGGGATCACGCGCAAAAACTGACTGACATAGCCCAGATGTGCTCGGCGCAAGCGCAGCACGCTGAATGGCTCGGCGGTGGCAAGATCAATCCACTGCTGTTGATAACGCAGCAGGATTTGCCCCTGTTGCACCCGATAATTGC
>SKIB01000083.1 GCA_007116635.1 Saccharospirillaceae bacterium
CCTGCCCCCATGCGTGCGTCTTTCATTGCCAGAGTACCCAAAGAGAGCAAACAGCTGAATCGCTACCGTTTGTAGCCCTCTGTTTGAGCGGGTCAAGCAAGTCATTGTTGGTCAGCTTTGATTCAGCCATGGATTGGCATACTGAAATTAATTCAGATCGCAGTGGACACCGCCATGAAACAGCTCACACCTCTTTTACTTACCCTGTTGCTAACGGCTTGCTATGTGGTTGAAGCGCCACCGGGCGAGGGAGGCCTGGGCACAGTGGTCACACCCACTTGGCAACCCTCGCCACAGCCAACTTGGCAGCCTTCTCCCAGCCCTACCTGGCAGCCAAGCCCAAGCCCAACTTGGCAACCCTCACCCAGCCCCAGCTGGCAGCCCAGCCCAAGCCCGAATCTTAACCCCTGCTTACAGCAATGGTGCGGCCAAGGCACAGCACATGACCCACTTCAGGTGCACAGCCTGCAGCAGTTGCATGATTTGCGTTTTGAACTGACCAATCCCAATCGACCCAAGCCCTTGCATGTGCGGCAAATGCGCGACATCAATGCTCAATCCAGTAACTTTTGGCACTCAGGTTTGGGCTTCTTACCCCTAGGCCAAGCCCTTAATGGCACAAGCCAAAGCAGCGCACTGGTCTATGACGGCAATCATCATCGCATCAGCCAGCTTAGAATCCATGCACCTGAGCACAACCAGGTTGGCCTCTTCGCCCAGCTGGAACAGGCCAAGATTACCAATTTGCACCTCACCCAGGTCAACATCCAGGGTAGGGATCAGGTTGGCGCCATCGCTGGCAGTTGCCGCACCGCCAATGGCTGCCAGCTGGAGAACACCAGCGTCAGCGGCCAGGTCCGCGGGCGCGACTATGTTGGCGGCTTGGTCGGTGGAGGACTAAGCGATCAGGTAGCCATCAGTAAAAGTAGCAGTGCTGCCGAGCTCAATGGCCAGACCAATGTTGGCGGCCTGGTGGGCAGCCTGTTCAGTGGTGGCATTGCCGACAGCCACAGCACCAGCAATGTGCAGGGCTGGGACAACATTGGCGGTCTGGTCGGCTACAGCCATGCCCTGATTGAGCGCAGCTACAGCATTGGGCGCATTAGCCTAGGGCAAAACGCTGCAGGTGCTGCAGGCGGCTTGGTGGGTGTGATCAACAACGGCGGCATCAGCGACAGTTATTTCCGTGGCCAGGTATCCGGCCCTGGCTTCACCGGTGGCTTGATTGGCTACAACTATCAGGGCGCCACGGCCTACAGCTATGTGGCAGGCTCGGTAAGCAAGCGAAGCACGGTGTCCGGCCCCATTGCAGGCAGCAGTTATGACAGCCTGAGTTTCTCCTTATTCTGGGACACCCAGGTCACAGGGCACAGCACCAGCACCATTGGCACTGGCCTGCCCAGCGCCCGGATGAAAGAGCGAGCCAGCTTCAGCCATTGGGACTTCACCAGGGTGTGGAACATCAGCACGGTGCAGAATCAGGGCTATCCGTTTTTGCGCTAGTGATACCGAAATCAGTGTCTGAAGTATTATCAAGCACGGGGCTGAGGTAATGCAGGCCCCGTTGCCTAGCAAGCACTCATGGTTTATGGTGCAGGTCTCAACTGATCATCGGCAAACTCTAGCGGTGACAGCAACCAACGAGGCCTGCATATGCGCAATCACATCTGGCAACAACTCCATTCTAAAGCCCTGGAACTGGTCAATAAAGAACCCCTGCTGGCCAGCCATGTCTATGCCTCGGTGCTCAGTCATCAATGCCTAGGCTCGGCCCTGAGCTTTGTGATCGCCAATAAATTATCCGACCCTGTGGTTCCAGCCATCACCATTCGTGAGCTATTTGATCAGGCCTTCGCTGCGGACGACCAACTGATGACTCAGGTCGCCCATGACATGCAGGTCATTGTTGAGCGCGACCCAGCGGCAGGCAGCTACCTCAATGTGCTCTTACATCTAAAGGGCTTTCACGCGGTGCAGACTCACCGCTTGGCCCATTGGTTGTGGCAACATCAACGCCAAGAGCTTGCCCAGTTTATCCAAAGCCGTTGTTCAGAAGTCTTTGCCGTCGATATTCACCCTGCCTGTCGCATAGGCCATGGTTTGATGCTGGATCATGCCACTGGCATTGTCATTGGCGAGACGGCAGAGATTGGCAATAATGTATCCATCATGCAGGGAGTGACCCTGGGCGGCACCGGCAATCAACAGGGTGATCGCCACCCCAAAATTCGCTCCGGGGTAATGATAGGCGCAGGCGCTAAGATACTGGGCAACATTGAAATCGCAGAGCAGGCTCGCATTGGTGCTGGCTCGGTGGTCCTTGCTTCTGTACCCGCACACACCACTGCAGTTGGTATACCTGCCAAAATCATTGGTGGCAGCGGTAATTCACCCGCCCAGAGCATGGAACAGAACTTTTTGACAGCGAGCAAGGCTGAGGATGCTAGCGGATGAACGCCCAAAGTTAGAGAAATAAAAAGGGCCTGGCAAATCCAGACCCTTCTAATTGGTGGAGGCGGCGGGAGTTGAACCCGCGTCCGCAAACTCTCCACTATTGGTACTACATGCTTAGCCTCTTCTATTTAAAAGTTAGACCGCAGCAGCGCCGAAGGACAGGCGATTGCATTGGCGCACCTAGGATTAAATTTAGCAACGCCGGCCTAGATAACCTTTGTCGCGATCTTAGTAATTTTACCCTTGGTAGGAAAGTCTAAGCCCAATCCAGCAAGGGCTAGCCGATTAAGCGGCTAGAGCGTAGTTGTCGTCGTTTGCAACTATTGTTTTGCAACTTTGATTTACGTGATTGGTTGCCATCACGGCATGCACCTCAAGCTTTGTAATCCACGTCGAAGCCGTTTCGCCCCCGATAAACTTGCAGTACAGCCCTAGTATATGTCATTGCCCTGCAATAAGCCATTCATGTTTTGAGTTCAAGGCTTGCCATAAGGCAAGCAGAGATCACAGCTTTGCAGGCTTAATCAAATACTAGCGGTTGAGGCTGGCCTTGAGCACTCGTGATTTTTGCTGATTCCACTCCCGCTCTTTGATGGTTTGTCGTTTATCATGATCTTTTTTACCGCGCACAATGGCAATTTCCAACTTCACCCTAGAGCCCTTCCAGTACATGGCCAAGGCCACACAGGTGAAGCCCTCGGCCGTGGTGTGGCGCATCAGCTTATCCAGTTCGCGGCGATGCAGCAGCAGCTTGCGGGTGCGGGTTGGGTCACAAATCACATGGGTGGAAGCACTGAGCAGGGGCGAAATGTGCGCGCCAAACAAAAAGGCTTCTTCTTGGTGAAATGTCACGTAACTGTCGCGCAGCTGTACTTTACCGGCGCGAATACTCTTAAGCTCCCAGCCTTGCAGCGCCATCCCGGCTTCAAAGCGGTCAACAATGTGGTAATCGAATTTGGCTTTTTTATTCAGCGCAATGGTGCGACTGGGATTTTTGTCTTTAGACATCACAGATTCCTAGTTTGCCGTTTGTTCACAGGCTCAGCTTTGGGTAACATGCTGGCAAACAATGTTAGGGGCATTATGAAAGTTAAACGGTCTGCCATGGTGCAAAAAACGCCACTCCAGATGTTTACTCTGGTCAATGATGTGGCTCGCTACCCTGAGTTTATTCCAGAAATAGCTCGAGTAAAGATTCTGACACAAAACGAGCAACAAATCGAAGCCGAACTCTGTGTACGCAAAGGCCCCTTTGAGCAGTGCTTTGCCACCAGCAATCAGAATCATCCACCCAATCGCATTGACCTGCGATTAAAATATGGCCCCTTGAAGCGTTTGCAAGGCCATTGGCTATTTGATCCCATGCCAAATCAAGGATGTCGGATCAGCTTTGAGCTGGACTTTGAGGTCAATGGCCTGCTGGGTTTTGCCCTGCGCCCCATTCTGACCGATCTGGCCGATTCCATGGTTAACCGTTTTTGCCTGAGGGCGGAGCAAGTCTATGTCTGAACAAATCGAAATCGAAGTGGCCTATGCCACGCCGGAAAAACAAAAAATCGTTCGTCTTTGGGTTAACCCTGGTACCAGTGTGCTGGACGCAGCCCTGCAAAGTGGCATTGAGCAGTACTTCCCCGGTTTGCAGGTGGCCAGTTTACCGATGGGCATTTGGGGTAAGCGCGTGGCCAAGCCCGAGGCACAAAGCATTCAGGCTGGCGAGCGCATAGAACTGTATCGCCCGCTATTGATCGACCCTAAGGCGGCACGTGCTAACCGAGCAAAGAAACTAGCTAAAGAGCAGCAGGCTGACGAAAACCGAACTAAAACATAAAAGTGCAGCATTCTTCAGCCAGACTGATCAAGCCAATCATTTAAGGTGTTTACTCAAATGATTCTGGTAAGTCGAACTCTTGCAATTGCTCATTAACAAAGGTTAATTGCCATATCTCTGTTTGCCTGTCCCCCAGATCAAGGGGGTAAGAAAGAATCAACTCAGCATCAGTGCGCTCACTGGGCAGCAAGGGTGTACCAAGGATTTGCACCACTTGGGTGGGCGACATACCTGGTTGCAAACGTTCAATTTGCTCCACTTCAAACTGATGCCCATGATGCAATGGACGCTGATATGGCCCTATCCAACCGCAGGCAGTCAAGGAAAAGGATGCAATTAATGTCAGAGCAAGGAATAATAGCGTACGCATATATCTTTTAACCTAGAATTGAATGCACATAGTAAGCAATTCCGCACAGAGAGAAAAGGTGTCTAATGGCAGATAAGAAAGATGAACTCGAACTTCGTAACGCAGGCTTGAAGGTTACTCATCCAAGACTGACTATTTTACAGCTGCTGGAAAAATACAAAGAACATCACCTGAGTGCTGAGGATGTTTATCGCCGTCTGCTAGAACAGGACGAAGAAATTGGTCTAGCAACAGTTTACCGCGTGCTTACTCAATTTGAAGCCGCAGGCTTAGTAATGAAGCACAACTTTGCCGGTGGCCAGGCAGTATTTGAGCTCTCTGATGGTCAGCACCATGATCACATGGTAGAAACCGCTACTGGCGAGGTCATTGAGTTCTACGATGAACGTCTTGAAGAGCTTAAAAACGCTATTGCCAATCAGCATGGCTTTGAACTTCTAGACCACAGCTTAGTTTTGTACGTAAAACGTAAAAAATAACAGGGTCATATTACAATGCTCAAAGCCCTAGCAGCTTTGCTATTAATAGTGTCATGGTCACAGGCACAAAGTCTGCCAGACTGGCCATTGAACAACCTAAAATCTGGGCCTGAAGTTCGTCTGTCAGAGGCCAAGGGCCAGTGGTTATTAGTGGATTTTTGGGCTAGCTGGTGCTTGCCATGTCGGGAAACCTTCCCTGCCTATCAATTACTGATTGCTGAACACCCTGCGCTTCACATCATTGGCGTGAGTTTGGACCTAGATCGTGATCAAGCCCTAGAGTTTATGGAACAACATCCTGTTGACTTTGAGCTGCTTTGGGCGGGCGACCGCCATAACGATCTCATGCAGCACTTTGAGCTATTAGGCATGCCTAGCGCCTATCTATTCAACCCAGATGGCGAACTACTTAAAACCTATGTTGGCATGGCCAGTAAAGATGAGCTGGCCGTGGATTTGCTTCAATGGCTCTCTGAACCCAATAATTGACCCCTGCGCCCTACGAACCTAGCAGTCAGAACAAGATCTCGAGACTCAAACAACTAACCATTGTTACTAAATTCTTACTATTGTCATCTTAATGTCATATTGAGCTTTACAATAGAGTCTTTATTGCGGTTTTATTTTAACAAAGGAGGACAAAGCATGTCTCATCCATTCTGGACACTGGAAGTTAGCCCCCAGCAAGGTTTCTTACTTCTAACACCCTGTCCTGGCAGCAAAAAAAGCTCGCTGGAAGACAGCCTTGACGAACTAGCCGCTGCTGGCTGTACATTAGTCATCACCCTGATGCAAAGTGAAGAAATGTCACGCAACGGCCTAGACCAAATTGCCGAGCAATGCCAAGCAAGGGGTATGAGCTGGCAGCATTGGCCAGTACAAGACGACAAAGCGCCGGAGCAAGCCTTTGAACAGGCCTTCGAGCAAGGCTTGGCTGAGGTCGAACAATGCCTAGCCAACAACAAAGGCATTGCCCTGCATTGCAAGGGTGGCTCAGGCCGCACCGGCCTAGCAGCAGCTCGTATCCTGCTGGCCAAGGGCTGGAACCTAGCCAAGGCCAAGCCCGCCATCCAAGAGCTACGCCCCAATGCCCTAAGCCTGCAAGTTCACTGCGACTATATAAAACGATTCGCATAGCGGATTCTATGGCAGCCTGCGCGAATTCGCAGGGTCTCCTCACTGACTTCTCGGGCTGCGCCAGCCCTGCTGCGGCTGCTGCCTTGTGGCCTCTGGCGAACATTCGCTGCGCGCTGCATTTTTTGTGGACCCTGCGACTGCGCGCAGGGTGACAGGCCTCCAACAGCGCTTGCGCCGTCCATGGGCATTCGCATCCGCACATCCCTGTGCTCCTGACGCCGCCGACAGCCACAAGCCAGCACCCGCTTAACGCAGGGCTGGCTGGAGTTGTTGCAGTGATGCTTTATGAATTGGTGGCAAACCAGCCCAAGGAGCGGGCTGGGAACTGGGATCGATGGGTGTCGGCGGCCAGGGATGGACGCCGTCAAGCGGCCAGGACGGCGAATAGCGTCCCCGAGAGCCCAGTTGCCAGACCAGCGACTGGGCGGCAAAGGGTAGACCCGTGCTTACTCAAGAGATCCTGCGACTACGCGCAGGATGACTGGCAGAGGCGCAGGGTGACGAACTCAAGCGCAGGATGACGAGGTCAACACAGGATGACATAAGCCACGAAGCAAATAGGCAAGCATCCATGGTAGCCAAAAACTGGCATCAAAGATCTGGCCACCAGAGCAGCGCCAAATACGCCACATAGCCCAGCAGCAAGCCACCAGCCAGCAGGCAGCTCAACTGAGGAGCCTTGCGCCAACTGATTAACCACAATAGCAGAGTAAAGACAAACATCGCCGACCAATCGCGAGTCAAGACCACAGAGTCAAAACTCAAAGGGCTAATCAAGGCCGCCAACCCCACCACTGCCAACATGTTAAAAAAGGCCGAGCCCATAATGTTGCCAAGCACCATGTCTTGCTGTTTTTGTTTAATAGCCGCCAAAGCCGAGGCCAACTCAGGCAAAGATGTTCCCACCGCCACCAGCGTCAAGCCAATGATCAGCTCGCTCACACCAAAGGCAGTGGCCAAACCCACGGCACCCCAAACCAACAACCTAGAACTGGCCAATAGCAACAACAGCGCAAACACCAGCCACAGCCAAGCGGCAGTCATAGGCGCCGAGGCCGAAGCAGACTCCGGCAACTCTGGCTCCCCTTGCTCACCGCCAAAACGCAAGCTGAGGTACATCATCAACACAAAGAGCAGCAGGTGCAACAAAGCATCCCAGCGTGATAGCTGGCCATTAAGCAACAGCAGCATGACCACCAGGGTCACCAATAGCAGCATGGGCAGTTGCACTCTGCGCAGCGAACCATGAAAACTCACCGGGGCAAGGAGCGCCACCAGAGCCAACACCAAACCGATGTTGGCGATGTTGGAGCCATAGCCATTCCCCAGCGCCAAGGCAGGATTACCTGAGAGTGCCGCCATGGCCGAAACCATCAATTCTGGCGCGCTGGTGCCAAAACCAATGATCAGCACGCCGATGACAAAGCTTGACCAACCCAAACGCTGCGCCACTAGGGCTGCAGAGGCCACAAAGCGGTCCGCACTCCAAGTAAGAGCCACCAGCCCCAATAACAGAGCAAGGAAAAATAACAGCATCTAAGCACCCTCATGTGAATCACGGCAGTCTAGTGGCTAATCCGCAACAAACCAAGGCCCTGATGCCATTCAGTCACAGGGCTGGCCAATAATTAAGCTAGGAAATAACTATGACTTTGATATAATGTTTTAACCTTATGTATTTGGATGCCCTATGAACGACATCAGCCTAGAGCAAATGCGCCAAGCCTCTTTGTCAGCTTGCAGCCTTATGAAAACCATGGGCAATCAAGATCGCCTGCTGTTGCTCTGCCAGCTGTTACAACAAGAACAGTGCGTCAGCGACCTAGAAGCCAGTGTCGGCATCAGCCAGCCTACCCTGTCACAGCAGCTGGCCGTGCTGCGCCAAGAAGGCTTGGTCAACACCAGACGCCAAGGCAAACAAATCTATTATCAACTGGCCAGCACCGAAGTGGTCGAAATGATGGCTCTGCTACAACGCCTCTACTGCCAACCCAGCTAAACCACTCTGGCGACAAAACAGCAAAGCCAGCAATGCTGGCTTTTTTATTCAGGGAAGACGGTTCTGGCTTTTTTGGGTTTTAGGCTTACAACTCGATCAGCTGACGGTTACGCTCAATCGTGGCCATGCCGATGCCGCGCACCTTGGCAAGGTCTTCCACACTGGTGAAGGGGCCGTGCTGCTCACGATATTCAATGATGGCTTGTGCCTTGGCAGGGCCAACGCCAACCAGGACATCGGCCAACATTTGCGGACCAGCGGTATTGATGTTCACTCGTACCATCTCAACCATGGCCAGTTGCAGTTGCTGGTTTTCATCAATGGCAGTCTCAACCTGAGCAGAGGCCATGGACGACAGAGCAAAGATAGAGATAACAAGGGCAATGAAGGATTTGCAGAAAGAAAGGTTATGTTTCATAGGTCGTATTCCTTTAATAGTTCAAAATGGTGTTATCAAGATTGATTAACCAAGATTGGTGGTCTTCCCTAGACATTTACAGCTTAGCACTGCGCGATTGGCTGTCAAAAAAAATTTCGCCAACCGCGCCAAAGATTACTTAATTTTAATACTTTACCCTGACCAGGCCATCAGTGCTCTCGGGTTTTGGCAAAGTGTACCTCGGGGTGACGCTCTTGCGCCAACTGCAGATTGACCATGGTGGGCGCAATATAGGCCAGATTGTCTCCACCGTCCAAGGCCAGGTTGTCATGGGCTTTATTTTTGAAGGCTTCAAACTTGGCCACCATTTCACCCTCTTTGGGGTACACCCAGCGGGCTGTGGCCACCGAAATGGGTTCGTAAATGGCCTCAACCTGATATTCGTGCTTCAGGCGATGCACCACCACATCAAACTGCAGCACACCCACAGCACCTAGGATCAGATCGTTGTTTTTCAGCGGTCGGAACAGCTGCACCGCGCCCTCTTCCGACAACTGGATCAAGCCCTTCTGCAACTGCTTGGACTTGAGTGGATCTTTAAGGCGAATGCGGCGGAACAATTCAGGCGCGAAATTGGGGATGCCACCGTAGCGGAAATTTTCACCCCAGGTAAAGGTGTCGCCAATCTGAATGGTACCATGGTTATGTAGGCCAATGATGTCGCCAGCCCAAGCCTCTTCAAGATTGGCGCGGTCACCGGCCAGAAACATAATGGCATTGGAGATGCGTACTTCTTTGCCGGTGCGGCTTTGCAGCAACTTCATGCCCTTCTCGAACTTGCCCGAGCAAACCCGCATAAAGGCCACTCGGTCACGGTGGTTAGGATCCATGTTGGCTTGAATCTTAAACACAAAGCCGGAGAAGCGCTCGTCTTCCGCCGCCACCACTTCCCCAGTCTCACGCTGACGAGCCATGGGTTTGGGTGCCCAATCGACCAAACCATCCAGCATGTGGTCAACACCAAAGTTACCCAAAGCAGTACCAAAAAATACTGGGGTTAACTGACCAGCCAAGAACAACTCCTGGTCAAACTCATGTGAAGCTGCCTGTAAAAGTTCAATTTGCTCACGCAGCTCATCGGCAAAGTCACCCAGAGCATCGGTCATAGCTTGGCTATGCAGGCCATCAATGCGCTGCTCTTCTTGAATACGATGCCCTTGACCTGTTTTATAGAGATAAGCACAGTCACGCTGTAGGTGGTACACCCCTTTGAATAGCTTACCCGAACCAATGGGCCAAGTGATGGGAGCGCAAGCAATTTTTAACACACTCTCAACCTCGTCCATCAGATCAATGGGATCACGAATGTCGCGATCCAATTTATTCATAAAGGTTAGAATGGGTGTGTCGCGCAAACGAGTCACCTCCATCAATTTGATGGTGCGGTCCTCAACACCCTTGGCGGCATCAATCACCATCAAGCAACTGTCAACGGCCGTAAGCGTACGGTAAGTATCTTCCGAAAAGTCCTCGTGCCCTGGGGTATCCAGCAGATTGATCAAAGCATCATGATAGGGGAACTGCATCACCGAGGTGGTAATCGAAATACCTCTTTGCTTCTCCATTTCCATCCAGTCCGACTTAGCATGTTGATCGCTACCACGACCCTTGACCGTACCGGCTTTTTGGATGGCTTGGCCAAAGAGTAAGACCTTTTCCGTAATGGTGGTTTTACCGGCGTCCGGGTGTGAGATAATGGCAAAAGTGCGGCGCTTGGCCACTTCCTGTTGGACTTGTGACATGACTAGGTGCTCAGCGATTGAATCAAAGTGCGCTATTGTCCAAGATTTGTCCCCAAGACGCAAAATAACTGTCTGGATATCGGCCCTTACCCTGTCAGAACAGCTAGGCCTGCAGCCACCAACAGGGTGCTCAGGCTCAAGCCCAATTCATCAAGGGCATGGGCCAATGACATTTGCTCCTGCGCCCGCCACTGCCTATAATCCCGAGATCAAGAGGGCTTTGCATGTACGACCTGATCATCGCTGGCGCGGGCTTAACCGGCCTCAGTCTCTGCCACCTACTTTATCAGCAGGGCGCTAAGCCTCGCGTGCTTTTGGTAGACCCCAGCCCCGAGCCCCTGTACGCTCCCTATTCACCCAGCTTTGACGACCGCAGCTCGGCCCTAAGCCTCGACAGTGTGCAGCGTCTGGATGCGCTGCTGCCCAGCAGTTGGCGCGCTCCACTGGCCGCCATGCACAGCATAGATGTCAGCGAGCAGGGCATGCTTGGCCATTGTTTGCTGCAAGCCGAACAACAGGGCGTGCCTTTTTTTGGTCTGGTCTGCCCCAATGCTTGGCTAGGCCAACAACTATGGCAACAGCGCCCAGCCCATGCGGAGCTGGAATTTTCTTGGCAAACTCAGGTCATTGGCAGCCAGGTGCTGGCCGACCGACGCCTGATACAACTGAGCGATGGCCGTGAACTGAGCTGCGCCTGCTTGATTGTCGCTGATGGCGGTCGCTCCAACCTGCTCAAACAATTGGGCATTGCCAGCCACCAGCATGCTTATCAGCAATATGCCCATGTAGTAAATGCCGTCTTTGCCGAGCCCATTGCTGGCCGAGCCTTTGAGCGCTTTACCCCTCAGGGTACTTTGGCTGCTCTACCTCTAGCGCAGCTTGGCCACTATGCCTTGGTGCTGATTGACAGCCAACCACTCAACGAGCAACAGCTCTATCAACAGGTGCAGCAGCGCCTGGGTTGGCGACTTGGCCGATTACAGCAACTGGGCAAGGCGCAGCATTATCCGCTGGTCAAACGCCAGTCTCAGGAATTGGTGCGCCAGCGACTGGCCCTATGCGGCAACGCAGCCCTAGCCCTGCACCCGGTGGCGGGCCAAGGGTTTAATTTGGCCTTGCGCGGTGCCAGCCGCTTGGCTGAGGTGTTGCGCCCTGCTTGGCAGCAACAGCAAGACCTAGGCGAACTTAACAGGCTGCAGCACTACCAGCAACAACAATGGCCGGATCTGCAACAGATTGGCGCCTTCAGTCATGGCTTGGTGCAGCTCTTCGATCAGCAACACAGCCTGATCCGTCACGGTCGCTCAGTGGGCCTCAACCTTATGGCCAGCAGCCCAAGGGCCAAAGGCCTATTTGCTCACTTTGCCATGGGTCGCCCCAAGCAGCCGAACCTCTAAGGAGCCGCAAATGAATAACCATTTTGACCTGATCATTGTCGGCGCGGGCATGACCGGCAGCAGTCTGGCTCTGGCCTTGGCCAAGCAGGGTTTGAATCTGGCACTGGTTGACCGCATGGCCCTGCCCTGCCCGGCCAGCCAATCCCTACCTAACTCAGTAGTAGCACTGAATGCCCAGAGCCGAACCTGGCTTCAAGAGCAAAACAGCTGGCCAGTCAGGGCCACTGCCTATCAGGGCATGAGGGTGTGGGATCAGCAAAGCCTTGGCCTGATCGAATTTGGTGAGCCAGGCTCAACCCTGGGTCATATTGTCGGCAATCAAGACTTGCTGGCCTGTCAGCACCAGCAGTTGCAAGGGCACAAACAGATCCAGATCTTTGATCTATGCCAAATCCGCCACTGGCGAGCGGCGCAAGGCAGCCAGCCAGCCATGCTGGAGCTGGACTCTGGCGAGCAACTGCAAGCAACCTTGATCGTGGCCGCCGATGGCAAGCATTCGCAACTGCGCCAACAAGCAGGGATCGAGATTAAGCAAACCGACTACCAGCAGCAGGCCCTGACCGCCTTGGTCGCCCTTGAGCGGCCACACCAGCAAATCTGCCATCAAGCCTTTACTGAGCAAGGCCCAATCGCCATTTTGCCCGTGGATCAGGGGCATCATGCGGCCCTGGTTTGGTCACAGGACCTTGGCCTTGGCCGCATGCAACTGACCAAAGAACAGCAAGAAGCCGAACTCAACCAGGCCTTTGGCCCACAGTTGGGCAGAATCAGCCTTCAGAGCCCACTGCAGAGCACGCCCTTGGTGGCCCAACATGCCAAGCGGTATCACCATCAGGGCGTTCTGCTGTTGGGCGACGCCGCGCACAGCATTCATCCCCTGGCTGGCCAGGGGGTTAATCTAGGCTTTGCTGATGTTCGTACCCTAAGCCAGTTACTTGGCCAAGCCAAGCAAGCGGGCTGCACGCTCAACGATGAGCAACTGCTGGATCGTTACCAGCGCCAGCGTCAGCTGGACAATGCCCTAACCCTGCAACTGATGACCGGCTTTAAGCAACTGTTTGGCAGTCACAATCCCTACTGGCGCTCGGTGCGCAGCAGCGGATTGAATCTGGTGAATCAGCAAGGCTGGCTGAAGACTTGGTTTACTGGCCTTGCTCAGGGGCGTTGAACCCTAGCCAATTTGGGCCGCGCATTCTAACAGCGCACAAAATGCACAAATAACGACCAATGAGATCGTATTCACAGAACCATGTCACCTATTGATTGATACTGTCAAAGTGAATCAATAGGAGACAACAATGACAACAATTCGAATACTACTGATTGCACTGCTTGCCAGCCTTGGTCTGCAAGCCTGCAATTCCAATCAAGGCCCCGGGCCCATACCAGACCCTAGTATCTCTCCCGAGCCGACCATCACCCCAACCCTACCTCAGTGTCAGTTCCCCGAGCCTGAGCCCAGCCGTAAATTCGAACTAAGCTTACACACAAGTGAACAAATCGATTTATTGGACTGGCTATTTGAACAAGACCCCCTGTTAACAAATAGCGCCAACTTCCAATTTGAAGTTAGCAAAACAGACAACACCAGAGTCGAACTTACCCAGGATCGGTTGCAGGCCTTTTTGCAAGCGGAACAAACTGGTTTTATCAAAATCAACTTCAGCAAAACAGATCCGCTGCAAGCCAATTGTCCTGAGACCACTAGCCATCACCAGATTGAGGTGACAGTCATACCCATTGGCTGTTTAATTCCCTCTCCAGGCATTATTGAAGAACTGGAGCTAACACTTGCTGTTGGTCAGAGCGTTGACCTCGCCGAGCTATTCGCTGAAGATCTTGACAGCAACAGCAGCTATATCTTACGCCCTGAGCTTGCAGAGGGTGATCTCCAAGCAGAAATTAATGGTGATTTACTAACTCTGACTCAGGGTACAACTGGCCAGTTAATTGTGGATCGCAACAGGGTTTTTATTGATGGTAGCGCCGATTACTGTGGCGAGATTAATCAGGTAAGCCACCGCTTGACCATCAGTTTGGCAGAGTATGAGCCCCCTGTTATGCCTGAAGACCCACTACCCATGCCCATCATTGCCTATCAGCCCTCTTGGGCCTTTGACATCAATCGCATTGCTTGGCATCAGTTGAGCAAGATTATCTACAGCTTTGGCTTACCCGACTTTGATGGCAGTATGACCATCAGCGAGCCGCAAAACTTGGCCGCCCTGCGTGATGCCGCCAGAGACAAACCAACCGAAATCTGGTTAGCCATCGGTGGTTGGGACATTGGCCATGGTGGCGGTAATGACGCTGCTTGGTCTGCCATTATGGAAGATCCTTTGCTGCTTGAACGCTTCAAGGGCGAAATCCTAGATGCGGTTATCCTATATGAGCTGGATGGCATTGATGTCGACTGGGAGTGGCCTAGTAATAGCACCCAACAGGCTCAATTTTTACAGCTGATGCAAGAGCTGCATGAGATGCTAAACCCCATGGGTGTTGAGCTATCAACCGCCGTGGTGTCCCGTGGCGCGAATGGCGCGTTCATCGACAGCAAGGTCTTTGATCTGGTCAAATACATCAACATCATGGCCTATGATGACAACTGGCCTTGGGAAGCGCCACACAGTGACATGAACATCGCTCAGGCGGCCCTGAATTACTGGGTTGGCCAGCGCCAACTGCCCAAAGAAAAGGCCATTCTCGGCGTGCCCTTCTATTGCCGTGATCGCACGCGCTTCATTGCCTACCGTGATATTTTGGCTCGTGGCGGTGATGCCAATGCTGATGAATTTGATGGTTGTTTCTACAATGGTCTTGAAACCATGGAGAAGAAAGCCAGACTGGCCTTGGAGCGTGCGGGTGGCATCATGTTCTGGGAGCTGTCTCAGGACGTGCAGGACGAGCGCTCTTTGTTGAATCGTATTTACCAAACCTTTACCGATTCGGATTGGCAGCAGCCTGAACCGGGTGAATGTACCCTGCCTGAGTTCGTGAGTGACCAGAGCTATGGTACTGGCGATCAGGTTAGCCTCAATGGCTTCATCTATCGTGCCAAGTGGTGGTCTAACACCCCGCCTCCGGGCGATAGCTGGGAGCTGGTCGGTCCCTGCTAGCCTCTGATTCTGTCAAGGGGCATCCTGCGCTTGTGCTAGTCATCCTGCGCGAAGTCGCAGGATCTCCTCACGGACTTCACAGGCTGCGCCAGCCCTGCTGCGGCTGCTGCCTTGTGGCCTCTGGCGAGCATTCGCTGCGCGCTGCTTCATTTATGGACCCTGCGACTAGGCGCAGGGTGACAACCCGCCATGAGCGCTTGCGCCATCCATGGGCATTCGCATCCGCACATCCCTGTGCTACTGACGCCGCCGACGGCCACAAGCCAGCATCCGCTTAACGCAGGGCAAGCTGGAGCTATTGCAGTGCTGCTTTTGGGATGGGTGCGAAACCAGCCCAAGGAGCGGGCTGGGAACTGGGAGCGAGGGGTGTCGGCAGCCAGGGATGGACGCCGTCAAGCGGCAAAAGTCAAAGCAGTGGCATTAGTCAGGATCAGGATAGCCATTAGGGTTTTGCTGCTGCCAACGCCAGGTGTCCTGCATCATTTGCTCAAGGCCACGCTCGGCTTGCCAGCCCAGTTCTTGACGCGCCTTGTCGGGCTTGGCATAACAGCAAGCAATGTCGCCGGGGCGACGCGGAGCAATACGATAGGCAATGCTCTGGCCGCTGGCTTGCTCAAAAGCCCTAACCATTTGCAACACCGAATACCCCTTGCCAGTACCCAGATTCCAAACCTGCCAGCCACTTTGCTGAGCCAAACGCTCAAGACAGGCTAAATGACCCAGGGCTAAGTCCACCACATGAATGTAGTCACGCACGCCTGTGCCGTCTGGCGTGTCATAGTCATCGCCAAAGACCGACAGCTGGGCCAATTTACCAATGGCCACCTGGCTAATGTAGGGCAGC
>SKIB01000066.1 GCA_007116635.1 Saccharospirillaceae bacterium
CAGAGGCAGAGTCAGAGGGGGATGCAACTGAGGAGAAGCCCAAGGATGAGTCGGACAATAACAAAACATAAGGGGTTTTTATGTGTCAGCTGTTGGCCATGAGCGCTAATACGCCAACGGATATTCAGTTTTCTTTTGCAGCCCTTCGTTTGCGGGGAGGGCAGGTCGGCCCGCATCGAGATGGCTTTGGTTTGGGATTGTTTCGATCACAAGGGTTGATGTGTTTTCATGATGACTTACCAGCCTCGGAATCGGAAATTGCTCACCTACTGCAGCACTTGCCATTGAAAGCCATGGTAGCCATTGGTCATATTCGTCAGGCCAATGTAGGAGAGGTTAACCTAGCAAATACTCATCCATTTGTTCGCGAATGGCAAGGCAGGCAGTGGTGCTTTGCTCATAATGGTCAGTTAACTGGGGCCGGCGAATTAGCTCGGGGGCATTTTGTGCCCGTTGGTACTACCGACTCAGAGCAAGCCTTTTGTTGGTTGATGAGTCGTCTTAAAGCTTTGCCGGAGCTAAATAAGCTAAATATTTGGCATGAAATCCAATACGCATGTCAGCATTTGGCAGCAATGGGTGTGTTTAACATGATGCTCAGCAATGGTGAAGATTTATTTGTCTTCTGTGGCAGCAAGTTGCATTATCTTGTTCGCCAAGCTCCCTTTGGTAAGGCAAGTTTACTGGACTGTGATTTACAAATAGATTTTAAACAGCACACCACCATTAATGATCGAGTGGCCATTATGGCCACCGAGCCTTTGACTCAAGATGAATCCTGGCATGCCATGCAGCCAGGCTGCTTGCAATGGTGGCGTCAGGGTCAACTAATACAAGAGGTTGTTTTACCCTTGGCGATGTAATGGTTGAAGCACATTGGCCTTAGTTGGATAGATCATTAGGCCTAGCTATTTTCCTGTCACTCTGGCACAGCAGTTGTGCTAAAATGGAAAAAAGTAATTGGAGTTTATATGGCCTTTACTTGCCATTACCCTGAGCACATTAGCCCCAGCATTAATTCTACCCCCTACACTTCATTAGCACATTTAGTGCAAAGCTTTTGTCAGAAGTTTGCTCAACAAAGTGCTTTCGAGTGTTTGGGGGCGACATTAAGCTATGCCGATCTTTGGCGACAGTCTTGTCAATTTGCTGCATGGTTACAGCAGCAACCCAATTTAAAGCCGGGAGATCGAATTGCGGTCCAGTTGCCAAATATTTTGCAATATCCGGTCATGGCATTCGGTACTCTGTTGGCGGGAATGGTGCTGGTTAATACCAACCCTCTTTATACCGAAGAAGAGATGGTGCATCAGTTTAATGACTGCGGTGCTAAGCTGTTGGTTGTGTATTCTGGTATGGCAGCTAAGGCACTTAGGGTTCAGCCTCAAACCAGTGTTAAGACTCTAGTGGTAACAGACCTAGCCGATATGCACCCCTGGCCTAAATCGGTTTTGATCAATAGCTATTTGTCCTATGTAAAGGGTATGGTGCCCAGCTATGATAAAAGCCGCACTATTTCCTGGCGGCAATGGCAACAACAAAGTCAATCCAGTCAGTGGCAGATGCCCGATCTAAGCCCTGATCACTTAGCCGTGCTGCAATACACTGGTGGTACCACAGGCTTGGCCAAGGGGGCCATGCTTAGTCATGGCAACTTGCTTGCTAATATGATGCAGGCCCAGGAGTTTTTTAATTATGGCTTAACCATTGGCCAGGAGCGTTTTGTCACTCCTTTGCCTCTGTATCATATTTATGCTTTTACCGTGCATTGCTTGGTCCTTCTGCACAAGGGCAATACTAATATTTTGATTCCGAATCCTCGTGATTTACCAGCCATGATGCAAACATTGAAAAAGACTAAGTTTACCGGCATGGCAGGCTTAAACACTTTATTTGTTGCCTTAATGAATCACCCAGATTTTGCTCAGCTGGATTTTAGTCAACTTAAAATGGTCATTTCTGGTGGTATGGCCCTGCCTGAGGCAACTGCCAAACGCTGGCAGGGCATCACTGGTGTAGCCATTGCTGAAGGTTACGGCTTAACCGAAGCTTCGCCAGTCGTTACTTTTAACCCTGCCGACCGAGTTAAACTTGGCACCATTGGTATACCCCTACCTTCTACTGAGTTAGCAACCATTGATGACGCAGGGCAGTTAACCGAGCTTGGTCAGCCAGGTGAGCTCATTATTCGTGGTCCTCAGGTCATGCAGGGTTATTGGCAGCGGCCTGCAGATACTGCGGAGGTGCTGGATGATCAGGGTTGGTTGCGTACAGGTGACATAGCAATCTTGGATGGTGATGGTTATGTGCGCTTGGTTGATCGTAAAAAAGACATGGTGATCGTTTCCGGATTTAATGTATATCCTAACGAAGTTGAAGCCACATTGTTACAACACCCTGCTATTTTTGAGGCTGCGGTCATTGGTGAGAAAGACAGCCAAGGGGTTGAAACCTTAGTCGCCTTTGTCGTTAATAAGGAGCCAGTGACTGAGCAAGACTTGATTCAATTTTGCAAGCTGCACCTTGCAGCTTATAAGGTGCCAAGATGCTATTATTTTCGCGACGAGTTACCCAAAACTCAGGTTGGCAAGGTACTACGCCGCGCACTTAGAGAGACGACTGACAACCCTGTCGCCTGATAAACCCAGATCTAGGACTGTGGGGGATGTAAGTCTCTTTGCCATAGGTTGTTCAAAAAAGTCGCCAAGCAAAGGCTGGCGGCCTCTGGGGCTTCAAGCATGAACCAGAAGCCTGCTCCTTGCAGCCATTGTTGCTCAGCATTTTTGAATTGTTCTGCCAAGGTTGAGCCTTGTTTGCCGGTGTTGATCAGTAGGCAGGGCATTTGCAATTGATCGAGCCAGGGCCTGCTGTCAAAGTTCTGCTGCAGTTGCCAATAATGTTTATAGGTTTCAAGATCATTGTTAAAGTGAGCAACACTCTGGCCAATGCGTTTTGCCCATTGAGGGTAGTTACATTGCTGCTGCATGGCTTTACTAAGTTTGCCAATGCTGGGCGGCGGCTTGCTGCCTTTAAGTTTACGTCCAAAAATACCTGTATGATTGGTATGGCTGATGCTATGTGCCAGAGTCAGACTCTGTACCCGATCAGGAAATTGCTGCGCCAATATTTGCGCCACAAGGCCACCAAAACCATGGCCTAGCAAATGCACCCTTTGTTGTGGTGCCAACTCAAGCCTACGCCAAAGTCCTAGGCTCAGTTGTTCTAGGTCGGCTTCAGGCTTTAAGCCTTGAGCGCGATGATGACCAGGAAGGTCTGGAACCCTTAAGGTATAGCCTTGGCGACTAAGAAAAGAGGCCATAGGGTGCCAAACCCAGCCACCAGTGAAATAGTGGTGAATGCAAAGGATGGTGTCAGAGGTGGCCATTAATCATACTTCTTACTGAAAGAGGTCTTCACTAAAACTGCGCTCGCAGTATTGGCATCGTAGTTTAAGTTGATTATCTGCTTGTTTTACCGCAAACCAACTGGCAATGGGCTCAAACCTGGTGATGCAGTTAGTGTTAGGGCACTGGAATAAACCCCTTAGTTGTTCGGGTTTTTGCATGCGGTACTTCTGAGTCACACGATAGTGACTGATGACATTTATGGTTGCATCTGGTGCGAAGAGGGCAAATTCAGCAGCCTTTTCTGGAGTCAGTTGCAAGTCATTGATTTTTATTAAATCCTTATGCTGCATTGCATTACTGGGCAGGTTTAGGCCGATGGTTAGCCTTATGTCTTTATGCTTCAGTTGTAGGCGATGAATGATCTTTAGCCCTTTGCCAGCAGGAATGTGATCAATGACAGTACCATTAGCAATGGCTTCAACCTGGAGGTGGTGCATAGTTATTCCTCTGTAGCGCCCAGTATAAGGCTGAGTAGAGCTTGTCGAGCATAAAGTCCATTTTCTGCTTGTTGGAAATAATAGGCCTGTGGCATTTGATCGACCTCGGGCTGAATTTCATCCACCCTAGGTAAAGGGTGGAGCACTCTAAGTTTGGGGCTGGCTTGCTCAAGGTGTTGAGCCCTAAGTATGTATTGACTGGCAATATGCATGTATTCAGTAGGGTCAAGCCGTTCTTTTTGAATGCGGGTCATGTAAAGAAACTCGGCGCTGTCAATGGCTTGCTCAAGGCTATCTAATCTTTGCCATTTGATGTTTTTCTCGTTTAGCTCTTCTATAAGATAGTCTGGCATTCCTAGGCTACTGGGTGCCACAAAGAATAACTGAGCGCCAAAAAGTGCTAACGCCTGAGCTAAAGAGTGGACTGTCCGCCCGTACTTGAGGTCGCCGACAAAGGCAACCTTGACCCCTTCTAACTGGCCACGGCACTCAAAGATACTAAAGAGGTCTAACAGAGTTTGACTGGGGTGCTGGTTAGCACCATCTCCGCCATTAATAACAGGAACTCTGGAAATTTCCGCGGCCAATCGTGCTGCGCCCTCGCGAGGATGACGCATTATCAGGGCGTCAGCATAACGACTGATCATCTGGATGGAGTCACTCAGGGTTTCGCCTTTTTTACCCGAGGTGTTGTTGGCATCGGCAAAGCCAATTAACTGGCCTCCCAAACGCTGCACCGCGGTCTCAAAGCTCAGACGCGTGCGGGTTGAGGCTTCAAAGAAGCAAGAAGCAATGACCTTGCCCCTAAGTAGGTTGGGTTGTGGCTGGCGTTTTAATTGTTCGGCCCTGGCCAGAATACTAAGAATTTGTGTCTTATTGAGGTCACTGATTGAGACTAAATCGAGGTTTAGCAAACTATTGGCCATGCTTTTGTACTCCAGAATAGGCGCTATGTTACTGCTAAGCTAGGCTTGACTCCAGTGATGTGCCACAAAAATTGGCTTAATTGACCGACTGACGAAGAAACTCAATGATGTCGAGAGATTCGTAAAGCCACTGCTCCCTATTAGGTTCTTCTATTAGCAAACAGGGCACCATGGCTTTTCCTCCCCCTGCAATTAGGTTTTGTCTATGCTCAGGTATGCTGGTTTGACGAATTTCAATGTCCATGTTTAGCTCATCTAGAACACGCAGAACGCGATGGCAAAATGGACATCCTGCATTGCTGTAAAGAACTAGTCTGTGTTTTTGCATTTTTTACCTCGAGGAGCTGGATATATCAAAAATTGGTCTATACTGTTCATGATACCAAAAAATGAGGCTTGGTTATGATTTTAGGTGTGACTCAGTACCGATTGCCGAACCGCTTGGGTGGACAGCTGTCATTAAACCATTATCCCTGCAAAGAGGCTAAGGCCTCGGTGTTATTATTGCATGGCCTGGGTGGTACCGCTCGTCAATTTGGTGATCACCAACAGGGTTTTATTAACTTTTGTTTGGCTCAGGGGTTGGAGGTGTTCACCCTTGAATTACATGGCCATGGCCAGAGTTGGCCAAGTGTCTCCTCTCGTACTCGTTATGGAATTAATGACGTGGTTGAGCATGACTTGGCGTTGTTTATGAAGCACATTGATCGCTTAGCAGCAGATGTGCCAAGGTTTTTAGTGGGGCAAGGTTTTGCAGGTGTCCTTTGGTTGGCTTATATGGCGAGATTTCCGGATGCTAAGGTACAGGGCATGTTGCACCTTGGATGGTTGGGCTCAAGCTCTAATTTGCCTACTCCTTCGGCCTTATTTCACCGTTTGCGACTGTCTGTGTTAGCGCCAATTTTTGGCAGGGTGCTTGGTTATCTTCCTGCTTGGTTAATGGGGCGCGGTTCTGCTGAGGCTCTGGACCTGTTTAAGCAGGCTCAGTCTTGGATGCGTGGTCAATGGTGTGACCCTAAAGACGAATTTCCTTATTGGCAACGCTTGTCCGAGCTTAGCTTGCCGCCCTCACTCTATGTGACCGATGGTGGTGAGCATGCACGCATCCGAACGGCAAGGCAGATGATGCGTAATTTAGGTCAGCATGATTGTTGCTTGTTGGTGCTGGATCAGAAGTCACGTAAAGGGGTTGCTCAATTGGAGGGTTCGTTACAAACACCTGAGTTTGCAGACAACTTCTACCCAATACTGAGCACTTGGTTTGGTACGCATCTGACTGCCACAGAAATTTAGTATTAAATTCCTTTACTGGTTTTGCCAATTTGGATTGCGAAGCAGTCCATGCTGCATGTCCAGCGCTAGGCTTAATATTTCCCGCACCGCATATTCTAGGTGCCCTGGTACTTGGTCGTCTTCTTGGCAGTGAGCTAATAGGGCAGCTAACTCCGGATTTTCCAAGAGCGGGATTTTTAACTCCTTGGCTAGGGCCAAAATCTCCTCCGCTAATTGACCATGAGCACAGGCCTCGATGCTGGGTGGTTTGCTGCCCTGGTATTTCAGGGCAATGGCAGTTTTGTTCATCTGTGTTCCTATATATGAAGATCCAGCCGCTGCCCTGGTCCTTGGTTGTTTTGAGGTCCTGGCTTAGGCTTGGGAGGCATGCCAAAAAGACAATCAATGGCTAGGTTCAGCTGCAGAGGTGCTAACCTTTGGCTTAACAGTTCGCGCTGTTGGTTTAATGCGTTTAATGTTCTGCTGTCTTGGCACCAAAAATGGATGTTGAGCCCATCTTGGTACAGCTCGAGCTCGGCACAGAATTCTGCCAGGGGTGGTAAATGGAGAAAGAATCGATAGCGCCAGCCTTTTTGGCCAGTATTGTCTGTACTGGGCTCACGATAAAAGGGTAACTCGTGCCAATGTTCTTTATGCCAGAAGGGTAAAAAAAGTAGGCCAATACTGCTATCCAACTGATGAATGGGAGCCGCCAGACTTAATTGCTGTCCCAGCCATTGGTTGAGCTTGGGTGTTGACAGCTGATTGAACTCTGCATCAAGGGCTGAGTGCCCTTGATGGCTGCTCACTAGCATGCGTTGCAATTCATTGCTAGCTTGGGCTTTAGGGTTTTGTTTCAACCAGAGTAGGGCGTCTTTTAATCCCTGCAGGCTGTTTCTTAGCCAGGGCTGCAGGGTTTCTCTGCTGAGTGAATGGCCCTGTTCACTGGTGGCTTGTTGCGGCTGATTGCTGGGGCTGCTGTTGATGTAAGCCAATATATTTGGCTGGGGGCTGTTTGTCTTGGTCCAAGCCAATAATGGTACCCTGCCTTGAGCCTGTTGGCTGCTAGGTTCAATAAACCTAAACTCTTGCACTGTTTTAAGCTGGTTGGTTGTCGCCGATGGCGCTACTGGTGGTAACTTTGCTGTATCCGTCTTATTGAGCAGTGAGCTGAAATTCGCCGACAGTAACTGAGCAGTGAGCTGGCTAGGTATAAGTGGCTGACTGCCCGTCGTTGAGTGGTTATGGCTCGGGCTGGGGGTGGATTTAACGTTATTTAGGGCACTGTACAACCATAGGGTGCTCTGTGGCTGATTAGCTTGGGTTGTGGTTTTATGCTGAATAAGTTTATGGCTTGTTTGCGTCAGCAGGCTTTGTTCGTTAGTTAGGCGTAAAATTTGATAATTCAAGCTTAGCTGCAATTGCTGTCTGGCTTCACTGGTGGTTCTTGGTTGCAATAGCTGGGCCTCACCCTTGCTAAACATTACCTGAAGCAGACTACCAATGCCTAGGGGCTGGGCTGACACAAGCTGAATCAGGCTGCTACTTTGTTGTGCTTGGTTGTTTTGGCGCAGTAACGAGACTTCCAGTAAAAACTTACTATCACGCGCAGGTGTTTGCCTCAGTACAATCATAGACAGCGGCTGTTCCTGACTTTCAAGCCATTGCCTAAGGCCTGTTTGACCTGAGGCTTGAGGTGCTGCTTTCCCCAGGCTGTCTTTGCTGGCTTGGGTGAAGAGACTGGTATCAGGTGGCAAATATATGCCATCGGCTTTTTTCATAATAATTCCTGACCCATGATGCCAATCTATTTATAATGCATGGCTTTGACGATAACAAGGTTCGGTTGTGGATGAAATTAACGGCTTGTTAAGTAGGGTTGGCCTTTCTTTTCGGTTAGAATCTTTAAAGGTTAGAGGTATTTGTGATCTTACAAGCAGTAAACTTAGCACTCAGGTTCGATGATTGGCAACTCTGGCGGGGCCTTAGTTTTACTATTGCTCAAGCTGAGTTGGTGCATTTGCGAGCTGCTAACGGTAGAGGTAAGACCAGTTTACTGCGTGGTTTGATGGGTCTTAACCATTGGTTGGAAGGCGATGTCAGATGGGCGGTTGACATGCAAGCGGAAGAGGATTTTGCTGCTAAGGTGTTGTTTGTGGGCCATAAAACGCCCTTGGCTTCTGAGTTAAGTGTGTTGGAAAACTTGCAGTTATTACAGGGCTTAAGAGGCCAGGTGTCTAGCCAGCAGCAGTTAGCAGCGACCTTGCAAGACATTGGCTTACAAGGTTTTGCCGACATGCCTGCGAAGTGGTTGTCTGCTGGCCAATCCAGAAGACTGGTGCTAAGCCAGTGTGATCTGCCCAGTTTGCGTTTTTGGTGTTTCGATGAGCCCTTTGTCGCTTTGGATAAGATGTATGTTGAATGGCTAGTGGCAAAAATTCAGGCTTTTCAGCTATCTGGTGGTGCGGTGCTTTTTACTTCCCATCAAGAGATACCAGGGCTTGCTGCAAGGGAGTTGTACCTTGATTAATGCCATGCTTAGGCGCGAGTGGTTGTTACTTTGGCGTCGCCCTCAAGACATGCTGCAGCCCATTACATTACTTTTGCTATTGATCTTGGTTTTTCCCATGGCACTGGATTTGACACAGTTCTCTTTGCCAAGTTTGGGTTGGCCTGTTTTGCTTAATGCGGTTTTGCTCTCCTTGCTGCTAGGTATGGAGCAACTCTTTGCTGAAGATCAGCGTACAGGTTATTTGGATCAGGTACGTATGTCTTATGGGCTGTATGCCTATGTGCTGATTAAGTTAGTTTGCCATTGGTTGAGGGTGTGGTTGCCTCTGGTCGTAGTGTTGCCTCTGGTGATCTTTTTTTATCAGATGCCATTGTCAGCTTTACCTGTGCTATTGCTGGCTTTGAGTTTGGCCAGCGCTGCGGTGGTGGTTTTTGCTGCCTTCGCGGCTGCTTTAACACTGGGCTTAGCACGAGCAGGTATGCTGATGGCGCTCTTGGTTTTACCTCTGTTAGTGCCAGTACTTGTTTTTGCCGCGGCCACGGGTCAAGCGGTGCTCATGGTCGAGCCTTGGCAAGGAGCCATACTATGGTTGGCGGCCATAACTTGTTTGGCTTGGTCTTTATTACCCTGGGCCATTAGCTCAGTTTTAGAATTAGCAAATCATTGAGGTTGTGCAGTAATGTGGCAGTGGTTTCATAAGTGGGGTTCAGCAAAATGGTTTTATCAAGCCAGTGCAGCCTGGAGTCGAGTGTTTGGTTATTTCGCTCTGCTATTTTTGACCCTGGGCTTGGTTTGGGGGTTTGTCTTTGCACCAGCGGATTATCAGATGAACCACAACTATCGCATCATGTATTTGCATGTGCCTTCTGCTATGTTGGCTCAGATCACATATTTGCTGATCGCCATTCTTGGCTTGGTTAACCTTGTCTGGAAAATTAAAATCACGCCAATTTTGGCTCGAGCAGTACTGCCCTTTGGTGCTAGCTGTGTGCTCTTAGCCTTGTTGTCTGGAGCATTTTGGGGCCGTCCAACCTGGGGTACTTACTGGATTTGGGACGCTCGCCTGACCTCAACCTTGTTTTTGTTTTTTCTTTATATGGGCCTGTGGGCTTGTTACAGCCTGCTGCCTGCTAGCATGGGTCGGAATTCTGCTTATAAGGCTGCGGCCATTGTTGCCATTGTTGGTTCGGTAAATATCCCAATTATTAAGTTTTCGGTTGAGTGGTGGAATACCCTGCATCAACCCGCTTCCATTCGTTTGACTCAACGGCCTGCTATGCCCGCCAGTATGTACTTGCCACTGTTTGCTTCCATTATTGGTTTTTATTGCTTAATGGTTTATCTCATGCTTAAAAGAGCGCGCTTGTTACTTTTAGAGGATGAGTTGCACAAAGCCTGGGTCAAAGAAGTCGAGCCCAAGTTAGTAGGAGGGTCCTAATGCCTTTTGATTCATTAGCCGAGTTTTGGTCCATGGGCGGTCATGGTTTTTATGTGTGGACAGTAGTGCTGTTTTTTGCACTATTGTTGGTTTTAAATTTAGTTAGCCCAAGTTTTATCACTAGGCGGATCAAAGCCAGGCTAAAGCGACAGCAACAGCTGCAACAGCGACGATGAGGTAGTTAATGAAAAAGCACCGAAAACAAAAGTTAGTAGTTATTTTGATGGGGTTTAGCTTTTTGGCCGCAGCCATGACCCTAGCGGGCTTCGCTCTCAAAGAACAGATTGACTTATTTTATTCTCCTTCTGATATTCATAATGGCTTGGTGCAGCACGATCGCTCTTTCCGTGCGGGAGGCTTGGTTAAGTATGGAACAGTGCAGCGCGATCCCGAGTCGTTGATAGTTGATTTTGTCCTAACCGATCAGGCTCATGATCTCAAAGTCAGCTATCAAGGCATCCTACCTGACCTGTTCAGAGAAGGGCAGGGTATTGTAGCCATGGGTGAACTTAATTCGCAGGGGGTGTTTGTAGCCTCTCAAGTGCTGGCTAAACACGATGAGCAGTACATGCCAGCAGAGGTGAAGGATGCTCTGCAACGCAGCGGTGGTTATCACCAAGAAGATCATCCAGGATCCTATCAATATTATCAGGCACCAGAGGGGAGTAGTTATGGTCGCTGAGCTTGGCTTGTTGGCTCTGATTTTTGCCCTGATATTCAGTTTGTTATTGGCGTTGTTGCCCATTGTGGGCTGGTATGGTCGATACAGTAATCTACTGGCCATGGCCAAGCCCATGGCACAGGGACAGTTTGTCTTTTTGCTGATTTCGTTTTTGCTGCTGGTTTGGGTGTTCTTGACAGACGATTTTTCAGTGGCCTATGTTGCGCAGCAATCCAACACCAGGCTGCCTTATTATTACAAAATCAGCGGTATTTGGGGTGGCCATGAAGGCAGCATGCTGCTGTGGCTGTTGATTTTGGCTGGCTGGACACTGGCTGTGGCGCAGTTTTCCAAAGCCCTACCTAAAGATTTGGTGGCTGTGGTATTGGCAGTTATGGGCATGGTGACAGCTGCCTTTACTCTTTTTACAGTTTTTACTTCCAGTCCCTTTGAACGAATTTTTCCTGATATTCCGGCAGATGGCCGTGACCTTAATCCCCTGTTGCAAGACATTGGCTTGATTCTGCATCCGCCTATGCTGTACATGGGCTATGTGGGTTTCGCTGTTGCTTTTGCTTTTGCCATCGCCGCCTTAATAACTGGTCGAATGGACAATTTATGGGCTCGTTGGGCACGACCTTGGACCGATATGGCTTGGGTGTTTTTGACCCTTGGTATCGGTCTAGGCTCTTGGTGGGCTTATTACGAGCTTGGTTGGGGTGGCTGGTGGTTTTGGGATCCCGTGGAAAACGCGAGTTTGATTCCATGGTTGGTCGGTACAGCCCTTATGCATTCCTTGGCTGTAACTGAAAAGCGCTCTGGCTTTAAAGTTTGGACCCTGTTATTGGCGATCTTTACCTTTGCCTTTGTGCTGCTTGGCACCTTCTTGGTGCGTTCTGGAATTTTAACCTCAGTACATGCCTTCGCTAATGATCCAACTCGAGGTCAGCTGATCTTGGCCATCTTGCTAACCACTCTGGTGGCAAGCTTGGGATTATTTGCTTGGCGAGCACCACAGTTTCGTGAGCAACTGAGTTTTCACCCTGGTTCTCGTGAATCTTTTCTACTGATTAATAATGTGATCCTGGTGACCCTTGGGGTGATTGTCGCTTTGCTTACCCTGCTGCCCTTGTTGTGGCCTGTTTTGGGCATGGGACAGGTATCAATTGGTGCGCCTGTGTTTAACATGGTATTTAATCCCTTGATGGCGCTGCTGATCTTTTTTATGGGTTTTGGTCAATTGTTACAATGGAAGAAGGACTCGTTAAAAACTGTGCTCTGGCCCATGCTGATTTGGTTGCCCATAAGTATCCTGCTTGCCTTTGCTTTGACCTATCTTTACGGACGCACACTGAATTTATTGGTGGTTCTCTCATTGGTGTTGGCGCTTTGGATACTCTTTAGCTCTTTGCTATCCATGCAAAAAAGGGGGGTGTTTGCTGCAGATGGTTGGCAGGCTCTGCGACGCCAACCTCCGAGTTATTATGGTATGTTGCTTGGTCATCTTGGCGTCGTCCTGGTGGTCATTGGTGCAACCTTCGTCACTCAGTACGAAGTTAAGCGTGATGTGCGAATGGGGCCTGGTACAGAGCATGAGTTGGCTGGCTACCGCTTCGTTTTACAAGACTTTGAAGTTGTGGAGGCCTCAAACTGGGTGGCTGATCAGGCCAATATGCAGGTCTTTAGGGGACAACGTTTTGTTACCGAGCTTCAACCGCAAAAACGGGACTATTTCATTGCAGGCCAGGTGATGACTGAGGCAGGTATTCAATCACGCCTACATCGCGATCTTTATGTGTCGATGGGTGAGCCCTTGACGGATGGTGACTGGTCGTTCCGTTTGCAGGTTAAGCCCATGGTGCCCTTCATGTGGCTGGGCACTCTGATCCTATGCTTGGCTGGCATTTTGGCGGTTTTAGACAGACGCTATCGCCGAGGTGATGATTATGAATAGGGCTTTATTTGCTATTCCTCTGCTGTTAGCAATAGCCATGGGCAGCTTCTTTTTTTATGTCATGCGTTCAGGTATTGACATTGAAGCCTTGAAGTCCCCTTTGCTAGGCAAGCCACTGCCAAGTAACCAGCTGGCTACCATTGAGTTCTCTGGTACTCGGGATCCAAGTTCTTTGCATGAACAGGGCCCGTTCTTACTTAATGTTTGGGGCACCTGGTGTCCTGCATGCTTTGATGAACATCCGGTTTTGAATCGATTAGCCCAAGAAGGAGTTCGTATTATCGGCCTTAATTATCAGGACGATCTAGCAGCTGCGCAGCGTTGGTTGATTGAGCTGCATAATCCTTATGAGGTTAATCTTATTGATGCCGATGGTCAGTATGGTTTTGATCTGGGTGTGTATGGAGCACCAGAGACCTTTTTCGTTAATGCCGATGGGCTTTTAGTGCACCGGCAAGTGGGTGAGTTTACGATGGAGATGTGGCGTAACGAGTTACAATCCATATGGGAGTCGATGCTATGAAGCAATTCATGATCTTGGTATGGCTGAGTTGTGTGGCCATGGCTTGGGCGGTGGAACAGACAGGGTCGCAGAGTCCTTTGGCCAGTCAAACCAGTATTTTTGAATTTCATTTTGAGTTTGCGAATGATGAGGAGCGATTGCGCTATCAGCAGTTGACCCGTCAGCTGCGGTGTCCGAAATGTCAAAATAACAATGTATCAGACTCGGACGCACCCATTGCTCGAGACATTCGTCAACGGGTTTACCAGTTACTGAATCAAGGCTTTAGTGATGAGCAAATTGTGGAGCACATGATTGCCAGATACGGTGACTTTGTCACCTACCGCCCTCCTTTCGGTTGGCGCACAGCCATTATCTGGTTGTTACCCATGGCTCTAGTTCTGTTAGCTGCTTGGTCGGCTTGGCGAGTGATCAAGTCCAGAGCTAAGCAGCAAGTTAAGCCCTTGAATCAGGCCGAGAAAGCAAAACTTTCGGCCTGGCTGGAGGCAAACTAATGGTGATTTTATTTTTAGCGCCTTTGATGCTGGCGTTAGCACTTATGTTTATATGGGTTGGTTTTCGTGGTCATTTGAAGATGACCCTTGATGAGGACCGAGCTGCATGGCAAAAAAGGCAACTAAAAAAGCGTCTTTCTAGGCTGCAAACACAGCTGCAGCAAGGCCAAATTGATCAACAGCAATTCGATCTTCAGCAAGCAGAGTTGGCAAGGCCAATTTTAGATGAATTAGACGCCCGTAGCTCTAGGCTTAGGCCCGCAAGACGAGCAAACTTGCTAGTTCTGTTGTCACTGTTGTTACTTACCCCTGTGCTTGCTTTAATTTTGTATTGGCAGTTGGGTGCTCATCAGGGCATCTTGCTCTATCAGCAATTGCAAGCAGGGGCTGCAACCCCAGCTCAAGAGCGTCAGATGTTAGCCACTTGGGAGGCCTGGCTGGAGCGTAAACCAAGAGACGTAGATGGCTGGTATGTGGTTGGCCGAAGTTATATGTCTTTAGGTGATTATGACCAAGCAGAGAGTGCCTTTTTGCGAGGGTTGGAAGCCTTGTCACGCTTTGAAAGCCCAAGGGTTGAAGACCAGGCGGCGCTTTATGCACACTTAGCACAGGTTCGGTTCTTAGCCAATCAGGGAATGGATGGCATTGCAGATGAGTACCTCGCCACTGCACTTCGCTTGGCTGATGACGACCGTACAGCCAATGCTTTAGCAGCGATTGTTAATTATCAGCAGCAAGAATATCTATTGGCGTTGCGCCACTTAGAGCAGGTTTTGGCTTTGCCAATGCCGGAGGTTGAACGTGCATCATTTGAGTATTTACAAGAGCAAGCTCAGCTAGGCTTCATTGAGGAGGGGGGTGATCCCTTGCAATTGGCTACTCTGGCAGGTCAGGGGTTTGTATTAGAGATTGATCGTGCAAGTTTTTTGGCGCAGGAAGATTTACCCGTGCTCTTCATTACTGCACATCAGCCTGGTAACAGTCTGCCTTTGGCTGTGCGACGCATCAGTGTGGACCAATGGCCAGTTCAGACCAGTCTGACTGATCGTCACTTAATGACCAGTTTTCAACAGTTTAATCCCGGAGAGCCATTGGTTGTTCAGGCTAGGCTGTCTCGTACTGGCAATGCGGTGGCCACTGCTGAGGATTGGGTGTCCAGCCCTCTGACAGTGGCGACTCCAGAAGGAGTTAGTTCTTTAGAGCTGGTGGTTGATGAGCCATGGCAAGAAAGCCGCTAAGTTAGGAGTGTTTAGGCTTGAGGTTAAAAGCCATTCGATTACAGGGATTCAAGAGCTTTGTAGACCCAACATACTTGCCGCTGGACAGTAACTTAACGGCAGTAGTTGGGCCTAATGGCTGTGGTAAATCCAATATCATTGATGCTGTGCGCTGGGTCATGGGTGAGAGCTCGGTCAAGGCTTTGCGTGGTGAAAACATGGCTGATGTGATTTTCAATGGCTCTTCTGGACGTAAAGCCTTAAGTTTTTGCTCCGTAGAGCTTATTTTTGACAATACTGACTTCAGTTTGACTGGGCAATTTGCGCAGTTTGCCGAAGTCAGCATTAAGCGCAAAGTCACCCGTGATGGCGGTTCACAATACTTCCTTAATGCCACCAAGTGTCGACGCAAAGATGTGGTTGATCTGTTTTTAGGGACTGGGCTTGGGCCAAGGTCTTATGCCATCATTGAACAAGGCATGATAAACCGCTTGATCGAAGCCAAACCTGAAGAGTTGCGCTTATTCATTGAAGAAGCCGCCGGTATTTCTAAATACAAAGAACGCCGCAAAGAAACCAGCCAAAAGATGGCTCGTACTCTGGATAATTTGGCTCGCTTGCAAGACATTCAGCAAGAGCTGGATCGTCAGTGTCAACTGTTGCACCGGCAGGCTGAGCAAGCGCACAGGTGGCAGAGTTTGAAGTCAAGGGAGCGCATGCTGATGCAGTGGCTATATGCCAGTCAGTGGCGGCAGCTTGCTGAGCAGCTGGGAGCTAGTGAGAAACAACAACAGCTCTGTGAGCAAGACCTGTCATTATTGGCAAATCAAGAGCTGCAAGTGCAAACCGAGTTTGAGCAGTTAGATCTGGATCAGCAGCAGGCTCAGCAGCAATGGCAGCGAGCACAGCAGCGCTTGTTTCAGCAGCAAAACAGTATTGAAAAGTTACAGCAAGCCCTGGACTTTAGCCGTCAGCAGCAGTTACTGCTAGATACCGACCAGCAACAATTGGAGGCTCAGCGGCAAAAGTTAGAGCAAAGCTTGCTCGCAGATCAACAGCAATTAGAGCAGCTGCAAGAGCAGGATCCTGGGCAGCAAGGGCAGCTTTTGGCACAACGTAAATCTCAAGCTCTGGCTAGGTCATCAAGCTATAGAGAGCAGTGGCAGCAGGCTCAGCAACAGCAGCTGGTGCAGCAGCAAACACTGGGTCAAGCTCAGGCTAAAGAAGCTGCTTTGCGTGCTAGGTTGCAGGCCTTGCAAGCACAGCGCATGCAGATCCAGGCACGTCTGGCTCAAGCCGGGGGGCATGGATCAAACATAGATCCTAGTGCACTTGAACAACTTGAGCTGCAGTACCAGCAAGCCTTAGATCAACATCAGCAATTTGAGCAGCAATGGCAACAACAAGAACAGCGCAGTCAATCCATTCAGCAGCAATTACAACATAAGCAACAAAGGCTGGCTCAGCAACAGAAGCAGTTTCAGGAGTGGCAGCAACGCCATGATCGACTTGAGGCTAAGCTTGACGCCCTAGGAAGTGAAGACAAAGACTGGTTAGCCAAACAGGGGCTGAACCGGTTTCCACAGCTAGGGCCTGAACTGCAATTGCTGGATGACACCTGGCAATCTGCCTTTGATTCTTGGTTACAGACATGGTCGCAGGCTCGCCTAGCTTCGCCAGAGCACTGGCAGCAGCCTTGGCAGCAAAACAGCAAAGCCAGTCGCTGGTATTGGCCACGGCCTCAGTCAGTGGAATCCCAGCAGCATCTTACTCTTGCTGACGTCGTACAGGCAGATGACAGTCTTCGACCGCTGATGTCTCAGGTTATGTTGGTGACAGAGCTAGAACAAGCCCTGAGTTTGATACCAGAACTGAATGATCAGCAGTGGATCATTACGGCTCAGGGTGTGCAACTTGGCAAAGCATGGCTTTATTGGCCCGGAACCCTTGCCAGTTGGAGTCAGACCGAGGCAAATCACCGTGAGGCCAAAGCTCAGCTTGAGCAGCTGGATGAGCTGTTGTTTGAGCTTGAGACTGAGGTGGAGCATTTGCAGCTGCAGTGGCAACAGTTGTCATCAAAGCGCACAGCACTACAGCAGCAATGGCAGCAGAGTCAGCAAGATTTGCAACAGCTGGAGGTCAGTTGGCGTCAATTGCAAACAAGGTATCAAGCGGAACAAGATCAACAGCAACAACAACTACAACAGCGCCAAGATCAGCTGGATGAGCTTGAAGAGCTGGCAGATGCAATTTTTGAGCTTGAAGAGCAATTAGAAGCTCTTGGTGAGCAAGACATGCCCGTTTTGGATTTGGCCCCAGAGTTGCAGTCTTTGCAGCTAGCTCTAGCTGAGGTGGAATATGAGGCCGATCAAGCTAGGGAGGCTTGGCAGCAATGGCAGCTATGGCAACAGCAGTGGCAGCAACAACAAAAAAGCCTAGCACAACAGATTCAGCGAACGCAACAGCAGTGCCATGAGCTGGAGGCGCGCCAGGAACAGTTGCTGGCTAGGCATCATTCTGTCAAGGATGATCAGGGCCAGTCATTACAAGAACAGCTTGACCAAGAGCAGCAGCTATTGGTTGAATTGCAGCGAAGGGCACAGCATCAAGAGCAAGCCTTGGTAGAGCTGCAATCCAGGCGCAGTGAATTGCAGCAGAGGCTGCATAGCCTACAGCAACAGTCGGTCAGTGCCAGAGAACAGTTGAGCCAGAGCCAGTTGCAGCTCGGTCTTTTGCAAGAAAAACGCCAAGAGTTAACAGTTAAGATCAGTGAGCAAAATTGGCAATTGTCCTCTTTGCTAGAAAACATGCCAGACCAAGACCAAAGCGATAGCTGGCAGCAAGAGTTGGTACAAATTCGTCGCCAGTTGAGCGACCTGGGTACGGTCAATCTGATGGCCATTGAAGATTATCAACAAGCCCTTGCTCGTCAGCAGCATCTTCAGCAGCAGTGTGAGCAATTGCAGCAAGCTCTGCAAATACTTAACCAAGCCATTGCCCGCATTGATCAGGAAACCAAAAGCCGTTTTCAAGCTACCTTTGAGGCGGTTAATGCAGGCTTTTCTGAGTTGTTTCCTTTGGTGTTTGCAGGTGGAAAAGCCCATCTGCAATTGTTGGAACAAGACCTGCTGGTTTCAGGTTTGAGCATTATGGCCCAGCCCCCCGGCAAGAAGAACAGCACCATACATCTGTTGTCTGGTGGTGAGAAAGCCCTTACTGCCATTGCCTTGGTGTTTGCTATTTTTCGTCTCAATCCTGCCCCCTTTTGCTTATTAGATGAGGTGGATGCGCCCCTGGACGAAGCCAATGTAGTGCGTTACGCCGAACTTGTTGCTCGAATGTCTGAGCATTTGCAATTCATTTTTATCACCCATAATAAAGCAGCTATGGAAAGGGCTAAGGTGCTGATGGGGGTGACCATGAATGAACCAGGGGTGTCGCGTTTGGTCAGTGTCGATTTACAGCAAGCAGTGGCCCTAGGTGGTCATTAAAGCTGACTTTTTTGTTATGCCCTAGGATTAGCTCTGGTAATATCTCTTGGCTTTAGGCAATATAAATCTATTCTACAGCCATGTTTTACAAAGGGTTTTGCAATAAGTATGAGTATGCGCGACTGGTTAATCGTAATCGCCATTTTGACCATGGTCATCATCGTAGTCGATGCCCTGCGTCGTACTCGCAAGCGCAAGCAGAGCTATCAGGGTCAGTACAGTAAGCCAACTGAGTCCATGTCTGAGGCTCTAGACGTAGGCCCTGTTCGTACTCGTAAGGCTTTGCCTGAAGAGCTTAAGCGCAGCAAAGAAAAATTGCGCTCTAAGATTAACCAAATCGATGAGCCTGTCCCCATGGTTATGGATGCAGTTGAAGAGTCGTCAATAACACCTCAGCAGCCTCTAGACGACAACCAATTGAGTATGAATCTCAGTCATGAGTCCGCTGATGACTTTGAGCACCAGCAGTCCTGGCTCGAACCCAGTCCTGCAGTTGGCCATAGAGCGCAAAACCCTGATCTTGGATCTCCTGGTTCAGCGCCAGATGCCGCTGCAGCCAGTGTCACTGCAGCAGAAACTTCTAATGAACTTCATGCCAGTGCCCTAAACCCTGAGATGGCGTCGTTAGCCGATGCTTCACCTTCCAGTTTACAGGCGGTGGCAGATCAAGCTCAGCAGCCAGAAGACCTAGACCCAGAGGGCTATGCTGAGCCTCAGGGTTATGTTGATCCTCAGGGCTATGTTGATCCTCAGGGCTATGTTGATCCTCAGGGCTATGTTGAGCCTCAGGATTATGTTGATCCTCAGGGCTATGTTGAGCCTCAGGATTATGTTGATCCTCAGGATTATGTTGATCCTCAGGGCTATGTTGATCCTCAGGACTATGTTGATCCTCAGGACTATGTTGATCCTCAGGACTATGTTGATCCTCAGTATTTCGATAATCAGAATGAACAGGGGTTAGTAGATTCCCACTCAAGCCGTGCATGGTCTGATCCATTAGGCCTTGATGATGAGCCACCAACACAGGCAGCCCCGTCCAAGAACAAGCCAGGTTTGCTTGCCCGAGCAAAGGCGGCAGTGCAGCAAGCCTTGGATGCAAGGCATTCTGGTGCGCAGGCTACGCAAGCAGAGCCTAGTGTCAGTCCAGAGCCTGCTCCTAGCCTTGAGGTGCAAGAGGTACTAATTATTCATGTGGTGGCCAAAGACGAACAGTATGGCTTTGATGGCCATCAGTTATTGGATCAGCTTCTGGCGATGGGTATGCGCCATGGTCGTCATAACTTCTTCCATCACCATGATGATCAGGGTCGAGTTTTATTTTCCTTGGCCAATTTGCAAAACCCAGGGGTGTTTGACCCTGAAGACATGGGGAATCAATTTTGTCCAGGGGTGACTCTTTTTATGCAGCTGCCAAACGAGGGCCAAGCACTCTATGCCCTGGACTGTATGCACGAGGTTGCTCGCTATTTATCTCAGGTCTTGTCCGGCGTTCTGCGTGATGATAATTACAGTGTTTTAACTCTACAGACTTTGGAACACTATCGACAGATCATCAAAGATTTTGACCGTTCGCAACTGATACAATCCTCATGAAGCTAAAAACTCAGCATCAGCAGCTCTGTGAGCGTATCGAGCAGCTTAATTATCAGTACTATGTTCTTAATCAATCCAGTGTAAGTGATGCCGACTATGATCAGTTGCTGCGCCAATTGCAATCCTTAGAGGCTGAGTATCCTGAGCTTAGGCATGAGAACTCGCCAACACAGCGCGTTGGAGCCCCCCCAGCCAAGGGCTTTGTCACTCGTCAGCATCAAGTGCCAATGCTGTCACTGGATAATGGCTTTGAATCTGAGGATCTGCGATCCTTTGTACGCCGCATACAGGATAAATTAGTCAATCATCAACAGCGTTATGCTTGTGAGCCCAAGATGGATGGCGTCGCCCTGTCGTTAATTTACGAAAAGGGTGAGTTAGTGGCCGGCATTACTCGTGGCGACGGCCTGCAGGGAGAAGATGTTACCAGTAATGTTCGTACCATTCGAACTGTTCCGTTGCGCCTTAGACCTCCCTATCCTGAACTTTTGGAGGTCAGGGGCGAGGTATATATTCCCCTTCAAGACTTTGCCAAGCTAAATGAACAATTAGCCAGTAGGGGTGAAAAACTGCTGGCCAATCCTCGCAATGCGGCCAGTGGCAGCCTTAGGCAGCTTGACTCCAGTATGACAGCCAAACGCTCTTTATCTTTCTCTGCCTATGCCTTGGTTCAACTCGAAGGGGAGCCTTGGCCTGAATGGCATTCTGACTGCATGAGGCGTTTGCATGAACTGGGGTTTAGCATGCATTCCTATAGTCGGGTTTGTCATGGTGTGGCTGAAATAGAGTCCTATTTGGCTTGGTTGCAAAAACAGAGAAGCTCTTTGCCCTTTGAGATTGATGGCGCTGTTATCAAGCTAGACTCCTTAGAAGCTCAGCAGCAGATGGGCTATGTGGCACGAGCGCCTCGCTTTGCTTTGGCATGGAAGTACCCTGGTGTTGAGGTCGAAACCGAATTGCTGGCGGTGGATGTCCAGGTAGGCCGGACTGGGGCGCTCACCCCGGTGGCACGCTTGCAACCCGTCAATGTGGGCGGGGTGATGGTGAGTAATGCAACCCTGCATAACTTTGCTGAAGTAAAGCGTTTACAGTTGGCCATTGGTGATCGGGTGTTAATCCGCCGTGCAGGGGATGTGATCCCGCAAGTCATGGCTAAGGTTGCTGATGGCGTAATGACCAAAGCCATAGTTGAGCCACAATCATGCCCCGTTTGTCAGTCCCCTTTAGAGCAGGACGAAATGGTGCAGTTACGCTGCTCTGGTGGTATGGATTGCAGTGCGCAAAGGCTTGAGGCCTTGAAGCATTTTGTCAGTCGCAAGGCTATGGATATTGATGGACTAGGTGTTAAGGTGCTGCAGCTACTGCTGGACAGATCATTGATTAAGCAATTTGCGGATCTTTTTGATCCACAAAAGATTAATTTGCAAAGCCTCATGGCACTGCCCAGAATGGGTCAGAAGTCGGCGCAGAATTTGCTATCTGCGATTGAAAGCAGCAAGTCAACTACCTGGGCACGTTTGATCTATGCCTTAGGGATTCGGGATGTAGGGGAGGTAACTGCTCGGCAGTTGGCCCAGAACTTTCCTGACCCTCAGACTTTAGCTGCTGCTGATGAGTTGAGCTTGCAAAAAATCGACGATATTGGCCCTATCGTTGCCCAACGAATAGTGCAATACTTTGCCAATCTGGATCATTTGGCGCAGATCGAGCGGCTACAGTGTCTAGGGGTTCATTGGCCTCTGTTAAGTGCTAAGCCAGTTCAAGATCAGCCCCTAGCAGGGCAAACCTGGGTGGTTACAGGTAAGCTTGAGGCCATGACGAGAGATCAACTGGAGCAAAGGCTGCGCTCTCTAGGTGCCAAAACAGCTTCATCGGTATCGGCCAAGACCCATACTTTGGTGGTGGGGAAAGATGCGGGTTCTAAATTGGTCAAAGCACAGTCTTTAAATGTACGAACTTGGTCTGAGCAGGACTTGTTACAATGGTTGGATACACAGGAGGAAGGTGAGTGAATCCGCTTGATGATCAATCATTGGTATATGGTGTGATAATGGATGATCCTAGCGCCGATCTGAATTATCTACACAAAGCAAGAAAGCGTAATATAGAAGTATTGGCGTCCTTGCAGTACAGCAATTATCCTTGGCTTAAGCCTGAGATGTTTCAGGCCCAAGGAGGCTTTGGCTTTAATGGACTGCATCAGCCCCAGTTGATCCAGTTTGCCATGAGCAGCCCTGGGCTTGAGTTTGTTTGGCAAGGCTTTATGCGTCATTTTGAGCAATTGTTGGCCGACCTGTATTGGACCAGTGTTCGTTTGCAATTGGAAACCGAGTTATCTGGGCGGCACCAATTTTTCTGGCACCCAGAGACTTCAAGGCATTGCCCTGGTCAGGCCATGAGCCTACATTGTCAGTGGCAATACGAGCATTCGCTATCGGGAGTAGGCTAATGTGGATTAATTGGCAGGATTTATCGAAAGATGCTTTTCGTGGCTTAGTTGAAGCCTATGTTTTGGCAAATTACTCTGAGGTAGGTGATCTGGACCAGTCTTTGGCCAGTAAAACCAAGGTATTAATGCAAGAAATTCAGGCAGGGCAGCTTGTGCTTTGGTTTGATCCTGATGAGACTCAGGTAATGTTGTTAAATCGAGATCAAGTGAATAAGGTAGGCTAGTCTGCTTAATAAGATGAGGTGATGTTTTGATCTGGTGGCTGTATCTATTGTTAGTGCCTCTTTTTCTGTATGCCATCTGGCTTGGTATCTCTTTGTTGCGCCAGCGACAAAAGCTGCAGCAGGGTTTAAGGCATGGAGAACAGCAGCAAGCACAGCATGCAGTTGATTTGCGTACCAGCATAGACATTATTGCTCAGGAGTTTTTGCATAACGATTTAAATGTCTCTGAAACCTGCATTCGTCTAAAGGTGCTAATAGACAATCTGCAACTTCCTGCAGAGCAACGCGCTCAATTTTCTTTGTTGGATGAATTTTATTCCCCTTTATCACAGTTGGCTACGCATCAGCAGCGTCTTGATTTGCCAAAGTCTGAAAGACAGAAGCAAGATGAGTTACGTGCTCAACTAGAGCAACAATATCTGCATCCCATGCGTGAGCTAGTGGCTAAATTGCCGCAGCTGTTAGCCTAGTCTCGCTTAGGGTAAAACCTCAAATATCAGTTCAAACAGCAGTTCTTGGTCTGGGCTAATATCATTGATTTGCCATCGTAAGCTGCGCACCCGCTTAAACTCTTGATCCTGTTGCCAGGGCCAGGGGTGAAATACATCGCCATCGGCACTGAGCCAGAGGTCTTCATAGGGTTGGGCGCTGATCAACCTAGTGTTCTGGGGTAGGTCTTGGTCCAGGTCTATGCCCCAAAGACTTTGTTGACCAAGATTGCTCAGTCTGAGCTGCATTAGTAGCTGTTCACCAACATAGCCTTGGTTAGCTGGCTCCTGCATTCGCTGCTGCCCTTCAAACCAAAAACGATAGTATTGGTAATCCAGTGCCAGGCAGTCACTTTGGCTCTTGGCGCTGATCAATGCCAATACAAGGCAAGCTTTGATCAGCCTTGATGCTGGCGTGGCTAAAGAGTTGCCCCTGGCTTTCATGCTGGTTAGCCCTGGCTGTCCAGAGGTTGCATTTTTTGTCGCAAATGAGCAACCATCTGGCTAAAGTTGCGAGCCCATAGCGCAAATTCATGAGCTGCCTTAGCTGCAGGATGGCTGCCGGTTTGGTCAAGATTGTCTTCGCCCATGTCCAAATACTTGAGTCGTTTGAGTTGACCCTGTTGGTCCAGTACAAAGGCAATTTGCGCCATGTAGTTAAGTGCCAGTTTGCTGACCTGCCAACCCTCGGACAGTCGCTCTTTGATCTCTTCGTTGCTCAGGCCGTGGTTGCGGTGCTTGAGCACGGCTTCTTCTTCGCCGGGTTGCTTGAGTTCAAATTCCAATTGTTGCAGGAAGCTGCTTTCATGTTCGCCCAAAAAGCATTGGCGCAAAAAGCCGCTAACATCATAGCAGCTGCTCAGCGGACTGATGTCCAGGCTGCCTAGGACTTCACGCAGCAGTTTTAGGGCTTCTTCGCCACGACTTTGGCTGGCGCTGGCCACCAACAATAAGCCCTGTTCGCGGTCAATCACCAGTTGAATCAGGCTGGATCGAGTAAAGGCCTGAGGCAGAAGTTCAAAGATCAGTTGTTCTTTGAGGTCGGCCTTTTCTTTGCGTCCTACCTTGCGGTCTTGTTCTTGCTGGATTTCGCTGACCTTGTCGTCAAGAAACTCCTTGATCACGCTGGCCGGCAGTAAGCGTTCTTGGCGCTTAATGCTTAGCAGTAAAAAATCCTGATCCCGGTGCACCATCTCTTTAGCTTCTGGCAGGGCAGGTACAAAGCCTAGGGTGTGGGGCTGTAATTTGCTGCAAGGAGTAAATAGACGCTTCTCCAGTGCGCTGCTCAGCTCGGCCTGATCGGGTGTTGCTTTATTGAATTGAAAAATTTGAACGTTCTTAAACCACATGCCTAACTCTTGCTGTCCTGAAATAAGCTGGCATTATGGCAGGCTGATCAAGGCTTGCAAAGTAAGGTGTGGGTTCGGCTAATGAAATCTTTTTTATCTGTTCAGGTGTGGTTATTCCTTGCGCTGTTGTTGCTCTTGACCCTGGTAACGCCTTGGCATTGGTGGGTTTTGGATCTGGAGTTGCTGGCTGCGGGCCAATGGTGGCGGTTGTGGCTGAGTCAGTTGACTCATCTTAATCCGACTCATTTGGCCTTGAATATGTTGGGTGTGCTGCTGTCGATCTATGTGGCGCCTTTGCATTGGATGCGCTTTTGGCTCTGGCCGTTGTTGCTCTGGTTGCTGACCCTGACCGGGTTGCAGCTGATCTGGTTTACCACGGGTGATTACTTGGGTTTTAGTGGTGCACTCTATGGCTTGCTGTTTCTGTGCCTGTGGTTCAGCCCTTATTACCCTAAGTGGGTTGGGCCTTTGGCCGCCACGGTGGTGGCCATCAAGGTATTGTCTGAGCAGTTGCCTGTGCTGGCCTCAAGCATGACCAGTGACATGATCGGCGCGCCCGTCATGACTCAGGCACATCTCTTTGGCTGGCTGTCGTCCTTGCCTCTGTGGTTGTATTTGCTGCTGCGCAGCCATCAACCAGGTTCTTTGAGTATCTTGAGAAAGGCTTGAGCGGCATTGGGTAGGCTGCGGTGCTTGAGCTGCAGGTAGCCCAGTCTGCGGCTCATGGGGCTGGCCTCAACGGCAATGGCCTTGAGCGGCGGTGTGATCAGCTGCTTGGGCAGTACCGTCCAGCCAAGGCCGGCAGCCGCCAGAGTCCTTAGGGTTTCAATGTAGTTGACCGCCATCTGGCCTTGTAGTGGCAGGTGATGGGCAGCAAACAGTGCCTGTACCACCTTAAAGGTTTCGGTGCTGCTGTCGGGCAGTAGGTTATCCACATAGAGCAATTCGTTGAGTCGCACACTGCTGCGCTCGGCTAAAGGGTGCTCCTGGCTGCAGGCAAAGGCCAGTTGATCTTGCCACAGGGTTTCGCCAATGAAGCTGGCTGGAAGTACCCTGGGTAGGGTGATAAAGGCCAGGTCCAGACGACGGCTGAGTAGGGCTTTTTGTGCTTGTTCCGAGGTTAGGAATTCCAGCTGAATCTTGACCTGAGGGTAGGCTTGGCGGAAGGCTTTTAGCGCGTTGGGCAGTCGATGAATGCCAATGTGATGGCTGCAGGCCAGTGCTAGAGTACCCTGAATGTCGCGCTGCAGTTCTTGTACCAACTGCTTGGCTTCCTGTACTTGTAGCAGGATGCGTCTGGCCACCGGCACCAAGGCAATGCCGGCCTCGGTTAGAACCATGTTGCGCCCTTGGCGATCAAAGAGTTTGCTGCTCAGTTCTTCTTCCAGTAATCGGATGCGTTTACTGATGGCCGGTTGGCTGATGTTAAGGGCTTCTGAGGCGGAGGAAAAGGAGCCTTCGTCATGGATGCTGACCAAGGCTTGGAGGTTGCTGATGTCCATGCGACTGCCTATGTATTTCTTTTGGTTATGGATTGTATAAAATTAATCAATTTGAGGTATTGTAAGCTCAGCGTTATACTGGCTGTCAATCATCATGGGTAGGAAAATAATTATGCAAACCCTTTACGACAAATTGTGGCAGCAGCATGTGGTCAAAGAGCGTGACGACGGCACTGCCTTGCTGTACATCGATCGTCATCTGTTGCACGAGGTGACCTCGCCTCAGGCCTTTGAGGGCCTGCGTCTGGCTGGGCGCAAGCCCTGGCGCATCAGTGCTAACTTGGCGACCCCGGATCACAACGTGCCCACCGATACCGAAGAGCGCAAGTCGGGCATTGCTGGCATCAGTGACCAGATCTCTCGCATTCAAGTGCAAACCCTGAACGATAACTGCGAGGCCTTTGGCATTACGCAATTTGACATGCAGGATCAGCGTCAAGGCATTGTCCATGTGGTGGGCCCAGAGCAGGGCGCAACCCTGCCGGGCATGACCATTGTCTGTGGCGATTCGCATACTGCCACTCATGGTGCCTTTGCTGCCTTGGCACATGGCATTGGCACCTCTGAGGTCGAGCATGTGTTGGCCACTCAGTGCCTGATTCAGCGCAAGATGAAAAACATGCTGGTGCGCGTGGAAGGCGATCTGCCTCTGGGCGTCACCGCCAAAGACATTGTGTTGCATGTGATTGGCGTGATCGGCACCGCCGGTGGCAATGGCCATGCCATTGAATTTGCCGGCTCGGCCATTCGTTCGTTGAGCATGGAAGGGCGGATGACCATTTGCAACATGGCCATTGAGGCCGGTGCGCGTGTGGGTCTGGTGGCTGTGGATCAAACCACCATTGATTATCTGCAAGGCCGCCCCTTTGCACCCAAGCAGCATTGGCAGCAAGCCGTGGATTACTGGCGCACGCTCATCAGCGATGAGGGTGCTCAGTTTGATAAGGTGGTAGAGATCAATGCCGCCGACATTCAGCCTCAGGTAACCTGGGGCACTTCACCGGAAATGGTGGTGCCTGTGACCGCCCAGGTGCCAACTCTGGCGCAGGCCAAGAGCGAGACTCAGGCCCGTGATTGGCAGCGCGCCTATCAGTACATGGGCTTGCAGCCCGGTCAGGCCATTAGCGACATCCGTTTGGATCGGGTGTTCATTGGCTCCTGCACCAATTCGCGCATTGAAGATTTGCGCCAAGCCGCCGAAGTGGCCAAGGGCAAAAAAGTGGCCGCCAGCGTTAAACAAGCCATGGTGGTGCCTGGTTCGGGCTTGGTTAAGGCTCAGGCCGAGGCCGAAGGCTTGCATCAAATCTTTATTGAGGCGGGTTTTGAATGGCGTGAGCCTGGTTGCTCCATGTGTTTGGCCATGAATGCCGACCGTTTGGGGGCGGGCGAGCACTGTGCCTCGACCTCGAACCGCAATTTTGAGGGTCGCCAAGGCTTTGGCGGTCGTACGCACTTGGTCAGTCCGGCCATGGCGGCAGCGGCAGCCATTGCTGGTCATTTTGTTGATTTGCGCAGCTGGGAGAATTAAATGAAAGCCTTAACCGTTCATCAGGGTTTGGTTGCGCCCATGGATCGTGCCAATGTCGACACCGACATGATCATTCCCAAACAATTTTTGAAGTCCATTAAGCGTTCCGGCTTTGGCCCTAACCTGTTTGATGAGTTGCGCTATTTGGATGTGGGTGAACCAGGTCAGGATTGCAGTCAGCGGCCACTGAACCCAGACTTTGCCCTTAATCAGGCTCGTTATCAGGGTGCCAGTGTGTTGCTGGCGCGCGAGAACTTTGGTTGTGGCTCTAGCCGCGAGCATGCGCCCTGGGCGCTGGAAGATTTTGGCTTTCGCGCCATCATTGCCCCTAGCTATGCCGACATTTTTTACAACAACTGTTTTAAAAACGGTCTGTTGCCCATTGTGCTGTCAGAGGCGGAAGTCGAGCAGTTGTTTCAAGCCCTCTATGCTCAGCCGGGTTTTGAGCTGACCATTGATCTGCAGCAGCAGCAGGTGCGCTTGGCCGATGGTCAGGTAATGCCCTTCAGTGTGGATGAATTCCGTCGTTATTGCCTGCTTAATGGCCTGGACGACATTGGTTTGACCTTGCAGGACGCCGAGCTGATTCGTGAATACGAGCAGCAGCGAGCCGCGCAAGCCCCTTGGTTTTTTGGAGAATAACGCATGACAAAGAAGGTATTGGTTCTGCCGGGTGACGGCATTGGCCCTGAGATTATGGCGGCGGCACAGCAGGTGCTGGAAGCAGTGATCGCCAAACAGGGCTTGGCCATTGAGTTGGATCATGCTCTGGTGGGTGGCGCTGCCATTGACGCCGAGGGCGCACCGGTCAGTGACGCTACCATTGCCAAAGCTAAGGCGGCAGATGCCATTCTGTTGGGTGCTGTGGGTGGTTATAAGTGGGATGGCTTGGAGATGGCTAAGCGTCCGGAAAAAGGTTTGCTGCGCCTGCGTGCCGATCTGGATCTGTTCTCTAACTTGCGCCCTGCCATTCTGTATCCGCAGCTGGCTGAGGCCTCAACCCTCAAGCCTGAGGTGGTGTCTGGCTTGGACATCTTGATCGTCCGCGAACTGACCAGCGGCATTTATTTTGGCCAGCCACGCGGTATTCGTGTTAACGAACAGGGCGAGCGCGAAGGCTTTAATACCGCCTGTTACACTGAGTCGCAGATTCGCCGCATTGCTAAGTCGGCCTTTGAAGCGGCCATGCAGCGTAATAAGAAGCTGTGCTCGGTCGACAAGGCCAATGTGTTGGAAGCCACGGTCTTGTGGCGTGAAGTGGTCTCCGATCTGGCTAAGGACTATCCTGAGGTCGAGTTGAGCCATATGTATGTTGACAATGCCGCCATGCAATTGGTGCGTGCGCCTAAGCAGTTCGATGTCATGGTTACAGGCAATATGTTTGGCGACATCCTGTCCGACTGCGCCGCCATGCTGACTGGTTCCATTGGCATGCTGCCTTCGGCTTCACTTAATGCCGAGGGTCTGGGTATGTACGAGCCTATTCACGGCAGTGCGCCCGATATTGCCGGTAAGGATGTGGCTAACCCCTTGGCCACCATTTTGTCGGTGGCCATGATGCTGCGCTATTCACTGAAAGAAGAAGCAGCCGCTAAGCAGATCGAGCAGGCAGTGTCTAAGGTGCTGGATCAGGGCTATCGTACTTCTGATATTCAGCAGTCAGGTTGCCAATTGCTGGGCACCAAGGCCATGGGTGAGGCCGTGGTTGCTGCGCTGTAAGTGATCACAGGCTGCAAGCCGCGGTTTGAGCTTGCAGTAAAAGCTATATCTTCATCCTGGGTCATTGCCTGGGAGTTTAGAATTTTGGAGTGTTAAAGATGTTAAAAACAGGTTTTGTCGGTTATCGCGGCATGGTTGGTTCAGTGTTATTAGGGCGGATGCAGGATGAGGGTGATTTTGCCCATCTGGATCTGACCTTTTTCTCAACCTCGCAGGCAGGTAAGCCAGCGCCGGATCATGGCCAGGCAAACAAGACCCTGGGTGATGCCAGTGATATAGAAGCCTTGCTGGCCATGGAGGCCATTGTCAGCTGTCAGGGGGGTGATTACACCAATGAGGTGTACCCTAAGCTGCGTGCGGCAGGTTGGCAGGGTTACTGGGTTGATGCGGCCTCTACGCTGCGCATGGCCGATGACTCGGTGATTGCTTTGGATCCGGTTAATCGTGACGTCATTGACGAAGCCCTGGCCAGTGGCGTGAAGACCTATGTGGGTGGTAATTGCACCGTGTCCTTGCTGCTTATTGCTCTGGGCGGTTTGTTTGAGAAAGACTTGATTGAGTGGGTCTCGCCTATGAGCTATCAGGCGGCCAGTGGTTCAGGCGCGCAAAACATGAAAGAGCTGATTCGGCAAATGGGCGATATTCATGCCGCTGTTGCCGATGAGGTCGCTGATCCAGCATCTGCCATTTTGGACATTGATCGCCGTGTAGCCGAGTGCATGCGCAGTGATGACTTTCCTACTGATCATTTTGGTGTGCCCTTAGCAGGTTCGGTTATTCCTTGGATCGACAAGGCTTTGCCATCCGGTCAGAGCAAAGAAGAGTGGAAGGCTCAGGTAGAGGCCAATAAGATCATGGGTCGTGCTAATCAGCCGGTGCCCATTGATGGCATCTGCGTACGCGTGGGCGCTATGCGTTGCCATAGTCAGGCCCTAACCATCAAACTGCGTAAAAATTTGTCGGTTGCTGAAATCGAAGCCCTGCTGGCAGAGCATAATCCCTGGGTAAAGGTCGTGCCTAATGATCGTGATCTAACTCTCAAAGAGCTGACACCTACCGCCGTGACTGGCACCATGACCGTACCCATTGGTCGTATCCGTAAGCTGAATATGGGTTCTGAGTATGTCTCTGCCTTCACGGTGGGTGATCAGTTGCTCTGGGGTGCAGCAGAGCCTTTGCGTCGTATGTTGGCCATCATTGGTGGTAGATTGTAATCTGATTGCTTGAATGTTACACAGAACAACCCCGCTTGGCGGGGTTTTTGCTATGAAACTGTTAAGTTTTTGACAATTGTGTAAAATCGGGTCTTAATAGCTCAATTAGATCATTGATTCTACTCTGTTAATCTTTGATACTGACAACAATTAAACAAGCGCAGATGACGTTTCAGATCTACTGGTTCTCATCATGCCCCTTTATGCGATTAATACGAGAAGGGAAAAAACGATAATGCTCCGCAAACTTGCTATAGCCATTACAGCTTCCAGTGTCACGCTCTTAAACACAGGCTACGCCCTGGGTCTGGGTGATATCCAGATGAACTCAGCTTTAAATCAGCCACTCAATGCACGCATTGATCTGCTTGATGCCGAGGGTATCAGGTTTGAGGACATCAGACCAAGGCTGGCTAATCAGGACGCCTTTGCTCGTGCTGGCATACGTCGTGATCCTTTTTACACCAATATTCGTTTTGAAGTGGTGCAGAGCTCCAGTGGGCAGCCGCAGATTTTGCTATTCACTACTCAGCCAGTGGTCGAGCCATTTTTAAATTTCTTGGTTGAGGTGGTAACACCTTCTCGCTCAGGAACAGGTATCATTAGAGAATATACCGTTCTGGTTGATCCCGTATCAGTTCAGGGGCGCACTGCACCTGTTGCACCCTCAGCGCCAGTGGCCCGCCAAGCAGAACCCAGAGTAACTCCTGCTCAGCCCCAGCCAACTACCAGGCCACAGCCCAGTGTGCGCTCAGAAAGCTTGCCTGCAGGTCAAGTAAGGGTTCAGCAAAATGACACCTTAGGGGCCATTGCAAGACGAAACCTGCCTTCAGGAGTCACTCTGGATCAAATGATGTTGGCCATTCAGGACCAAAATCCAGATGCATTCTTACGTGACAACATTAATCTGATCAAGGCCGGTTCGATCATCCGTATGCCCAGTGCTGAACAGGCTAGGGTCCGCTCAGCGGCAGAAGCCAGGTCCGAGGTTGCGGCTCAACATGAAGCCTTCCGTACGCGTAACTTTGCCCCGCGTGCTCAGGCGCCAGCTGCTCAGGTGGCTTCAGCTGCCACCTCTGAATCTCAGGTACGTGCCACAGGTGAGTTAAGCATTGTCGCGGAAACAGGTGATGGCAGTGCCCTTGGGGTTAATGCGGATTTAGCAGACTTAGAAAATCAATTGGCTCTCAATACGGAAGAGAGCGATCGTCTGCAGCGCGAAAATGAATTGCTCAACTCTCGATTGCAAGAGTTAGAGTCTCAGTTGCAAATGATGCAGCGTATCATTGACCTGCGCTCAGAGACAGGTGCAGCCTTGGTTGACCAGTTGCAACAGCAAGATGAACAGGCAATGGACGCTCCCTTGGATGATGAAGGGGTTCAGGATGTGTTGTCTGGTTTACAGGCAGCCGAGCAAGCAGAGGCTGCAGATAGTGCCCTGGCACAAGAAGCTGAACCGGCTGCAGTTGAACCTACTCCAGAGCCCAGTCCGGTGGTGGCTCCTGAGCCTGTACAGCCAGCGCCTCAAGCTGGTTTCTTGGCATCCATTCAAGCCTGGCTGACTTCCTCTATGGTTAATCTGGGTATTGCCATTGCAGCCATTGCCTTATTGCTTATTGGTTTGCTGGCCATGCTGGGGCGTCGTAAACAGCAGGTTGATGATCTACAAGACTTAGAAGACCTTGAGCCCTTGGATGAATTGAATGAGCCTGAGCTTGATACGCCTCTAGAGGATCTAGAGCCAGAGCCCATTGAAGACACAGAGTTCGACAGCTATTCCTCTCCAGCCTCTGATGCTCATAACCCTCTATCTGATGCTGAGATGTATCTGGCCTACGGTCATTATGACCAGGCTCTTAATGAATTGCAGCAAGCTGAGGACCGTGGCGTTGATGTGGCCAGCGTTGCCGAGAAGCGATTGGAGGTTTATGCCGAGGCTGGTCGTCGTGAAGATTTCGAGCAGTATGCCAAAACTGTAGTTGCTATTGTTTCTGCTGCTTCCTTGGCAAGCTTGCGTGAACGCTTAGCGCAGAACGCACCCATGGACGATGACATCTCTGATTTTGATATGGGTGTCGATCTGAACCAAGAGTCAGATCAAGAGCACTCTAACTCAATGGATTTTGAAACCAATGATGATCTAAATGCCGCCAAAGAGGATGACAACTCTATGGCCTTCGATTTGGATTCTGATTTAGACCTTGCTGACGAGCAGAGCCTTGATTTAAATGAAGTTGAAGATCAGGCATCCAAACCCTTTGACCTAGATGCTTTTACTGACACTGCCAATTCAGATGAAATCAGTCTGGATTTAGACTTCAGCCTGGACGAAGAGCAGCAGCCTGAACAAAAAGCTGAGGCTGACACTGATCTAGAGCCGGCATCTGATAATGATACAGGCATAGAGTTTAATCTTGATGGCTTTGAGCTGCCAGAAGATGAGTCTAGCAATACCGAACCTTCATCGTCACAAAGTGCAGCCATGGATATGTTAACCATGGATTTGCAAGACAAAGATTCTAGCCTTGACTCTGCAGATTTTGATTTGCCGGAGCTTGAGGATTCTCAGTCAGAACTATCCGAACCGGCTCCTGAAGGTCAGGACTTGGACGATAGTTCAGAGCTGAACCTTGAATCCTGGGACGAGCAAGAGGTGGACCTTGAGTTGCCCGCTGATCCTGAACAGGCCATGACTGATGATGTTGAGCCTGACGACTTGCAACTGGCTGACGATGACTTCGGTATACTCTCTACCACGGATGAAGTGGCGACCAAGCTTGACTTGGCTCAGGCTTACATTGATATGGAAGATCAAGAAGCCGCCAGAGACCTGTTGCAAGAAGTGCTGGTAGAGGGAGATGGGGAGCAAAAAGCCAAGGCGGAACAGATGTTGGCGGATCTCTGAATATAGGTACAAAAAAATCAGCTTCGGCTGATTTTTTTTTGCTTCAATGTCTGGGGCGTTTATTTCAAATAGCTGGATGCTGCCTTGTATTCCTTGCCCTGAGCTGTGTTAATATGCGCCTCCTTGTGTGGAGGTGAAGGTTTGGAACTCTTTGAACTCAGTGCGCCAGAATACGACCAGCGCTTTGCCTTGGCGGTCGAGTATAACGGCCAAAATTTTAATGGTTGGCAGGCTCAGCAATCGAGCATGCGTACGGTGCAAGGCTTGTTGGAGCAGGCCATTGCCAAGATTGCTAATCATCCGGTGCGTTTGCACTGTGCGGGACGCACGGATGCTGGCGTTCATGCCTGTCGTCAGGTGATCCATTTTGATACCAATGCTCAAAGGCCTTTGCATGGCTGGCTGATGGGCATTAACACCGAATTGCCTCGCGACATTAGTGTTAATTGGATCGTTTCCACAGATCTATACTTTCATGCTCGGTTTTCCGCTCAGGAGAGAAGCTATCGTTATCTGGTGCTAAATCAACCAGCCTCAAGTGGCCTGCTTGATTCCTTTGTTACCTGGGTGCATCGCCCTTTGCGTGTTGAGCTGATGCAAGAGGCGGCCGATCTGCTGCTGGGTCAGCATGACTTCAGTGCCTTTCGTGCGGCAGACTGTCAGGCCCATAGTCCGATTAAGAACCTATTGCAGCTGCAGTTTGTGCAACAAGGACCCTTGATCGCTTTGGATGCTAGAGCCAATAGCTTTCTCTACCACATGGTTCGCAATTTGATGGGTAGCTTGCTACGAATTGGTAAGGGTGAGCGCCCGGTTGAATGGATTGCAGAGTTGCTGCAGTCTAAAGATCGCCGCCTGGCGGCAGCTACGGCCTTGGCCAATGGCCTATATTTTACCGGTGTACGCTATGATGAGTATCATCAGTTGCCCAGTACTTTTCAATTACCCCTAATAGGCAATTTATGACCAGAGTTCGGACAAAAATTTGTGGCATTACTAATATTGAAGATGCACTGCATGCCATTGAAGCCGGTGCGGATGCCCTGGGCTTTGTGTTTTATCCGCCCAGCCCGAGAGCCATTAGCCCTGCTGATGCAGCCCGCATCTGTGCTGCTCTACCTCCCTTTGTTGCAAAGGTAGCCTTGTTTGTTAATCCTGAGCCTGATCTGGTGAGAAAAGTACTGGCTGAAGTGAGTGTTGATCATTTGCAATTTCATGGTGATGAGAGCCAGGACTTTTGTCTGCAGTTTTCCACTCCTTGGTACAGGGCGGTACGGGTCTCCTGTGCGCAAGACATTGAACAAGCCAGTATGACCTTTCCCCTTGCAAGCGCTTTGCTATTGGATGCTTTTGTCGCAGGTGTTCCTGGTGGCACAGGTCAGCGCTTTAACTGGCAATGGTTGGCTGATTTGCAATTGCCTCAGCCCATCATTGTGGCGGGGGGGCTGCATCCTGATAATGTGGCGCAAGCCATTGCAATTAGTCAGCCCTACGCTGTTGATGTCAGCGGTGGTGTCGAGCAGTCCAAGGGAAAGAAATGTAAGTTGCTGATGCGGCAGTTTATTGCCAACACCCTGGTTTGAGCGGCTGCCAAGGGTTTGAGCTGTTGCCAAGAGTGGTTAAATCAGCACATAATGTCGCCCATTGCTGAAAAAAAGAGAATAAATACCCCTATGAGTTGGTTAGATAAACTTGTCCCGTCTTTGATTCGCAGTGACCGTCAGCAGCCCAGTTCCGTGCCTGAGGGTCTGTGGTCAAAATGCCCAAAGTGTGGCTCTACTCTTTATAAGCCCGAATTGGAACGTAACCTAGAAGTCTGCCCCAAATGCGACCATCACCTGAGGCTGTCAGGCCGTAAACGCATCATATCGTTTCTCGATCCAGAGCAGCAGACAGAAATCGCTGCCGAAGTAGAGCCGGTGGATCGTTTGAAGTTTAGAGACAGTAAAAAGTATAAGGATCGCTTGACTCAGGCGCAGAAGCACAGCTCGGAAAAAGACGCCCTATGCGTTATGCGTGGTACGGTAGAGTCTGTGCCTGTCGTAGTGGCTGCTTTCGATTTTGACTTCATGGCTGGCTCCATGGGGGCGGTAGTGGGGGAAAAATTTGTTCGTGCAGTTAATCACTGCATCGAAAATCAACTGCCCTTGGTTTGCTTTGCCACCTCTGGCGGCGCCCGTATGCAAGAAGCCTTGTTTTCCCTGATGCAAATGGCTAAGACTTCTGCTGCCATTGAGCGCATGCACGAAGCTGGCTTGCCCTATGTTTCGGTTCTGATTGACCCTTGCTTTGGTGGGGTATCCGCCAGCTTGGCCATGCTAGGCGATTTAAATATTGCCGAACCCAATGCATTGATTGGCTTTGCTGGTCCGCGAGTGATCGAACAGACAGTACGGGAAAAACTACCAGAGGGCTTTCAGCGTTCGGAGTTTTTGTTAGAGCATGGTGCAGTCGATCAGGTAGTGCACCGTCACTATTTGCGTCCTACGCTGGCGCGTCACCTGCGTAAACTTATGCAACTGCCCATGGCGGTCTAATGCAGGACCTGGATGCATGGCTGGCCTACATTGAACAGATTCATGCCAAGCCCATTGATATGGGCTTGGATCGCCTGCGCCAAGTTGCCAACCGTCTAGAGTTGCCAAAATTAGGCAAATGGGTGGTCAGTGTGGCTGGCACCAATGGCAAGGGCAGCAGTTGCCGCTTTCTTGAAGTTCTGGCTCTGCAACAGGGGCTTAAAGTTGGGCGTTACAGTTCGCCGCATTTTGAACGCTTTAACGAACGCGTTTGTTTGCAGGCTCAGCCTGTGTCTGACTCTTTGTTGGTTCAGGCCTTTGCCAGGGTGGAGCAGGCTAGGGCAGAGATCAGTCTGAGTTATTTTGAGTTCACTACCCTGGCTGCCTTTGTGGTCTTTGCTGAGCAGCAGTTGGACGTAGTAATACTTGAGGTTGGCTTGGGTGGTCGTCTGGACGCTGTTAATCTGGTTGATGCTGATTGCGCCATCCTGGTTTCGGTCGCTTTAGATCATCAGGACTTCCTTGGTGATGACCTTAATGGCATTGCTGCGGAAAAGATTGGCATTGCCCGCCCTGCGGCTCCCTTGTTCATTGGTGAAACCAAAGCCTTAGAGGTATTGGAACGAGCTGAACAGTTGACCGGTAGCCAGGTTTATCGCAAGGGTGTGGACTTTGGTTGTCGGGACGGACAGTTTTTTTGGCCACAGGGCAGTTGCCCCGCCTTTGATAGCCAGCTACCGCAAGAAAATCTACCGGCGGTCTTGGCGGCCTGGGCTTCTAGCCCCTGGGCCTTAGAGGTTAGTCAGGAGCTGCAACAAGCCTTGGCGGTTGCCAGTTTGCCTGGCAGGATGCAAACAGTAAGATTTCAGAGGGCCAGTGTTTTACTGGATGTGGCTCATAACCCTCATGCTGCTGAGCGCTTAGCTGGTCATCTGAAAAACAGGCCCGGTCCCTTTGCTATGGTTTTTTCTGCCTTGGCGGATAAAGACATTGCAGGCATTGTACGACCCTTTGCTGATCTGGACTGTAGTTGGCATCTGTTGCCACTTGCTGGCCCTCGAGGCCTGACGGTAGCTGAACTTGCTCAGCAGGTGCAAATGCCAACTATGCATCTGTATGACAATTTGGCACCTGCCTTGCAATCCGCTTGTCAACCTGGTGCTCAGGTAGTAGTCTTTGGCTCGTTTATGACTGTCTCTGAGGCAATGGCATGGCTGAACCAGGACAAAATCTCGCGCGCATAACGGGTATTATTACCCTGCTGCTTCTGGCTATTCTGCTCTTGCCTCAGGTATTCAAGGGGCAAGGCAGTGAGACCAGTCAAACCCTGGTGGAGCACTCATTGCCTGCCATTGTCATCGACGGTAGTCACGAGCCAGATTCGGTTGTTAATCCTGGACGCTATGATTCATTTTTGGCCTTGCCAGAGGATGACAGTAGCCAGCAGTCAGATTCTACTGCCTCTGCCATGGCCAGTGACGAGCCTGGGTTGGCTGGGTCGGAGTCAGAGACCTCTAGGGCTTCAATGCCATCAGACAGGGTTGCTGAGCAACTAACCTCAGATACGGACCTGCCTAGTCCGACTGATTCGATTGAACCAGATACCGATGACCGGGTTGTTGCCGTCCTGGCAGAGCAAAACTCACCAGGTTGGGTTCTTCAGCTGGGTAGCTTTTCCCAGCAAGCAAATGCGCAGCGCTTGCTTGAACGGGTGCAGGCGGAGCAGTTTCCGGCTTTCATCCGCCAAGTCCCAGGAGATCGAACACTCTACCAAGTCATGGTAGGTCCCTACCAGGAGGAGTCCCAAGCTCGAACGCAACAACCTCTTTTGCAACTGGCATTTGAATTATCCCCTTTGGTTTTGCGTTGGCAACCTCAGCCCTAATGTCTTGGCAATTTATTTTTGCCAAAGCCTTGGGCAACTGGTCGGCCTTTGTTAGAATCCTCTACTCATGAAACTTACGCTGGTCCCATGGCAGTTATTGATTGGCTAATTGTTGGCATTTTCTTGTTGTCATCCTTTTTTGGGCTCTGGCGAGGCTTGGTGCGAGAGGTGTTTTCGCTGCTGGCTTGGTTCCTTGCTTTTATGGCAGCTCGTTGGGGGTCCCCATCTCTGGCTACCTTTCTTAGTCAGTATCTAGATTCGCCGCAACTGGTACTCATCATTGCTTACGCCAGCTTGTTCTTTATCGCCTTGCTGTTGGGTAGTCTTATTGCTAGTTGGTTATCAAGATTAACCGCCAAAGCGGGCCTGAGCATTTCTGACCGTCTTCTTGGTATGTTTTTTGGTGCGGCCCGAGGTCTGCTGATCTTGGTGGTACTCCATACCTTGGCACAACTCTTTTCTTTAGACGCATGGTTACAAGATTCGCAGTATTTTGATCAGCTTGCGCCTTTGTCTGCCTGGGTTCAGCACACCCTGGCTCAGTTAAACCTTTATTTGCTCGAACTTAATCCATAAAGAGGACTCAGCATGTGCGGTATTGCCGGTATTTATGCCTATTCGCCTGTTAATCAGCAGCTTTACGATGCGCTTACAGTGTTGCAACATCGTGGGCAGGATGCTGCGGGCATTGTTACCGCAAGAGATGGCAAGTTCTACCTACGTAAAAGCAATGGCATGGTTCGGGATGTGTTCCGCACGCGTCACATGCAGCGTTTGGTGGGTAATCAGGGCATTGGCCATGTGCGTTACCCCACCGCAGGCAGCTCCAGTTCGGCAGAGTCTCAGCCCTTTTATGTCAACTCGCCGTACGGCATTGCTTTGGCACATAACGGCAATCTGACTAACTCCGAATCCTTGGTCGGTGAAATCTTCCGTTCCGATCTGCGCCACATCAATACCACCTCAGACTCCGAGGTGCTACTCAATGTGTTTGCCCATGAGCTTCAGGTCGCCAATCAGTTGGTGCCAAGAGCTGAAGATATTTTCCGTGCCGTAGCCGGTGTGCATCAGCGCTGCAAGGGTGCCTATGCGGTGTTGGCTATGATTTCAGGTTATGGTCTATTGGCCTTCCGAGATCCTCATGGGGTAAGGCCTGTGGTTTACGGTCAGCGTAAAGCAGATGATGGTAGTTTGGAGTATATGTTTGCCAGTGAGAGTGTCGCTTTGGACTCTTCTGGTTTTGAATTGGTGCGTGATCTAGCTCCTGGTGAGTGTATTTATGTGGATCAAAACGGACAATTACACGCTCAGCAATGCGCACCAGATGCCAGCCTAACTCCCTGCATTTTTGAGCATGTGTACTTTGCGCGTCCAGATTCCATCATTGATGGCATTCCGGTCTATCATGCGCGTCTAAAAATGGGTCAGGCCTTGGCAGAAAAGATCAGGCGTTTACGCCCCGATCACGACATTGATGTGGTGATGCCCATCCCGGATACCAGCCGAACTTCTGCGGTTGAACTGGCGAATCACTTGGGTGTGCTCTACCGTGAAGGCTTTATTAAGAACCGCTACATTGGTCGCACCTTCATTATGCCCGGTCAGGCGTTGCGTAAGAAATCGGTTAAGCAAAAGCTCAACCCCATTTCTTTGGAATTCAAAGACAAGGTGGTACTGCTGGTTGACGATTCCATCGTGCGCGGCACCACCTGCGACCAGATCATCCAGATGGCCCGTGAAGCCGGTGCGAAAAAAGTTTACTTCGCATCAGCAGCTCCTGCCATTCGTTTTCCAAATGTTTATGGCATCGACATGCCTTCGGCCCAGGAGTTGATTGCCCATGGTCGAACCGAGTCCGAAGTCGAGCAAGCCATAGGGGCTGATTGGTTAATTTATCAAGATCTGGAGCAGTTGCAGCAGGCTGTTAATGACTGTGCTCAGCAGTCTGTTTCTGGCTTTGATTGCTCGGTGTTTGATGGTCAGTATGTGACTGGTGACATTGATGCGGCCTATCTAGAGCGTATTGACACTCTGCGTAATGATGGCGCTAAATCCGGTCAGTTGGTCACCGATGCCGTGATTGACTTGCATAACGCAGTATAATTATCCGGCGCCACTTTGCTGCTAAGCAGCAGCCCTGAGCTGCTGCATTTGAACCGCCCTTGAGAAAAACTTAAATAAAATCAAATAATTATTGACCGCGGCTGGGATTTCTGTAGAATCTCTAATCGCGGGATGGAGCAGTCTGGTAGCTCGTTGGGCTCATAACCCAAAGGTCGTTGGTTCAAATCCAGCTCCCGCAACCAAATTTTTAAAACCAGCTTAGGCTGGTTTTTTTATGTCTGCCATTTTCCTAGTTGTGACTGGCCTTCTACTTGTGACTAATCTCCTGCCTGTGATTAGGGTCTTAGTCTATGGGTTGCCAGTATCTAGTTCCTTGGTATCTGGCGGAGCATCCATTATGCTGAGGTTTTTACGGCTCAGGGCAGGGTAGAGCATGAACACAATACTTTGGTACGACCTAGAAACCTGGGGGGCAAACCCTCGTCAGGACAGCATAGCTCAGTTTGCTGCCCTGCGCACCACTCTGGATTTGCAGCCCTTGGGTGAAGAGCACAATCTGTTTTGTCAGCCCCATCCCTTTAGTCTGCCTTCGCCCATGGCTTGTAAGATCACTGGTCTTGATCCTTGGCAGGTGCAGCAGCAGGGCCAGCCTGAATGGCAATTTGCTCGCCAATTACATGCCATTTTCCGTCAGTCCGGCACCATCAGTTGTGGTTACAATGTGCTGCGCTTTGATGACGAAATGCTGCGCTTCCTGTTTTGGCGTAACCTGATCGAACCCTATGGCCGTGAATACGAGCAGGGCAATGGTCGTTTTGACCTGATGGATGTCATGAGATTGGCGGCGGCCTTGCGTCCGGAGGGCATAGAGTGGCCGCGCAAAGAGGATGGTGGCATCAGCTTTAAACTTGAGCATTTGGCTGCAGCCAATGGTTTGCAGCACGAGCAGGCGCATGATGCCCTAAGTGATGTGCGAGCCACGCTGGCCTTGGCGCAACTGCTGCATCAGCAGCACCCCAAACTCTGGCACTGGGCCTTTGCGCTGCGGTCTAAGGATCGGGTTAAGCAATTGCTGTTGTCTCGCCAGCCGGTGCTCTATGTGGCGGGTCATGTGCCTGCGACCCAGGGCTGTTTAACCGCACTTTGGCCCATTGCACCCAAGCCCGGCAGTGGTAATGAGGTGATCTGCTGGGATCTGCGTCAGTCGCCCTTGCCTTGGCTGGATCTGAGTGCGGATCAGTGGCGTGCGGCTCTGTACGCACCCAAGGGGCAGTTGTCTGATTTGGGTCGCCCAGGTTTGGTGTCGGTCTTTGTTAACCGTTCGCCCATGTTGGCTCCCATTGCCATGTTGGATGAATCGCTTCAGGCTCGCTGGCAGTTGCCTGTTACTCAGTTGCAACAGCACTTGCAGCAATGGCAAGGACATCCAGAGTTGCTGACTCGGGTGCA
>SKIB01000088.1 GCA_007116635.1 Saccharospirillaceae bacterium
GCCAAGGCCCAACTACCGGTTGACGCCCTGGCTGATTTGGCTCAATGGTGGCATTTATTTGCTGCTGATCCTGATGACCGGCGATTGGCTGTGGTTCTCCGCTGCCGACCTAGCGCGCATGGGCGGCAACTTTGGCCCACTGACGCTCAACGGTCAGTGGTGGCGGCTGCTCAGTGCCCTGTTTATTCATGCTGGCCTGCTGCACCTGCTGTTCAATTGCCTGATTCTGGCCAACATCGGCCTGTTCCTTGAACCCTTACTGGGTCGCTGGCGGCTACTGTTGCTCTACTTGACCACCGGCCTGTTTGGCAGCCTTGCCAGCCTGCTGTGGCACTTAGAGCAACCCGTGGTCAGCATTGGCGCTTCAGGCGCTATCTTTGGCCTCTATGGCTTCTTCTTGGTGCTGATGCTGGGCAAGCTCTTTACCCCGGCCTTTAGTAAGCAATTCCTCAAGGGCACTCTGGTGTTCATTCTGATCAATCTGGCCATTGGCATGCTGGGCTTCATCGACAATGCCGCTCACTTGGGCGGGCTGTTGAGCGGCGCGCTGATTGGTTTGATTTGGCTGCCGCAACTTAAAAAGCGCCTAACCAAGCCACCCAGGGCATAACAGCCACACCTGATTGTCTCTGGTACGCCAACTGCAACACGCCAACTGCAAATAGTACAGACAAAAAAATACCAGCTACTGAGTAGGCTGGTATTGAGCATCCGTTTGCTGTTTGCGATCGCTTAGCGACGCAGACCCAGCTGACCTAACAGAGTGGTATAACGCTGAGCATCAATGGACTTCAAATAATCCAACAGCTTACGACGCTGGTTTACCATGCGTAGCAGACCACGACGTGAGTGGTGATCTTTTTTGTTGGCTTTAAAGTGAGATTGCAAACCGTTGATGTTGTGCGTCAACAGGGCCACCTGAACTTCAGGAGAACCAGTGTCACTTGGATCACGTTGGTATTGCTTAACGATTTCTGCTTTTTGAGCTGCAGTTAACATCTTAATTCCTCAATAAACTATGAATATGCGTGCTCAACCAAACTCGGCTTTTAGGCCTTGGGCAGAGCGCTGATACTGACTAACCGTGCATATTAACAGCTAGCAGCAGGTCGGCAATCATACTGTAGGAGCTCTGACTGTGCAAACCTTTACGACAGGCACACAGTTTCAGGCTGTAATAAACGATCCGGCTTTAAGCCCTGAGCTGTTAATTTAGCCACACCAAGAAATTGTTGCTGATAAAAACATTGCACCAGAGCATCGCCCTGTAACTCAGGAAGCAAGCGACCTTGCATTAGATACTGAGCCTGAGTTAGGTCTAGATTGAGTTTTGCCAACTGCAAACCAAAATTAACAGGCAGTAAAGACGCCTTTAACACACCTGAGTCCAAATCTAGTTCAGGGCCTGGCATCTCAACAGACTGCTGAATAGCAAAAGGCCCATGTGACAAACGGCGCAAAGAGGTTATGTGTGCACCACAGCCTAGCATTTCGCCCAGATCACGTACCAAAGAGCGAATATAAGTGCCCTTACTAACACTGAACTCAATGTCTAGCCAGTCATCACCTTTAGCCAATAGCTGAGCTCGGTATACTTCAATCGACCGCCACTTGGCCTCTAACATGGCTTCATCAGCAATGCCCTGACGTGCTAATTCATACAGAGGGCGTCCTTGATGCTTGAGGGCGCTGTATAGGGGCGGAAGTTGGCGCAACGGACCACTGAATTCATTAGCCAGCAGCTGCTGCACCTCTAGGGCTTGCAGTGAAGTCACGGCTCGACGCTCCAGCACCTGACCTTCACTGTCCAGAGTATCTGTTGTTACCCCAAGCTGAGCCCGTACTTGGTAGGTCTTATCCGCCTGCAACCAGTACTTGCTGAATTTACTTGCCTGGCCGAAGCAAAGAGGTAAGAGCCCAGAGGCTAAAGGGTCAAGCGTTCCGCCATGACCTGCCTTCTGCGCGCGCAATAAATATTGCACACGTCGTAACGCACCATTAGCACTAATACCCCTAGGCTTATCAAGCAGCAGGACTCCATCAACTGGATGGCGCTTAATCCTGACCTGAGCCATCTGAGTCCTGCTGCAATTGCTGATCACTGTCTTTACTACGGGCTTCACGGATCAACTGATCCATCTTCGCGCCCGTGGTTAAAGTACGGTCATAATGAAAGCGAAGCATCGGAGTCACTCGCAAAGAAAGTTGTTTACCTAGCAAAGAACGCAGCATTGGAGCTGCCTTAGCTAGCACAGACTCAACTTCGGCAACTCTTTTGTTTTCATCCTGCTCATCCCCTAATGCCATACAGGTAAAATAGACCTCAGCCACGCCAAGGTCTTTGCTTACCCGTACATCATTAATGGTTAACAGGCTAACACGCGGGTCTTTTAACTCACGACTGATGATGGACGACAGATCTTTACGGATCTGGTCGCCCACTCGGTCCAATCGGCTGAATGAACGAGCCATATTAACTCCTAATCAATGGTACGAGCATGCTCAGTCAGGGTAAAGACTTCAATCACATCACCAACACGGACGTCATTGTAATTCTTAACACCAATGCCGCACTCCATACCTTGACGAACTTCTTGGACATCGTCTTTGAAGCGACGCAAGGACTCGAGTTCACCCTCATAGATCACCACGTCTTGTCGTAAAACACGGATTTTCTTATTACGGTACACCATACCTTCAGTCACCATACAGCCAGCCACTTGACCAAACTTAGGTGAGTTAAATACATCACGCACTTCTGCCAGACCAAGGATGTTTTCACGCAACTCTGGAGACAACATACCAGACATGGCTGATTTAACATCATCAATCAGGTTGTAGATTACGTTGTAATAACGCAAGTCCAAGCCATGCTTTTCAATCAACTCACGTGACTTTCCAGAAGCTCGAGTATTAAAGCCAAAGATTACCGCACCGGCAGTAATGGCCAGATTGACGTCTGACTCTGAGATTGCACCCACACCACCAAATACGACATTAACCTTAACCTCTGCAGTCGACAGTTTCAGCAGTGCATTTTGCAAGGCTTCCAAGCTGCCACGGACATCGGTTTTAAGAACCACATTGAGGGTTTTTACGTCGCCTTGCGACATATTGCTCATCATGGTTTCCAATTTGGCTGCTTGCTGCCGTGCTACCTCAGCTTCCTTGCTACGCGCACGACGCATTTCAGCTACTTCTCGTGCTTTACGGTCAGACTCCACTACCATAAAGTCGTCACCAGCACTGGGTGTGCCATCAAGACCAATGATTTCTACTGGTATTGAAGGGCCGGCTAGGTCGGTGCTCTTACCTGTCTCGTCTACCAGTGCACGCACTCGGCCCCAGCATTGACCCGCAAGAACTACATCACCCTTGCGCAACTCACCCTGTTGGACCAGTACAGTGGCCACAGAGCCACGGCCTTTATCCAAGGAGGCCTCAACAACCACACCCTTAGCAGGGCCTTTGAAGTGGGCTTTTAATTCCAGCACTTCAGATTGCAATAGCACCGCGTCCAGTAGTTCATCAATGCCCATGCCAGAGTGAGCCGATACTGGAACCATTTGTACATCACCACCCCAGGACTCAGCCAGCAAATCACGCTGAGATAGTTCGGTGATAACCCTATCTGGGTTTGCAGCAGGCTTGTCCATCTTGTTAATGGCCACCACAATAGGAACACCTGCCGCCTTAGCGTGCAGGATAGCTTCTTCCGTCTGAGGCATAACACCGTCATCAGCAGCAACCACCAGGATCACCACGTCAGTACACTGAGCACCTCGAGCACGCATTTCGGTGAAGGCTGCGTGACCTGGTGTATCTAAAAAGCTCACCATGCCTTTGGGTGTTTCTACATGGTAGGCACCAATATGCTGGGTGATGCCACCATGCTCACCTGAGGCAACACGTGTGCGGCGAATGTGATCCAACAATGAAGTTTTACCATGGTCAACATGGCCCATAACGGTCACCACAGGAGCCCGAGGTAACAATTCCGAGTCATACTTCAGATCGATAACACTGGTTTCAACTGCGTTATCATCAACAATACGATATTTATGGCCCATTTCCTCAATGACCAAGATGGCAGTATCCTGATCCAGTGCTTGGTTGATGGTAGCCATAACACCCATTTTAAATAGGATTTTGACTACCTCAGCGGCCTTAACCGACATCTGGGATGCCAATTCTTGCACCACAATGGACTCACCCAGTTCTACCTCACGTATGACCGGTGCAGTGGGCTTTTCAAACTGGTGCTCACGTTTAGCTTTACCGCCGCGACGACCACCTCGACGGCCACCATCGGACTCATTTAACAAGCCTTTAATCTGTTGCGCACGGCTGCCTTTTCTCTCAGCACGGACAGGCTCTTTGCTTTTTAGCTTCACCTTACCAGCTGATTTACGATGCGCTTTTGGCCCTTCGTCTTTATCTTCTTTAACATGGGCCTTAGGCTTGCGAGCATCCGGCCGTGTTGCCGCGGGTGCATTAGACTCAGACCCAAGGGTATCAAGCAATGGCTGAGTAGAGGCTTTATCTGCTTCAAGACGCGCTTCTTCTTCAGCTTTAGCCTGAATTGCAGCTTCAGCCTTTGCCTTGGCTGCTGCTTCTTGCTGAGCTTTTTCTTCAATAGCCTTGGCCTGCGCAGCCGCTAATCGTGCATCTTCTTCATCACGGGTTTTGCTCGTAACAGCGGTGATGGCACTCTTTTGCACATAGGTTTTTTTCTTACGCACTTCCACATTAACGGTTTGTTTGGAGCCCGTTTTCAGTTTAGTGGTCTGCTTGCGCTTGAGAGTTATCTTCTTTGGTTCAGTATCACCATGCAAATGACGCAGGTGAGCCAGCAACTTCTCTTTTTGCTCACTGGAAACCGACTCGTCCGCACTGGTTTGCGGCAAGCCTGCACTTGCCATTTGCTTTAATACCTTATCTACGTCGGTATTAATGCTCTTCGCTAAATCTTTTACACTTATATCTGCCATAGGCTAGTCCCCCATTATTCGTTTGCAAACCAGGAGGCACGAGCTGCCATAATCAACTGGCCGGCACGATCTACCGTCATACCTTCAATATCCATCAACTCATCTACTGCTAACTCTGCCAAATCATCCAGAGTTACTACTTGGCGGGCAGCCAATACTGCAGCAAGGTGCCGATCCATACCTTCCAATGCTAATAATTCAGCCGAAGGTTCAACCTGGTCTAATACTTCTTCATCTGCTAATTGTTGCGTCAACAGCACGTCTTTGGCGCGCTGTCGAATTTCCGTCACCATTTCTTCATCAAAACCATCAATTCCCAGCATTTCTTCCATTGGTACATAAGCAACTTCTTCGATGGTGGTAAAGCCTTCCTCTACCAGCACCTCGGCCAGCTCATCATCAACACCCAGTTTGTTGACAAACAACTGCACCAAATGATCCGACTCTTGCTGCTGACGTGATAAGAAATCTTCTTCGGTCATTACATTAATAGTCCAGCCAGTTAACTCTGTAGCTAGGCGAACATTTTGACCACCTCGACCAATGGCCATAGCAAGGTTGTCGGCCTTAACAGCAACATCCATGCTGTTGGCGTCTTCATCAACCACAATGGAGACAACCGCCGCTGGTGCCATGGCGTTAATTACTAGCTGTGCTGGATTATCATCCCAAAGGACAATATCTACGCGCTCACCACCTAGCTCTGTGGTAACGGCCTGGACTCGAGAGCCCTTAATGCCAACACAGGCACCAACCGGATCAATGCGGCCATCGTTGGTTTTCACGGCAATCTTAGCACGCACACCTGGGTCACGAGCGGCGCTGCGAATTTCAATTACGTCTTCCTGAATCTCAGGCACTTCCATACGGAATAATTCGATTAGCATTTCATTTGAAATGCGACTCAAAATTAATTGTGGCCCACGGGATTCTGGGCGAACTTCCTGCAGTACAGCCCGCACTCGTTCACCTAGACGAAAACTCTCACGACCTATAACCTGGTCTCTTGGCAGCATGGCCTCAGCGTTGTTGCCTAGATCAATGATAAATGCATTGGGTGAAACTTTTTTTATCGTGCCACTGAGCAATTCAAACTGGCGCTCACGGTATTGCTCAACAATTTTTTGCCTTTCTGCCTCACGAACCTTTTGTACCAAAATCTGCTTGGCTGCCTGAGCCGCAATACGACCGAAATCAGCATTGTCAATTTGCTGCTCGTGCAGATCACCTGGCTGCAGTTCATCGCTAATGGCAGCGGCTTCTTGCATATTTAGCTCACTACCAAGCTCGGGCACAACCTCATTGCTAACAATGCGATATTGACGAAAGGTTTCATACTGTCCTGTCTTGCGATCAATACTCACTCTGATAAGAGGCTCACCTTCGTCATCAAGTTTCTTCTCCGCGGCTACCGCCAGAGCTTCTTCGATGGCAGCAAAAATGATGTCTCGAGAAACACCACGCTCATTCGCAAGGCTTTCCACTACCAATAAAATTTCTTTACTCATAAAAACCTCAATTTTTGTCATCGAAGCTGGGTACAATCCGTGCCCGCTCTATTTGTTCCAAGGGTAATAAGAATTCGTTATTGTCTTGTCTAATCAACACCGCGTCCTGCTCAATCCCAATCAACAGCCCTTTGAACTTTCTCCGACCTTCAAAGGGTACCGCTAAGCGCAGATCAACCTCACTGCCAACAAACTGCAAATACTGAGATTCAACAAAAAGTATTCTGTCCAAACCTGGCGACGAAACTTCCAGATCATAAACCGAACTGATGGGGTCTTCGACATCCAGAACCCCGCTTATCTGGTGACTCACCGCAGCACAATCATCAACATTGACACCCTGTTCAGGCTTATCAATAAAAACCCTAAGCAGGGTATGACGCCCTTGAACCAAGTATTCCAACCCCCAAAACTGATAGCCCATGGCCTCGACTACTGGAGCCAGGATAGCCTTCAAATCGTCTTTTTTTGCCAAAGGATTACTCCAGATAAACAAGATTACAGCAATAAAAAAAGCCCTTAAGGGGCTTTATTCGTCGCCCACAGCTTTGGGCTAGAAAAAACTACGGCCCAAAAGGGCCGTAATCAATGCACTATTATGTGCTTTGGTACCGACGACTGGACTCGAACCAGCATGAGCTACGCTCACCACCCCCTCAAGATGGCGTGTCTACCAATTCCACCACGTCGGCAACTTACTCAACCTCAGGCGGCAAGGCCTCAGGCTGTGCATCCAGCGCACTTGGCACATCTGCACCACGGCGCAACTCTTCAATTACCGTAGCATCCAAGCCGGAGCCGGTTGAACTGACAGAGCCCTTATTGGCGATGTATGCTAACCCAAAACTTGTTAAAAAGAAAGTAGTAGCCAGAATTGCCGTGGTACGACTTAGAAAGTTTGCGCTGCCCTGACTGCCAAATACTGTCTGGGATGCGCCACCACCAAAAGATGCACCAGCTTCAGCACCCTTGCCTTTCTGCAACAATACAAAAACAACAATGCCTACCGCTACCAACACATGAACAATTAACAACAGGGTATACATATTTCACCAACAACCATATTAAACAGCACTACAGATGCCAACAAACTCTTGCAAGTCTAAAGAAGCACCACCCACTAAGCCACCATCAATATCAGGCTGGCCAAACAACTCTGCTGCACTGGCAGCTTTAACGCTACCACCATACAAAATGGTCAATGCAGAAGCAACATCAGCATCCAGTTTAGCAACCATAGAGCGAATAAAGGCATGAACAGCCTGGGCCTGATCTGCACTCGCAGTCTTGCCAGTACCAATTGCCCAAACAGGCTCATAAGCAATGACTGTCTTTGCCAAAGCCGAAGCACCAATGCGGTCGATAACTGCCTGAATCTGCTTGGCTACAACCTGTTCAGTCACACCTGACTCACGCTCTTCAAGTGTCTCACCAATACAAACCACTGGTACAACACCCGCCTCAATGGCTAGGGCTGTTTTTTCAGCAACCAGGGCATCATCTTCAGCAAAGAGTGTACGACGCTCTGAATGCCCCACAAGCACATGAGTGGAACCAAACTCTTTTAGCATCGACAATGAAATTTCACCAGTAAAGGCACCCTTTGGCTGGGTGTGAGCATTTTGGCCACCAAAAGCAATACCTGAACCTGCGAACTGCTGCTGCAACATCGGCAAATATACAAAGGGGGCAAAAACAGCCACATCCACCTTAGAGCGATCAATTTGCTGTTTAAAACCCTGTGCCAAGGCAGTCAGGCTCTCGAGATCACCATTCATTTTCCAGTTAGCAGCTACTAAAATGCGACGCATTGTATTCCCCTTTTGTATGCTGGCCGCGAATAATAACGACTCACCAGCGGATTGACAAGTTTATTGGCTAAAGTTTGTGAAGCCATCAAAGCAAAACCCCCTGCATTGTAACCCTGATTAAATTCAACATGATGACACCCATCAAGCTAAATATAATTTATTGCTTTCCATACAGTCAGGGCATCTTGGGTAGCAGCAACGTCATGAACTCGCAGTATAGCCACACCGGAATGCTGAGCCGCCCACAGCGCAGCAACCACACTGCCCACCATACGCTGATCGACTGGACGACCGGTTATTTGTCCAATCATTGTCTTTCGTGACACCCCAATTAACAAAGGGCCCAACGCAGAAAACCTTGGCAGCGCACGCAGCAACTCAAGGTTATGCTGCAGTGACTTGCCAAAACCAAAGCCAGGATCCAGAAAAATCTGATCGGCCGCCAAGCCCTCCGCCACACACTCTTGCTGACGCAATGACAGCCAATAATGTACATCCTCAACAACCGAATCATACCTTGGGTCTTGCTGCATACTTTGTGGATCTTTTTGCATGTGCATCAAGCAAACTGGCAATCCTAGCGCCACCGCCGCCTTTAGAGCTCCCGGCCGGGTTAAAGCACGAACATCATTTATTAAATGAGCACCTGCATGATAAGCCTCAGTCATCACTAGGGGCGAGCTGGTGTCAACTGAAATCAGAGCATCAGTCTCTCTCGCCAAGCGCTCAACAACAGGGATCACCCGGTCTAATTCTTCTGTTTCTGATACAGGCAGAGCACCTGGCCGGGTCGACTCTCCACCCACATCAATAAAGTCGGCCCCCTCTTCAAACATCTCTACGCCATGCCTGAGCGCTGCATCAATGCGAACAAAGCTGCCACCATCACTAAAGGAATCAGGTGTAACATTTAGAACACCCATTATTTTTGGCGATTCAATATCCACTTCTCGGTCGCGAAAACGCATCATTAACCCCTAAAAAAATGGGCGCACTTGGCGCCCAAAGAAACCATCGACAATCAGTGCTTAGTTGGCAAGTCTTGATCAGACTCTGAGTCAGAGTCTGATTCATCTTGCCACTCCTGATCACCAGATTGATCCTGGCCCAACAATTCTGGATCATCGTTGGCATGCTCTGCCTGCTGCTCTGCAGCTAGGCGCTTAGATTCTTGCTCTTGCCACTCTTGCTCTCGCCTAGCTTTTTCTTCCTGCCAATCTTTTGGTGGAGAGGCAGGCTTACCAGCCATGATCTCGTCAATCTGAGCCTCACCAATGGTCTCATATTCCATCAAGGCATCTCTCATTAAGTGCAGCTGCTGCATGTGGTTTTTCAGAATCTCAACCGCTCCGTCATAGCACTCATTAATAATTTCGGCCACTACTTCGTCGACTTCACGATGCGTTTGCGGCGATACTTGGCTCATGGTAGAGCCCTGACCAAGATAGCCTTGCTGCTCTTCCTCAAACTGGATAGGACCAAGACGACTAAGGCCCCACTTAGTCACCATATTGCGCGCCATTCCTGTTGCCTGCTGAATGTCATTTTGCGCACCGGTTGAGACCATATCCTCACCATAGATCAAAGCTTCGGCAATGCGCCCACCAAAAGCAGACATAATTCGCCCTTTGATATACTTCTTAGAGTAGCTGACCTTATCCTCTTCCGGCAGATACATGGTCACACCCAGTGCACGCCCACGGGGTATAATGGTGACCTTATAAACTGGGTCATGACCCTCGATGGCTCGACCAATAATGGCGTGCCCAGCCTCATGATAGGCAGTCATTTCTTTATCTTTGTCCTTTATCACCATAGAGCGACGTTCGGCACCCATCATGATTTTATCTTTTGCCTGGTCAAACTCATCCATGCCGACCAAGCGTTTGTTACGCCTAGCGGTAAACAGAGTTGCCTCATTAACCAAGTTAGCCAAATCCGCGCCAGAAAAACCTGGAGTGCCCCGAGCAATGACAAAAGGATTCACATTATCTGACAAAGGCACCTTTTTCATGTGCACCTTCAGGATTTGCTCGCGCCCCTTAATGTCTGGCAAATTAACCACCACTTGGCGATCAAAGCGGCCAGGACGCAGCAAAGCTGGATCCAATACATCTGGTCTATTGGTTGCCGCAATCACAATGATGCCATCATTAACTTCAAAACCATCCATCTCAACCAGCAGTTGGTTCAGTGTTTGCTCTCGCTCATCATTACCACCACCAACACCTACGCCCCGTGAACGGCCAACAGCGTCGATCTCATCAATAAAAATAATACAGGGTGCTTGCTTTTTAGCTTGCTCAAACATATCGCGAACACGAGAAGCACCCACACCCACGAACATCTCAACAAAGTCCGAACCCGAAATCGAAAAGAATGGCACTCGAGCTTCACCAGCAATGGCCTTAGCCAGCAGGGTTTTACCCGTGCCAGGAGGACCAACCATTAACACCCCGCGTGGAATTTTACCGCCCAAACGCTGGTACTTGCCAGGTTCACGCAGAAAATCAACCAACTCAGTTACGTCATCTTTTGCCTCTTCGACGCCGGCAACATCTGCAAAGGTGGTACTGATTTGATCTTCCGACAGCAACCTGGCTTTGCTTTTACCGAAGCTCATTGGCCCGCCTTTGCCACTGCCACCGCCTTGCATCTGACGCATAAAGTACAGGAACACCAAAATGATGATCAAAATTGGAAAACTGGCAACAAACAACTGCGACCAAATACTGCGTTGCTCTGGACGCCTGAAATTTGCGTCAACATCGTTTTCTATCAGACGACGCTCCAGCCCTGATTGATCAAAGGGCGTTACAGTGGTGAACCGCGAACCATCATTGCGGACACCTGACACTTCAAGCCCAGAAATATCAACGCTCTGGACTCTGCCTCGCTCAACCTCTTCGACGAAATTGGAGTATGAAATTTCTGTGCCCGCACCCTCCGGCCCGGAGACCGAGTTAAGCAAAGCAACGATCACAACACCGATGATTATCCATAGCAGGATATTTTTGGTTAGGTCGTTCAAGTTACACCTCTACTGTCAACCCATGGTTAGCCTTGGATTTCCAAGGCCAAAAAATTCATTTTCGATTTGCAAAAGACCACTAAAAAATCACTAGATGATCGTTAACAAACCCAGCAAAACGGTCTTGAGACAACCTCGCTTGCTTCAAAGGAATGCAAGCAGACGCAAAATTCATGACCATAGCATCACTTATAATAAGCATTTATTGCTCATCTCGCCATGCAATGTACGCATCAAATATTACTTAAGGCCAAGTCTTGCTCAATCAAACGTCAGCCAACGGCCTTTCAAACGCTTTTATTGTCGGGTCAAAATCTGGATTCTCAAGGCTAAAATGCAAAAATTAATATTTACTCATTTATTCATTATTGCCAAACTAGGGATCAGTCACTTTAAAATCTTGTGCAATGCAGGTACTGGGTGGGTTTGATTTTCCACCACTTACTGTACAATGCCCGACCAATTCTTATCAAATCAAGTACTTCATGCCCATTTCAAAACTGTCATCCGCTCAAATAAAAAGCTTTCGCGCCGTCGGCCATCAACTCACTCCCATTGTCACCCTTGGCGAGCAAGGCCCAAGTGAAGGCGTGATGAATGAACTTGAACGTGCACTGCACGACCATGAACTGATCAAAATAAAGATAAACATAGCAGATAGAGAAGTTAGGGCTGAAGTTTTGCAGCACATTGCCAGCCAAACTCGCGCTACTCTTGTGCAGAGCATTGGCAAAACAGCCCTACTATTTAGACGCAATCCTCAGGCCACTGATCGCCTCTCCAACCTTGCTCGCCACGGCCTCAAGTAAAGATTAGAACAATGCTTGCTCACCCTGACTGAGCAACAATTGCTCAGCCACCAAGCCCTCGCGCAGTGCAGCAGGAGAAATAGCAATTTGCTCAACACTCAGCAAATGAACGATCTCCTGCAAAATAATAACTCCGGCAGCAAAAACCCTACTGCGTGCGACGGTCAAATCTATTACCTGTGCCAAATGGTGTAAAGACTCTGCCTGGTAAAGCAAGGGCGTCAAACGATTGAGCGCAGCCGCATCTATGCTTTGCTCAGCAATATTCAGGTTGCGTAGAGCCCAGTAGATGGACTTGATAGAACCACTAGCACCCAGAATTTCACAATCCTGTGGCATCAGAGCCCTAAGAGTAGCCAATTGTGGCGCCAGTATCTTACGGCAGCACTGCCTGGCTTCTTCGATTTGCTCAGCACGATAATGGGTTCCCAAAAAGAATTGCCGTGTCAAACTGATGCAACCAATGTCGAGACTCAATAAAGATTCAGGCTGCTGTCCACTACCCAAGGCAAATTCGGTTGAACCGCCACCAATGTCGATCACCAGTCGATTCTTGACCGGCAAACCATAGCTAGCACCCAAGTAAATGTAGGCCGCTTCTTGTTTCCCACTTATAAGACGGATCGGCGCGCGCAACACCTGACTGGCTTCAAAAATAAAGGCTTCAGGATCACTGAGCTGACGAAAGGCACTGGTACCCACCACCGACAAACTAGCCAACTCCTGACCCTGTAAAAAGTCACGAAATCTAGCCAGGGTTTGCATTACCTTGCGCTTAGTCTTGACGTCTAACAGCAACTGGCCATCCTGCTCGATAATGCCTGCCACCATTCGTACCAAGGATTTTCGAACCTCACGAGTTTCTAAGCGCTTGGGACCAGGAGCAATCAGCGCTAGGTGGAAGCTGTTGGCTCCGAGGTCAATGGCCGCATGCAGCGGCCCCTTATAATCAGCCATATCATTCCTTAAGGACTAGGCCTTCAAGCGCTTGTATTTAATGCGCTGCGGACCGGTATGACCAGTGCGTTTCTTGTAATCTTGCTCGTATTCACTGTAATTCCCTTCGAAGAACACTGCATTAGACTCACCTTCAAAGGCCAGAATATGGGTTGCCACCCGGTCCAAGAACCAGCGGTCGTGCGAAATCACCATGGCGCAGCCGGGGAAGGCCAACAAGGCTTCTTCCAGTGCGCGCAGGGTTTCAACATCCAGATCGTTGGTCGGTTCGTCGAGCAGCACCAGATTACCACCCTCTTTAAGCAGCTTGGCCAAGAACAAGCGGTTACGCTCACCACCAGACAGTTGCTTGACAAACTTCTGCTGATCTGATCCTTTGAAATTGAAGCGCCCCACATAAGCACGACTAGAAACCTCGTAGCCGCCGACCTGAATCATGTCCATGCCATCGGCCACTTCTTGCCACACAGTGTTGTCGCCGTTCAACTCGCGCATCTGACCAACAAAGGCCAGCTTCACGGTATCACCTACCCGCACCGTACCGGAATCCGGTTGCTCCATACCAGCAATCATTTTGAACAGGGTCGACTTACCAGCACCATTACCGCCAATGATGCCAACAATGGCACCAGGCGGCACAGCAAAACTGAGATTTTCGTAAAGCAAGCGATCGTCAAAGCTCTTAGCAATGCCCTGCACTTCCACCACCACATCGCCCAGGCGCGGCCCTGGTGGAATGTAAATTTCATTGGTTTCATTACGGGTCTGGAACTCACGCGAACTGAGCTGTTCAAATTGCTTCATACGCGCCTTAGACTTAGCTTGGCGACCCTTGGCATTTTGCCTTACCCACTCCAGCTCCGCCTTCACCGCTTTGTCGTGCGATTGCTGCTGTTTGGCTTCATTAATTAAGCGCTGCTCCTTGTTTTCCAGCCAGGCCGAATAATTGCCCTCAAACGGGATGCCATGACCACGGTCCAGTTCCAAAATCCAGCCCGCCACGTTGTCCAAAAAGTAACGGTCGTGAGTAATGGCCACCACGGTGCCCTTAAACTCATGCAAAAAGCGCTCAAGCCAAGCCACGGACTCGGCATCCAAATGGTTGGTCGGCTCGTCAAGCAATAACATATCCGGGCTGGACAGCAACAAGCGGCAAAGCGCTACACGGCGACGCTCACCACCAGACAAAAACTCCACCTTGGCCTCCCAGGGCGGTAGACGCAGCGCATCGGCGGCAATCTCCAAGCGATGCTCCAGGTTGTGAGCATCAGCAGCGGCAATGATGTTTTCCAGCTCTTGTTGCTTAGCAGCTAAGGCATCAAAGTCAGCATCCGGCTCGGCGTACGCTGCGTAAACCTGATCAAGTTCCGCTTGGGCCTCAGTAATCTGGCTAAGGGCTTCCTCAACTACTTGGCGTACAGTTTTTTGATTATCCAATTCAGGCTCTTGCGGCAAATAGCCAATACGCAACCCAGGCTGCGGCCTTGCCTCACCAATGATGTCATTATCAAGACCAGCCATGATACGTAACAAAGTAGACTTACCAGAGCCGTTTAGGCCGAGCACACCAATTTTTGCGCCGGGAAAAAAAGATAGAGAAATGTCTTTAAGAATTTCACGCTTGGGTGGCACGACTTTGCCAACCCTGTTCATGGTAAACACATATTGCGCCATGGTTCAGCTGCCTCTTGGATCGAAAATTTGCCTAAGGTTAAGCAAAGTTTGCCTGTTACGAAAGCATTATTATCGCAATTTGTCGGCCAAAGACGCTTTAGCTCTGTTCGCCAGACTGAACAGCATGTAAAATATACTGTTATTACAAGCACCCTCCTCAGGACCATCATCATGTTTAATAAACGTATGAATATTGCCAGCTATGACCCAGATCTGTGGCAGGCTATGCAGAATGAAGATCAGCGTCAAGAAGAACACATCGAGCTGATTGCCTCGGAAAACTACACCAGCCCCAGAGTTATGGAAGCCCAGGGCAGCCAGCTGACCAACAAGTACGCCGAAGGCTATCCGGGCAAGCGTTACTACGGCGGCTGTGAATTTGCTGATCAAGTTGAAACCCTAGCTATTGAACGCGCTAAGCAGCTGTTCGGTGCAGCCTATGCCAACGTACAGCCCCATTCCGGCAGCCAGGCCAACACCGCTGTTTACGCTGCTTACCTCAAGCCAGGCGACACCATCTTGGGCATGAGCCTAGCGCACGGCGGCCACCTGACTCATGGTGCCAGCGTGTCCTTCTCTGGCCGAGTGTACCATGCCGTTCAGTACGGTCTTAACCCTGAAACTGGCCTGATCGATTACAATCAGGTTGAAGCTTTAGCACGAGAGCACAAGCCAAAGATGATCGTTGCTGGCTTTTCTGCCTACTCGCAGATCGTTGACTGGCAGCGCTTCCGCGACATCGCTGACAGCGTTGGTGCCATCCTGTTCGTTGACATGGCACACATCGCTGGCCTTGTGGCCGCTGGTGTTTACCCAAGCCCTGTACAGATTGCCGATGTGGTGACCACCACAACGCACAAAACTCTAGGCGGCCCGCGCGGTGGTTTGATTCTTAGCAAGTCGACCGACGAAGACATTCACAAAAAGTTAAACTTTGGCGTATTCCCTGAAAATCAGGGCGGCCCGTTGATGCACGTGATTGCCGCCAAAGCGGTGTGTTTTAAAGAGTGTATGGAGCCTGAGTTCAAAGATTACCAAGCTCAGGTAGTGGCCAATGCCAAAGCCATGGCCAGCACCTTTATTGCTCGTGGCATCAAGGTGGTTTCTGGTGGCACTGAAGATCACCTGTTCTTGCTGGATCTGATCGGCAAAGAATACAGCGGTAAAGACGCTGACGCTGCTTTGGGTCAGGCCTACATCACGGTCAATAAAAACGCCGTACCAAACGACCCGCGCTCGCCCTTCGTCACCTCTGGTGTGCGCATTGGTACGCCATCCATCACTCGCCGTGGCTTTAAAGAAGCGGAAGCCACTGAGCTGGCTGGCTGGATTGCCGATGTGCTGGACTCGCTGGAGCAAGGCAACAGTGAACAGGTCACTGCTGATGTTAAGTCCAAGGTGCTGGCTCTGTGCAAGCGCTTCCCGGTTTACAGCGCCTAATTAGCCGCTGCCTCCATCAATCCGTTATTCCGTGAGGAGTAGCGGATTTTTTTTGCCTGCTGGTCTGGCGCTCATCTAGATAACCGTTTGCCGCTCAGTCACTGGCTGGCAACTGGGCTCTCGGGGACGCTATTCGCCGTCCTGGCCGCTTGACGGCGCCCATCCCTGGCCGCCGACACCCCTCGATCCCAGTTACCAGCCCGCTCCTTGAGCTAGTTTAACATCCATTCTAGAAGCGCCACGACAATAGCTCCAGCCCGCACTGCGTAAAGCGAGTGCTGGCTTGTGGTCGTCGGCGGCGTCAGGAGCACAGGGATGTGCGGATGCGAATGCCCATGGATGGCGCAAGCGCTCATGGCGGGTTGTCACCCTGCGCCTAGTCGCAGGGTCTACAAAAATAGCAGCGCGCCGCGAATGCTAGCCAGAGGCAGCAACCGCAGCAGGGCTGGCGCAGCCCGTGAGGTTGGTAAGGAGACCCTGCGACTTCGCGCAGGGTGACTGCGGCAACCCGTGATGCCAAAGCGTTAAACCGGCAGACCGCTATTTATCGGTGTTTTTTTTGTTCGCCAGATCGGCCAAAGTGCCAGAGCGTGGCGAGCCAAAATACTTGCCCCGGCCCAGGGCCTGACTGCTGTAAATACCCACATAGCCAGACACCCAATAGCTGCCATAACAAACCAACAGAGCAAAGGGCAGCAAATGCCAACCAAAGATCTCGGCCGCCATAACACTGCAAGCCAAGGGAGTATTGGACGCCGCAGCAAAAACGGCAACAAAACCCAAGGCCACCACGAAGCTCAAAGGCAGAGCCGTGACATAGGCCAAGGCATTGCCCAAAGTCGCGCCGATGAAGAACAAGGGCGTGACCTCACCACCCTTAAAGCCACCCGCCAAGGACCAGGTCGTGGTTGCCAGTTTGGCCAGCCAGTCCCAAGGCGGCAAGGGCTGCACAAAAGCCAGTTGGATACGCTCCACCCCCAACCCCAGATAGGGCGACAAGGGCAACTGCCAAGCCAAGAGCGCCAAAATCAAGCCCGCTAAAGCAGGCTTAAAGGGCGGCCAAATACTGAGTCTGGCCCAAAGCCGAGTCAAGACCAGCATCAGGCGCGAAAACAGACTGCCCACCAGGCCAAAGGCCAGGGGCAGAAGCAACAGCGCCCACCAGTGCCAGCCCAAGGTCGGCAATTCAATGGCAGGAAAGTAATCGTGCACCACACCCCAAGCAGAACAGACCCAGTCGGCGGCAAAGGCCACCAATAAGGCCAAGGGCAAGGCGCGCCAACGCAGCATACCCAGCGCCAGCACTTCAATGGCAAAAATAGCACCAGCAATGGGCGTGCCAAAGAGCGCAGCAAAGCCACCGCTCATACCCATAATGATAATCAGCGGGCGCTGCTGCTGAACAAAACCCAGCTTATGCCCCACCTGATCGGCCATGCTGGCCCCCATCTGCATGGCCGTACCCTCACGGCCCACCGAGGCGCCAAAAAGGTGAGACACCAGGGTAGTCAGCAAAATCATGGGCGCCATGCGCAACGGAATGACCTGAGTGGGCTGATGAACCTGCTGCAACAGCAGGTTGTTGCCCAGAGCGGCCGCACCGGCGTAGCGATGATACCACCAGCCCATCCACAAACCGGCCAAGGGTAGACCCCAGAGCAGCCAGGGCGCCTGAGCATGCCACTGGCCCACCAAGCGCAGTGTCAGCAAGAACAACGCCGCAGAGGTACCCGCCAGAAGGGCAGTCAGCAACAACAGAGCGAGCCAGCGCAGGCAAAGACTGGCAAGGGGACATAGCCGACTTAACATTAAGCGAGCATCCTTTTCATCGATAAAAAGACAGTTTAACATTGCCCATCTTGGTCACCAATGATCATGGGCAATAGAAGCCTGTCTGCTGGCCCTTAGGCGAATCCTACCGTCTAGTAAGCTGCAAAGCCTTGTATTGCCTTACAATTGATCATAATTAGACCCTGTTATTTTATTTTCTGGAGATTCCTATGAAACGCATTGGCTACTGGATTGCCACCAACCTCGCCATTATGGCCATGCTGGGTGTGATGCTGAACATCATTCTGCCCCTGCTTGGCATTGAAGCAGGGCAAAATGCCAGCCTGCTGATCATTTGCTTGGCCTTCGGCATGGGCGGTTCGCTCATCAGTTTGATGATGTCCAAGAGCATGGCCATTCGCAGCACGGGTGCGCAAATCATTACCAACCCCAGAACCGCCACTGAGACCTGGTTAGTGGAGACAGTGGCACGTCTGGCCAAAGAGAGCAACATTGGCATGCCGGATGTGGCCATTTATCCCGCAGCCGACATCAACGCCTTTGCCACCGGTGCCAAACGAGATCAAGCCTTGGTGGCCGTTAGCTCCGGCTTGCTCCAGCAAATGAGCCGTGACGAAGCCGAGGCCGTGCTGGCCCATGAGGTGGCGCACATCGCCAATGGTGACATGATTACCCTAACCCTGATTCAGGGCGTGTTGAATACCTTTGTGATGTTCATGGCGCGCATAGTGGCCAATATCATTGTCAACGCCATGCGTAACAATAATCAGAGCGCAGGTACCTTTGTTTACTTTGGTATTGTTTTTGTTCTGGAAATCATTTTTGGCTTACTGGCCTCAATCATCGTCATGTGGTTCTCGCGCAAGCGCGAATACGCCGCCGATTCAGGGGCCGCCAAGCTAGTAGGACCGCAAAAAATGATCATGGCTCTGCAACGCTTGAAGCAAAGCTATCCGTCAGAACTGAAGGGTGAGCTGGTGGCCTTTGGCATTAACAGCAAACCCAGTGAGCTGTTTGCCAGCCATCCTTCCTTGGACGATCGCATCAGCGCCTTGCAAAACTATCGCCGTTAATGGAGCCCGCCGCTTAACCTCCCTTCCCACTTATTAACCGCCAGCCCCAATGATGGGGTTGGCTACCTCCTAAAGTATTGACCTCAGTAGGCTAGTAACATCCAGTTAAAATCGCTACCATGCCTAAAGTAAGAGTGATTTGGTTCACATAGTAGACATCTCTTTGTTATTTGTTGTAATTTTTTACTATGGTGTTTAACAACCACTCAAGATTTTATTCTTAGTCTCAAGGTAGAACACTGCGCCAATGAGGCGATAACAACTGAGGTCATATGAATTCGATAGACGCCCTAGCGCAAGCCCTGCAGGCTCGCCCATTCGACATCCTTGGCTACTTTGCCGAGGGCAAAAAAGCCCGCATCACCAGTTGGCAGCCCAGTGCGCAAAGTGCCGAATTATTGGACGCCAAAGGCCAAAGTCTTGGCGAGATGACTGCACTGGATGCGCGCGGCTTTTTTGAGTGGCGCGGCCCTGCCCTAAAATCAGTGGACTACCAAATTCGCTTTTCCGATGGCAAACATCAATGGCTGCAGCAGGACCCCTGGGCTTACCCAGATCTTACCTTCACTGATCAATGGTGCGAGCCTCACAATCTGTATCACAACATGGGGGCTCATCTGCTGGAAAGCCAGATGGCCGACGGTAGCCTGATCACAGGGACCCGCTTTTGCGTTTACGCGCCCAACGCTCGCTCGGTGAGCGTGATTGGTGACTTTAATTATTGGGATGGCCGCCGCCACCCCATGGCCAGCAACAGTGACGGCATCTGGCGTCTGTTCATTCCCGGCGTCAAACCGGGGGATGGCTACAAATTTGAGCTAAAGGATCAGCACGGTCAATTGCTGCCGCACAAGTCGGACCCCTATGGCTTTAGCCATGATCAGTTTCCGTCCTTTGCCTCGCGCGTCTTTGATCACAAGGCTTACCAGTGGCAAGATCAGGCATGGATGCAGCGCCCAATCCGCGACCCACGCAAAGAACCCATGAGCATCTATGAAATGCACATAGGCTCATGGCGTCGCCACCCAGACGGCTCCTTCTACAGCTACCGCGAACTGGCTGCCTCCTTGATTCCTTATTTAACCGACATGGCCTATACCCATGTCGAACTGCTGCCGCCCATGGAGCACCCCTTTGACGGCTCATGGGGCTATCAGCCCTTGGGCCTATTCGCGCCTTCCAGCCGTTTTGGCTCAGTGGACGATTTCAAATTCTTCGTTGACCAGTGCCATCAGGCCGGAATTGGCGTCATCATCGATTGGGTACCAGCTCACTTCCCTTCGGACGAACACGGCTTGGCCCGCTTCGATGGCACCCCTCTCTATGAATACGAAGATCCAAGACGCGGCTGGCACCCAGATTGGCAGTCCTATGTCTATGACTATGGTCGTGGCACGGTGCAGTCGTTCTTGATCTCCAGCGCCATGATCTGGCTGGAATACTTCCACATTGACGGCCTACGGGTCGATGCCGTGGCTTCAATGCTGTATCACGACTACTCAAGGGAAGATGGCGAGTGGATCCCCAATGTCGATGGCGGCAACCATAACTACGAAGCCATCCATCTGCTGCGCCGCTTTAATGAGGCCGTGTATCACCACTTCCCTCGAGCCTTCACCGTGGCCGAAGAGTCAACTGCTTTCCCCATGGTGTCTCAGCCCACCTATATGGGCGGACTTGGCTTTGGCTTTAAATGGAACATGGGCTGGATGCACGACACCCTAGAGTACTTCAAGCGCGATCCCATTTATCGTCAGTATCATCACGGTGAACTGACCTTCTCCATGATCTATGCCTTTGATGAGAACTTTGTTCTACCCTTGTCGCATGACGAAGTAGTACATGGCAAGGCCAGCATCCTAGGCAAGATGCCGGGTGATGAATGGCAACAGGCCGCCAACCTGCGCGCCTACTATGCCTATATGTATGCTCATCCGGGCAAAAAGCTTAACTTCATGGGCAATGAGCTTGGTCAGGGCCATGAATGGAACTACAAGCATGAACTGGATTGGTGGCTGTTGCAGTACCCCAAACACAAGGGGATGCAGGACCTCACCCGCGACCTCAACCAGCTGTACAAGGATCAGCCAGCCCTTTACCTTGGTGACAACGATCGCCAAGGCTTCCGCTGGATCCGCCATGACGACGCAGGTCGCTCGGTGATTGCCTTCATTCGCCAAGCTAAGAATCAAGACAGCATTTTGGTGGTCTGCAACCTGACCCCAACCCCAAGGCCAAACTACAGCCTAGGCGTTCCTCAATATTGCAAAGCACATTTATTACTCAACAGTGATCAAGCAAAGTACGACGGCAGCGGCTATGCTGTAAAAGAGACGCTAACCAGCCAAAAAGGCAACCATGACATGATGGAACAGTTCATTGAGCTGGACATCCCGCCCCTGGCTACTCTTTACTACCGCCTCGAGGAGAAATAAGGTGAACTGGAGCATAGGTCGCGGTCGCAGCTGGCCGCTTGGTACTCAACTAAGGGATCAGGGCTGTAACTTCGCTGTCTATGCGCCCAAAGCGGAAAAAGTCTGGCTCTGTTTGTTTGATGGCGACAAAGAAGTGCGCTTGGCGATGCCCGATTATGGCCGAGGCATCTGGCACGGTTTTGTGCCCGGCATTCAGGCCGGACAGGCCTATGGCTTTCGTGCCGAGGGCCAGTTTCGCCCAAGTCAGGGCCTATGGTTTAACGAGCACAAATTCATGCTCGACCCATACAGTCACGCCCTTTCAGCCCCTGTGATGCCGCACCCGTCTCAACTGGCACAGCATGAGGGCAAGATCGACTGCCCTAACCTCACCGACTCGGCACCCTTCTTGCCCAGATCCTTGGTGGTGGACCATCAGTTTGACTGGCAGGACGACCCTGAGCCGCACCATGCCTTTCGCAACACCGTTCTCTATGAGCTGCACATCAAGGGCTTCACCAAGCAATTACAGGCCATACCCCAAGCCCTACGCGGCACCTACCTTGGCCTAGCTCAGCCTGCGGCCATCGAACACCTGAAGCGCATGCGCATCACTGCGGTGCAAATCATGCCGGTACAGGCCTTCGCCACTGAGCCTCGACTGGCGCAAATGGGCCTGGTTAACTACTGGGGGTACAACCCGGTTTGCTTTATGGCTCCCGACCCTAGATACGCGGTTAAGGATGCGGTCAGCGAATTCAAAACCATGGTCAAAGCCCTGCATCAGGCAGGCATTGAAGTCATTCTGGATGTGGTCTTTAACCACACCGCCGAGGGGGGGCACTTTGGCCCAACCTTTAACCACAAAGGCCTGCACGCCGATGTCTTTTACCGGCTGGCAGATGACAACCCCGGCCAGTTCATCGACCATTCGGGCTGCGGCAACTCAGTCAGCAGCCATCGCAGCTATGCCCTGCGCGAGATAATGGACAGCCTGCGCCACTGGCGCGAACAATACCATATTGACGGCTTCCGTTTTGATTTGGCCGCCAGCCTTGGCCGTGAGCCTCTGGACTACGACCAGCATTGCGCCCTGTTTCGTACCATGACGCAGGACCCTTGCCTGGTAGGGGCCAAATTGATTGCCGAGCCTTGGGACATCGGCATGGGCGGCTATCAGCTAGGTAACTTCCCGCCCCAATGGTACGAGTGTAATGACAAGTTTCGTGACCGAGTGCGAGCCTTTTGGCGTGGCGATGAATTTTGCCTACCCGACTTCTGCACCCGCATCATGGGTTCACGCGATTTGTTCGAGCATCAGCATGGCGTACCAACTCGAAGCCTAAACTATGTGACCTATCACGACGGCTTTACCCTGCATGACTTAGTAAGCTACAGCGACAAGCACAATCAAGCCAATGGTGAGCACAATCGCGATGGCCATGGCCATAATTACAACTACAACCACGGGGTCGAAGGCCCAACCAAGGACCCTAAGATTCTTGCCATTCGCCGCAAACAGCAGCGCAATATGCTGGCCACTGTTTTGCTCAGTCAGGGCGCAGTGCACCTGCTTGGCGGTGACGAAACCATGCACAGCCAGCATGGCAACAACAATGCCTATTGCCAAGACAACCCCATCACCTGGAAAAACTGGCAGCTCAGGCCAGAGCAAGAAGAGCATTGCCAATTTGTCGAACAGATGATCCGCATCCGCCAAAGCTCACGGCTGTTCCACGACCTCAGCTTTACCAAAACCGAGCTGCTCAATGGTCCGGCGCACAGCCGTAAGGTGCACTGGTACAACGAGCTGGGTCAAGAAATGACCATTGCCGACTGGCATGACAACCGCCGACAACACGTCAGCCTACTGCTGTCCAGCAGTGAACCAAGGCTTAACGCCAAAGATGGCCTAGCTGAAGAAGCCTTTTTAATCCTGTTTAACAGCAGTGATCAAGCCATTAACATGCGGCTGCCTGGTTCGGGTTGGCTCCTGATGCTGGACACCGATAAAAATAATGGCCTAATGCTCAGCAGCAAAAAGTCCATTTCTGGCCAATACTTAATAGAGGGCAAAAGCCTAGCTTTGCTCACCCAGAACCCAAGCTGGTATGAACAGCTCCAACACAACACCAAGGAAACTCTATGCAAATAATTGTAAATACCGACAGCAGTGTAACCGGCAGTGAAGAGCTGCAACAACGAGTCGAGCAAGGGGTGCAAAAACACCTGCGCCACCTTGCCGATCGCCTCAGTCGAGTAGAGGCCCACTTTACCGACGAAAATAAAAGCAAACACGGCCCCAACGACAAGCAATGCACCCTTGAACTACGGGTACAGGGCCTACAGCCAGTCGCCGTCAAAAACAATGGCGACACCATCGATCAAGCCATGAATGGCGCACTGGAAAAAGCCAAGACCACTCTAGAGCGCCTAGTCAAAAAACAACAGAACTAACCAACCTTGGGTCGGCTATTGCAGTAGACCTAGCAGTAACAACAGGGCATTGCATGCAAATTGGTATCAGCCTCAGTTCACAACAACTGGATCTTTGCCTGCTTTCGCCCAATTCGCCGGACGCTGGCATCTCTTCTCCCACTGGCCAGTCGCCCCCTGTCGCTAGCTACTTTTCCCTGCCCGATTGGCGCCACAATCTGGGCCATTTTCTGCGCAATAATCGTGCGCTGAAGCGTCAGTTACAAAAACACCCACTCTGCCTCAGCCTCAGCGACCCCTTAGTGCCTCCGACCCTGATTGATCTACCCAAGGCTGAAAATGATGAACAGCTGCGCAATCTGATCATCTACCACAGCCAAGAGCTTCTGGCCCTGGAAGCCCAAGACATGGTATTGGATTTCACCGCCTTGCCTAAGGAAGCTTGGCGTGGGCAAAAAACACAGGGCTTTGTTTGTGCTGAGCATCGAGATCGAGTACAGCAGCTGTGGCAAGACTTTAGCCAGCATGGCATTGAGCTTAAATGGATCGAAAGCCTGGAGTTCAGCCTTGGCCGCTTTGCGCGACAATTCAGTCATCACCAAACTCAGGCCCATCTGATCGCGCTTGAACAACATCTGTTATTACAAATTTACCATCAGAATCAACTCAGTTTGCAGCGCCACCTAAACTTTAACCTTGGTTTTCAACACAGTCTCGCCAGCCAACATTTGCTCGATGCCCTGATCCTAGAGTTGCAGCGCTCCTTTGATTTTTTTGAGCACCACATGGCGCTCAGCGAGGTCACTGCCATGAGCTTTATTTCCCCTATTCCATTAAGCCCACACCTAGCCGATCAATTGGCGGATCAGATACGCCCAAGGCTCAATACCCAGGTATTGACCACCGACCAAGAATCCGCTCAGCAGAGCAAGGATTGGTGGCGTCAATGGGCGGCGCAGGGAGCAGCCATGAGAGTTAGCCCATGAAAAGCGACATCAACCTGCTTCCCTCAGGACTCAAACAGCGCAGCAAGCTAAGCCTATCCTTATTGCTATGGGTTGTGCTGGTCAATTCTGCACTCGCGGGCCTGCTGCTTGGGCAGTATTGGAGGCCAACTCAGGCACAACTGGCGCAGCAACAACTGGAGCAAAAGCAAATTGCCGAGCTGCAATCTCAGCTGCAGCAACAGCGTTGGCTACTCGGCCAACAACAAACAAGCCGAGCACAGGTAGGCCGGCAAACCAATCAAGGCACGAAAGCACTTCCGCCGGCCCTGTCCCCCAACCAAGCACAGCAAGCAGAGCAACTATTACTGGCCATGCTCAATGCAAGCCAGATCAGTTGGCGACGAATTAGAGCCGACAATAACTTTCAAAGCTGGCAGCTAGAGGGCATCACCGACCTGCCCTCTGGCTTCTGGCAGTTACATGACCAGTATCAACAACAGGCTGGCTTGGATTGGCAACGGCTTGAACTGCAGCAAAGGGCTGAGGGCTGGTACTTTTACTTACAGGGAGATATCCGTCCATGATCCACAAAATCTGGTTGGTCTGGAGTCTGGCTTATGGCCAGAGAAGCAGCAAAGAACGATGGTTATTAACCCTTGGTCTGGCTGCCCTACCCTGGCTTATGGCCTTGATTCTGCTGCAGCACTGGCAAGGCTCCTTGGCCGGTGAGCAACAAAGCCTGCAAAGACAGCAACAGCTGCACAGCCTGCAAGCCAGCCTAATGCAAATCAACCAGCAGCTAGCACAGCAACCTAAGTCAGAGGCTTGGGTACTGCAAGCCTTGGACAACCAAAGCCTGCAGCAATGGCCATTGGCACTGGCCGGTACATCGCAGCAACTAAGGCTTAATCGCCTCGAGTCAGCACAGGCGCAGCTGAGTTTTATGTCGCTGAGCTCAGCCGAGGCCATACAGACTTGGCTGCCGATGCTCGAACAATGGGCTGGTTACAGCCACTGGCGGCAATTTGATCTAAACTTTCTGCAAAGCCCTGAACAAACCCATACTGGGTCAGGAGGCATCAATGTTCGCCTCGAACTGGATGTTTCTCCCGCGGGGCAGGAGGTGATTGATGAGCAGCAGTAAGCGATTTCTGGATGTGTTACTCAGTGAGCAACGCATCAATCTTGAGCAATACCATGAATTGGTCAACCACAATTTTAATCAGATGGAAGACCTTTGGCAGCATTTGCAAGCATGCTACCAGTTTCGTAAGGGGGAGCTGATGGCCGTGCTGTTGCAGCACATTCGCCTACCAGATGCCCAACTGCTGCTCAAACAACAGCAACTTGGCCAGCAGAAAATCATGATTCCCATGGAATATCGCTTGGTAAAGGTGCGCAACAGCCTTGAGTTACAACCGGCCAATGAGTTCCTCAAGCATTATCCCAAGCCTAGCCCTGAGGCCTTGGCCGCATTGCAACAAGCCAAGCTGTTAACACCCAATAACATTGCCCTATTTTATGTTGAGCTTCATTTCCTGATCAGCCTGGATGAAACACAAAAAGCTAAAGAAATACTGCAAAAACTTGGCCTTAAACCTCAAGAGCAACCCATCATCAATAGGCTGATCGCCATGATCGAATTCAAGGAGCAGCATTACCAGCGCGTTATTCAATTACTGCTGCCGCAATTACCCAATGGTTTGGCGGCGGAGTGGTTGTGGTTATTGGGTATTAGCGGTTTAAAGACTAAAGATCTGGTGTTGTGCCAAAGAACGCTGTCGCCCATCAGTCAGAAACAACATTACTTACAACAACCAGCCCTTGACCTATTGGCAGGCATCTCGCCATGAACAATCGCTTTCGGCTAGGTGATGCTTTGCTGAAAATGGGCCTGATCAACGAGGTTCAGCTCGATGCGGCCTTAAAACAGCAGCAGCACACCGGTCAAAAATTGGGCAGCATTCTGGTGGAGCAGGGCTTGATCGCAGAAAACCAGCTGTCTCAGCAGTTGGCCAAACACCTGAACATGCCCTTTATCGACCTGCAACAACTGCCTGCCCACCTACGCCTGTCCACCCGACTCAAAGAGGTGCAAGCAAGGGCCATTCATGCCGTCGCCCTTGAAGAAGAAAACGGCCGCTTAACCATTGCCTTCAGCGACCCAACCGACCTACCCCTACAGGACAAGCTGCCTCTGCTGCTCAAGCAGCCCTTGCAGTATGCCGTCAGCTCCAAACAACAGGTACTCAAGGCTTTGGATCAGCTCTATGCCGCTAACAATAGGCTGCAACAGCTGGCGGGGGAGCTGAATCAGCAATTACCCGACAGCCGTTACGATCTTGAAGACATGACGCAAACGGCCACAGCCGAAGACGCTCCCGTGATGCAACTGCTGCAAAGCATCCTGGTTCAGGCCATCCGTTTGCAAGCCTCTGATTTGCACCTTGAACCAGATGAGCATTTGCTGCGCATTCGCCTGCGAGTAGACGGCCTGCTGCAAGAACAGGTCTTTGAACAAAAGCGCATCGCCAACGCTCTGATCGTGCGTATTAAATTGCTGGCCGGCATGAACATCAGTGAAAAGCGACTGCCTCAGGATGGACGCGCCAGTTTGAGGGTCAACCAGCATCAACTCGACCTGCGCATTGCCACCCTGCCCACCATTCATGGCGAGTCCTTGGTGATCCGTATTCTCGATCAAAGCCTTGAGCGCCAAACCCTTGCCGACCTAGGTTTAAGCGCGGCACAGCAAGGCTTGATTAAAGAATTGCTGCACCAGCCTCAAGGTCTGCTCTTAGTGACTGGGCCAACGGGCAGTGGTAAAACCACCAGCCTCTATGCCTGCCTTGGCATCCTCAATGAGTCCAAACGCAAGATCATTTCCATTGAAGACCCCATAGAGTATCGAGTCAGTCGGGTCAATCAGGTGCAAACCAATCCGCAGCTGGGTCTGGATTTCCCGCAGATTCTTCGTTCCGCTTTGCGCCAAGATCCGGATGTGGTAATGATTGGCGAGATGCGCGATCAAACCACTGCCGCCATTGGCTTAAGTGCTGCGCTCACAGGCCATCTGGTGCTCTCCAGCCTGCACACCAATAATGCCATCAGCACCGTGCTGCGTCTGGCAGACATGGGCATTGAAGGCTGGCTGGCGGCCGGTGCCTTAAAAGCCATCCTCGCCCAGCGCCTGGTGCGCAAACTTTGCCCTCACTGCAAGCAAGGCTATTCGATAAACAGCCATGAGTTAGGTATTCAGCTGCCCATTGCCTTGGCTGAACAAACCAGCATTCGCCTGCATCGCGCTCATGGCTGCCCTGCTTGCCAGCACACTGGCTATCAAGGTCGGCAAGGGGTTCATGAGCTTTTGGTACTCAATGCACAGATGCTGGACGCCGTGCGCCAACAGGATTATCAGCGCTTGGAACAGCTCTGTCTTGCTGATCCTAATTTTCAAGACCTAGCGCAGGCAGGGCTGCAGTTATTGTTGGACGGCACCATTGACCTGATGGAGATGAAGCGCTTGTTGGCCTTTAACCCTGAAACCAAGATAAGCCATGCCTAGCTTTAACTACCAAGCCATTAATGCCCAGGGTCAACGACTGAGCAGCCACCTTGAGGCAGATAACGCCGAACAAGCTAGAGCCCAGTTACAGCAATGGGGGCTCTGCCCACTGTGGATCAAGCCAAGACCAATCGGGCTTAGCTGGTCCTTTGCGTCACAATCACCAGACATCAAGGCCGCTCTACTCATTGCCTTTGCTCGGCAAATGCAGAGCCTGAGTCAATCGGGCGTCCCCCTAGCACAGGCCATTAAGGGTCTAGCCCAAGCTCAGCAACAGCCCCATTGGCAGAAAAGGTTGCAAACCTTGCAACAGAGTCTGGAGTCCGGCTTAGAACTCAGCCAAGCCATGGAGCAGCAAAGCCCCTGCTTCAGTCAGGTGCAGATTCGGCTCATTGAAGTTGGCGAGCACACCGGCAGGCTGGACCTAGCCTTTGCCAGCATGGCCGAACTGCTGGAGCAGCAAACTCAGGCCAAACGCCAATTTTGGCAAGCAGCGGGCTACCCCCTTATGGTGTTCATCAGCCTACTGCTGGCGATATTGATTCTGACGCAATGGGTGATGCCGCAGTTTGCGCAGATGTTTAGCCAGCTGGAGGCAGAACTCCCCAACATCACTCGCGTGCTGCTAGCCAGTTCCGACTGGCTGGCCAGATGGGGAAGCCTGCTGCTCTTTGCCTTTGCCGCTCTTATAGTCTGCCATTGGCGAGCCAGACAATGGCCTGGCTATCGTTTGCAAACCGATAAAGTATTACTGTCCCTGTGGTTGATTGGCCCGTTAAGACGACAGATCCTGCTGTACCGCTTCAGTGGCACCCTTGCCACTCTATTGCAACAGGGCGTGGCCCTTATGCCCTCCTTGGCACTAAGCAGTCAGGTAGTGTCCAACAGCTACATGAGCCTACAGGTGCAGGAGATTCAAGAGCGCATTACACAGGGTGATTCTCTGGATCAAGCCTTTGCCCAAAGCAAACTGGTGGACCCCGTGGCACTGGAAATGCTGAGCGTGGCGGAAAAAACAGCCAAGGTTGCGCCCATGCTGCACAGCATTAGCCAATACTACCAACAACAGGTTGAGCAAGGTCTAAGCCAACTTAGACAGGCTCTGGAGCCCGGCTTGCTGTTGCTGCTAACCGCTCTGATTGCCGTCATGGCATTGGGCATATTTTTACCCTTATTTGACCTATACCCTAATTTATTGAATGGCTAACAAACTTGGCAAAAATGCCTAGGCTGAACTAGAGTAACTAATAACTTGCCATAGGATTATCTGCATGCACAAACAAAAGGGCTTTACTCTCATAGAACTCATTATGGTGCTGGTGCTGTTGAGCATTCTTGCCGTAGTGGCCGTACCCAGGTACATCGACTTGCAGGCCAGTGCCCAGCAGGCCAGCTTAAATGGCGTTCTGGGCGCGGTTCGCTCTGCAGCTAGCATCGCCCATGCTCAGTATCTTGTTTCGGGGAGTGCGCCAGACGAAATTTTAATGGGCGGACAGAGCATCGCCCTCATTCATGGTTATCCTGCAGCTAGCCATATTCCGATAGCCGCTAGCCTTGGCTTGAGCCCGCTGGTGCCAGGTGAGCAACTGCAAATAGATGGCATCAGCATCAGTTTAGATGATACTGGCACCAGCCTATTCCAACTAGGGAACTGCCACTTTAGCTACCAGCAGGCACTAAGCATTAATTTACCTCCGCTGATCAGTGAACTTAATTGCACTCCCTAGTTCTCCTGACAGCAGGTCGGTTTTAAATGAGGTCGGTAGGTTGCCCATGAAGCCACCGCATCAACAAAGAGGAGCAACCCTAATGGAGCTCAGTCTAACGCTGATGCTGCTGTCGGGCATCCTACTACTCAGCCTAAGCAGGCTACCTAGCCTAACAGACTGGCGCCAACAGCAAAGTGTGCGGCAGTTTGTTGATCACTGGTACGCAGCCAGGGCTCAGGCCTTGCAAAGCGGATGCGATCAATGGCTGCTGATCCATGAGCAGGGCTATCAATGGCTAGACTCTGGCTGCAGTCAACAGTTATGCTCTGAGCTCAAGCAAAGGGCCTCGGGGTCATGGCCGCAGGCAGACAGCCCACAACAGTTGTTAATTCGTCCTTGGGGACAACTGGCCAGCAGCAACCAACTGGATTGCCAAACTCAAAGCAGCCAAGACATGCTGGCAGAGCATTGGTTGGCATTGCAACCTTTGGACCTGATGTTTGATGGAGTGCTTGGCCATGTGCAACGGCCCTGAACGCGGTTGGGCCCTGATCGAGCTGATACTGGCGCTTAGTTTGCTGGCATTGCTGTCACTGCTCAGTGTGCGCTTACTGGCACACCAGCAGCTAAATCAAGCTCAGCTTGCACTTGAGCAACAACAGCTATGGCTGATTGATAATCTGCTTCATGACCTGCAGTCTTTAAACTACCTGGACGACAGCCTAGACGACCCATGGCTCTGCCAGAGCCAAGAGCGGCCTGCGATCTGGTTGTGTGACTTTCAAGGGTTCGATTCCAAGCACAAAACCGACCTTAGGCCATGGCTTAACCTGCAGTTGGCAGCCATGCATGAAGTGCGCCTAAGGGTTAAGCTGGACCGATCTGCCAAACTTAGATTCAATGGCCTAGATAATAGCCAATGCCCGATGATCACACGCATTCGCATCCTGATCGAACACCCAAAACTGAGTACTCAAGAATTTGTTCACTGGCGTTTGGCTAAGGAGTCTTGCTGATGACGCCAACAGGGCCGCAAAGGCAACAACAGGGTTTCACCCTGTTAGAAATGGTGCTTAGCCTAAGTCTGTTTGCCCTGCTGGGCCTGTTTGCTGGCAAGATGCTACTGATGCCGATACTGAACCTGCAGAGCCAGCACCAGCAACATTGGCAACAGCAGGTGCAACAGCTTGGCCCTTGGCTCAACAGCCAATGGCAGAGAAAAACAAGTCAAGACCTAGTTTGGGATCAAGACCGTATTCAGTGGCAGGGCCCTTTGGGAGTTACAGAGCTATTTTGCAGCCCTCAAACACTAATGGTCAGCAGCCAACCTAGCTCGGCGCTTGAACCTATGCAACAGACTTTAATTAGCTCGCTTGAAAATTGCCAACTGAGCCTATCCTCAGTTGCCAATGGGCTAATGATAGAACTAACTCTGACTTGGCCTTCTGAACATGGTTTGCCCAGCCCCATGATTTGGCGTAGGTTCATTACTCATGCGCCCTGAACTCAGAACACAGCACCAACAGAAAGGTAGCGGTCTGCTAGTGCTGGTCTTTATTCTGCTCGTCAGCAGCATAGCCTTGCTGATGCTAAGCCAAGGATTACAACAGGACAGCAGGGCTCTGGTGCAGCAAAGGCAGTATATTGAGCTTTTTTGGGCGCAGCAAACGGCCATCGAAATGACCCAACTCTTGAAAGACAGCTGCCCAAGGCCAACCCAAACAGCCTTACCCAACCAAGAGCTAACTAGCCCACAGATAAGCTGGCAAATAGAGCAAATCAGGGCCAGATTGAATTGCCCAGCTTCCAGCGACAGTCAAATAAAGATAGAACTTGAGCACCAGACTGCAGACCTAGTGCCAAAAGTTATTTGGCTGAATAACAAATAATCATAGCAAACAGCTGGATTAGCAACACAGGCTGACACCAAGGGATGCTTTAACTATCGACAGAGCTATTAATACGACATTCCCGCAATGACTTTGATTCTAGAATTTGGGCTCCTATAGTTAGGGCTCCGGATTTTGACTGGCCAGCATGGCGTAGAGATCACGTTCCAGCAACTGCTCATCTCCTAGATTCAGCTCCACCAAGCGACGAAGATGACTAATGCTTTCCATGTCGATGTTCAAACATTTCAGTCCGATTCGGCCAGGCTCCAAGTGCACTACCTCAACCGACATTTCAACTTCAAACAAAGACTCACCCAAGGAGAAATGCAGTTCAGCTAGCTGCTGAGTTTGAACCCCTTGCTGTTGATCCACCTCTAACAGCGCTCCCTGGAGCGACAGATCGTGAATCACACCCAAGATCTGCTTCCCCTCAATTTGCAGACGAGCTGGAGTGAAATATGCAATACGGTGAAAGCGCCGTTGTTCTGAATGAGCCATAAAGCCCTCCTCTTACCATCTAGACTTTTTAACAGTCTAGACCAGCCAGGGCAGTACTGCCGTGCAAATTGCCTACCAATAGCACTGTCTGCTCTCAAGGTCGTTGCCAAAGTAAAAACCGACCGCTGCTTGCGTCCACTACTTCACGCAACAACCGATCGTAGTCAAAGCTTGGCAGACGAAGAAAATGCTGGCGCAGCTCTGTCTCACCAATACAACCAAAAGGAATCAAGCCTTGGCTCAGCTCGGCTTGTAATAACCAATACCAGTGCTGCTGATGATTCACTGCCCATAATTGCAACAAATCTTGCCAATAAAACTTACTCACCAGGCTACTGCTGTAGTAATACAAGCAATGATCTGCTCGCAGCAGAACCTTACTTATCTGGCTCATGAATCGTCCTTTGGCAATTCCGTACTCAACAAGCCCTGCTGCTTGAGTTCTTTGAGCTTTCGGGTGATGGTATTCCTCCCCCAGCCCAACAAGTCAGCAGCCTCACCCTTACGACCAGCACTATGAGCCAAAGCCACTTGTAACAGCACCGCTTCAAACTCAGGTACCGCTTGCTTGAGCACTGCTGCTTCACCCAGCGACAACTTATGATTCGCCCAACTAGCCAATAAGTGTTGCCACTGCAGCTCAACCTCAGTCCGCTGCTGAGATCTATTTTTCACTTCGGGCGGCAAGTCTTCAAGCAGAACCTCCTGACCACTGGCCATCACGGTTAGCCAACGACAGACATTGGTTAACTGTCGAACATTACCCGGCCAATCAAAGGCACATAACTGCTCAAGGGCATTAGCACTCAGGTGCTTAATGGGCTCATTTAGCTCCTGAGCAGCCTTGTGTAGGTAGTAATCCAATAATCTTGGAATATCTTGAACTCGCTCTCGCAATGGCGGCAACTGAATACGAATGACATTCAAACGATGAAACAGGTCTTCACGAAAACTACCGTTTGAAACGCGCTGCTGCAGATTCTGGTGCGTCGCAGCAATGATACGTACGTCAACCTTTATAGGTGAAACACCACCCACGCGATAAAACACTCCGTCCGACAGCACTCGAAGTAAGCGTGTTTGAGTTTCTGCTGGCATATCACCAATTTCATCCAGAAAAAGTGTTCCGCCATTAGCCTGCTCAAAACGACCCAACCTTTGGCCTGTGGCACCGGTAAAAGAGCCCTTTTCATGACCAAAAAGCTCTGACTCCATCAAATCACGTGGGATAGCAGCCATATTAAGAGCAATAAAGGCTTTGTTGGCGCGCGGACTGTGATCGTGCAAGGCACGAGCTACTAATTCTTTACCCGTACCAGACTCGCCGTTAATCAAAACCGTAATCTGTGATTGCGATAGCCGGCCAATGGCACGAAATACCTCTTGCATGGCGGGAGCCTCACCAATCAAGGAACTTTGTGGCAAAGGCTCATGTGTAACAACCTCTTTAACCCGCACATGCTCTAATGCTCTTGAAATCAAAGCTAGGACTTCATCAATATCAAAGGGCTTGGGTAGGTACTCAAAAGCCCCGCCCTGATAAGAGGCAACAGCACTGTCCAAATCAGAATGAGCCGTCATAACGATGACGGGTAAATCACCATAGCGCTTATGTACTGCCTTCATTAATTCCAGACCATCCATACCGTCCATGCGTACGTCGGTGACTAATAAATCCGGCTTATCCTTTGCTAAAGCGGCCAAGGCCTGCTCTGCATCGGCAAAGCTGCGCACCTGCCAACCCTTGCGCTGCAAGGCCTTATCCAATACCCAGCGAATGCTTTGATCGTCGTCCACGACCCAGATCGATTGCGTCATTAGGATTGTGCTCCTGTTGGTGGTAACTGCACCGGCAAATAAAGATCAAAACGAGTATTTCCTGGTGTACTGGCACACTCAATAATACCACCATGCTGGTTTGCAATCTGCTGTGCAATAGCCAAGCCTAGGCCAGTGCCTGATGCGCGACCACTGATCATAGGATAGAAAATGTTGTTGAGTAAATTAGCGTCAATTCCCGGGCCGTTATCAGTAATGCTCAGCCGTACTACTAAGCGGTGACAGCGGGCACCAATGGTAAACTGACGCTTAATTCGAGTGGCTAGAGTTAGGGTCGGTGCGGCCGAGCCGGACTCTTGTAAGGCTTGCAAGGCGTTGCGACCAATATTAAGTACCGCCTGAATCAAGGCCTGATAATCTGCCTGAATATCGGGTAAACTTGGGTCATAATCACGAATGATCTCAACTTCACTGGCTTCGGCCTTTAGCAGTTGAACCACATATTCTAAAACCTGATGCACATTGGTTGGCTCTAGGTTAGGCAAGGCATTGGACCCCAGCATGCGATCGACTAAATGACGCAGGCGATCCACTTCGCTGATGATCACCTGGGTGTATTCTTGTAAAGCCGTGGTTGGCAGCTCAGCGGCTAATAACTGCGCCGCGCCGCGAATGCCTCCCAAGGGGTTTTTTACCTCATGTGCAATGCCACGCACCAAATGCTTAGTGGTTTCTTGCTTGGCTAACACCTCTTCTTCTCTACTGATTCGCAAGAGGCGGTCAACGACCTGAACTTCTAGCACTAGATAAAGCTTAGCCTGGAACTCATGACTGGAAATGACCATATCTACCCAAGTTCGTCGGTCATCAAGGGACACAAACTCGACCTGTCGCTGGGACAGAGTACCTAACTGAGTCAGTGAGTGCTGCATACTCATTAACAGCTGGCCATCTACTCGAAACAAAGACTGTACTGGCTCACCATAGGCTCGAGCTAAACTTTTCTGACATAAAAGCTGTGCCGAGCTGTTCAAGTAGCTCACATGAAGTTGCTGGTCTAGCACGACGACAGCACTGTGCTGGGCGTCAAGAAGCTGCTCAAAAGAGATCAAAATTCTGGCCTAATTTAAAAAAGATGGAATACCATGATAGCTTACAACCTAAGCAAGCAAACTTCAGGCCATAAATCCAAGCATCAAACAAGAGTCAATGCACTAAAAAGGCGCAAAACCAAGGCTCCAACCACAAATATTGCACCAAAACAGTGAACCATTAAAGGGGATAAGCCCAGAGTACACGCTCACCCTCAGGCCCTATCTTGACGAACTGACAATGATCCATCAAGAAGTCGGTTGCAGAGTTTTGCTTACAGCTGAGCAGCAAGCGCTGATCACAAAATTCATGGCGTAAATAGTCTATCATTTGTCGAGCTACACCACGGCGTCTGGTGGTTTTACGCACCGTCAGCCATTTGATGCGCATAGCCCCCTGATCCTCTATCAACCAGCAACTGCCTAATAGGCGATCATTAAATCTGGCCACAAACAACTCGCCCGGATTGTTGGCTAATTTTCGCTCTACAAAGCCCTCTGGCGCTTCACCAGCGAACATCCAGCTGGGTGCCTCCTGATAAATCTTATACAGATCATCACGATCGCGTTCGCTTAGGAGGGACAAATCTTGGTATCGTTCAATGCTAATGGGCATAAAGGGTTCCTCTGCTGTGTTGCTCGTGTAAAGCCACCAGATGTTGGGGGTCTGATTAGTTTGACGCGCACGAATGATTTTGATCATTATTTTTTGGTTAATGCAATCAAGATGCCATGGATTTATAATGAGGGCAATCCATGACAAAGGCAGGACAGTATGGCCCGCACCTCTTACATTGAACGCAACACCAATGAAACCAAGGTTAAGGTACGCCTTAACCTCGATGGCACCGGCCAAGCTAAGTTTGACACTGGCCTGCCCTTTCTTGAACACATGATGGACCAGATCGCCCGCCACGGCCTGTTTGATCTGGACATCAGCTGTCAGGGTGACACCCATATTGACGACCACCACAGCGCCGAAGACATCGGCATCACCCTAGGCATGGCCTTTGCCGAGGCCTTGGGCAACAAAAAGGGCATCTACCGCTACGGTCATGCCTATGTACCTTTGGACGAAGCCCTGTCCAGAGTGGTGATTGATTTTTCAGGTCGTCCAGGCCTTGAGTATCACTGCAAACTGACCCGTGCCACCCTGGGTCGTTTTGACACCCAACTGTTCCGTGAGTTTTTCCAAGGCTTTGTTAACCATGCCTTGGCCAGCCTGCATATCGACAACCTCCGTGGTGAAAACGCGCACCACCAGATCGAAACCGTGTTCAAAGCCTTTGGCCGCGCACTGCGCATGGCCTGTGCGGTGGACGAGCGTCAGGGCGATAACATTCCTTCCACCAAGGGCTGCCTGTAATGCAACGAATTGCCATCATTGATTACGGCATGGGCAATCTGCACAGCGCGCAGAAGGCCCTGCAACTGGTGGCCGGTGATCAGGCCGAGGTCATCATCAGCCAGCAACCCGAGCAGATCGAAGCGGCTGACCGTGTGGTACTGCCCGGTGTCGGCGCCATGGGGGATTGCATGCAGGCCTTGGTCAGCAGTGGTTTGGATCAAAGCTTGCGCCAAGTGCTGGCTCAGGGCCAGCCCTTATTGGGCATCTGCGTTGGCATGCAAATGCTGATGCAATCCTCAGCCGAAAGCGGCGGCACCCAGGGCCTTGGTATCCTGCCTGGTCAACTGACTCGTCTCGCTGGTGGCCTTGATGCTCAGGGCCATAAGCTCAAGGTGCCACACATGGGTTGGAATCAGGTTAGGCAAGAGCCGCACCCACTGTGGCAGGGCATCAACGACCATAGCCGTTTTTACTTTGTACACAGCTACTGTCTGCCCGCTGGCCTTGAACGCAGCATCGGCCATAGCCAACACGGCCAAGAGTTCACCGCCGCCGTGTCGCACAACAACCTCTTTGCCACCCAATTCCACCCCGAAAAAAGCCATCAGGCTGGCCTGCAACTGCTGGCCAACTTCGTGCGCTGGTCCGGCCAAGCCTAGGAGCAATTATGGCATTAGCAAAACGCATCATTCCCTGTTTGGATGTCGACAAGGGCCGAGTGGTCAAGGGCGTGCAGTTCGTTGACATCCGTGACGCCGGTGACCCTGTCGAAGTGGCGCGCCGCTACAACCAAGAAGGCGCTGATGAAATCACCTTTTTGGACATCACCGCCAGCCATGAAGACCGCGACACCACCCTGGACACCGTCAGACGCATGGCGGCCGAAGTCTTCATCCCGCTAACCGTGGGCGGCGGGGTTCGCACTCTGGAAGACATCCGTAATCTGCTCAACGCCGGGGCAGACAAGGTGTCGATCAATTCGGCGGCGGTCTATAACCCTGAGTTTGTCCGCCAAGCCAGTCAGCGTTTTGGCAGCCAGTGCATTGTGGTGGCCATTGATGCCAAGCAGGTCGATGACCACTGGGAGATCTTCACCCATGGTGGGCGCAAACCAACCGGCATCAACGCCGTAGATTGGGCAAAAAAAATGGCAGACCTGGGCGCTGGTGAAATCCTGCTTACTTCCATGGATCGAGACGGCGTCAAATCCGGCTTTGACCTTGGGCTAACCAAGGCCGTGGCTGATGCGGTTGATATTCCGGTCATTGCTTCTGGCGGGGTTGGCAATCTGCAGCATCTGGCCGATGGCGTGCTTATTGCTGGCGCCGATGCGGTCTTGGCGGCCAGTATCTTCCATTTTGGCGAGTACAGCATTGGCCAGGCCAAGGCGCACATGGCGGCGCAAGGTATTGAGATGCGTTTGGATTAGGGCCATCTAAGCCGCCCTAAACCAGGGGCGGCAAAATGGCCACGGCAATGGCAAAGTAGATCACCACACCAGCGGCGTCGGCAATGGTGGTGATCAAAGGGCCTGAGGCCGTAGCAGGGTCAAAGTTAAGCTTGCTAAGAATAAAGGGCAGGCACATACCAATCAGACTGCCGACCACGACCACCAGCATCATGGTCAGAGCCACCACCATGGCGATGTCGACCCCGCCGCGCCAAAAGCCGATCATGGACACCGTCAGCGCCATGGTTATGCCAAGGGCCAAGGACACCGAAACCTCTTTGAGCAGCATCGACGCCCAATCTCGCATTTCCACATCGCCAGTACTCAGAGCACGCACCATCAGGGTAGCGGCCTGCGAGCCGGCATTACCCGCACTGCCAACCAAGAGTGGCAAGAAGAACACCAGCACCACATTGGCGGCAATGGTGTCTTCAAACATGGCAATGCCTAGGCCTGAAAGCAAATTACCAAACACCAGCAACACCAGCCAATAAATGCGCTTTTGGTACAGCATGCTGAAGGTAGCCGTTTTGATGCTACCGACCATGGCCCCAACCGACGAGGCCTTGTGCATGATCTCGGTGGCCTGCTCTTCTTGCACGTCAAAGGCATCGTCATGGGTCACGATACCCACCAGCATGCCATTGGCATCCAACACCGGCAGGGCCAGCAAGTCATAGTCAGCAACCATGCGCGAGGCATCTGAGGGCGAGGCATCCACCGAGACCCATACCGGCTCGGGGCGCATCACCTGCTCAACCTTGGTTTGCGCATTGGCCAGTACCAGTTCAGTTAAGGAGACCGTGCCTATCAGTTGGCGGTTTTCATCCAAGACATAGGCCACATAGATGGTTTCTTTGTCCAGAGCCTGAGCACGCAGAGCCTCGATGGCGCGTTTAGCGCTGAGGCTGGGATGTAGGGTGGCATAGTCCGAGGTCATGATCGAACCGACCGAGCCTTCAGGGTAGGAGGTTAAGCGGCGCAAATCTTCGCGCTCCGCCGTTGCCAGAGCTGGCATCAGGCTTTCTTGCACCCCTTCCGGCAACTCTTGGTAAAGGTCAGCTCGTTCGTCTGAGTTCATTTCAGTAAACAAGCGCGCCAAATCACGACGACTAAGGCCTAGCACCAGTTGTAGCTGCCTGGCTTCTTCTAAATAGCCTATGGTTTCGGCTTGCAGCTCGACATCCAGCATGGCAAAAAACTGCTGTGCTTGCTCGGTTTCAGCCAGATCAATGATGTCGGCAATATCGGCAGGGTGAGCATTGCCAAAGAAATCGGTCATGGCCTGAATATCCCCTGCTTGCGAACGCTCTATTAACTGCTGCAGCTCTTTGCCATCACTCATGCTCACCTCTTAGAATCAAGCTTGTTCAATCAAGCTTGGCAGTATAACCAGCTTAGATGACATTTGCTTTAGTCCAGCAGTCAGACTGAGCAAAAATGTGCTCAGGCGGCATATCTGCGTTAGAGCCCAAGATCTTGCTGCATCCTCAGTGCCTCTTGCAGCACTAATAATTGCAGTCGCTGCCCTAGAGTATCGAAGCCTAATTGTTGCAGTAAACGAATATCAGAAAGAAAGCTAGCAAAGCAAGGTTGAACCAAGAATTGTCGCAAGGCTGCGCGACGGAAACGCATTAGTTGAATTAGGGTGAGTTGTGAGTGCCTCACTAAAACAAGGGTTTGTTCTGGCTGATCACCTAAAAGTAACCTCAAGGGGTACTGCCTGAGCTGTAGACGGATTTCATGATGCAGGTCGGTGCCTTCAAGCAGGCTTAAATCCGTGGCATAGCCTTCCAGCCAGCGCAGTACAGGGGTGTCGTCTAACATAGTCAAGTCTCCGTGAGCCGCCTGTCTTTTTATCGGCGTCTTGTGACTCAGGTTTAACTTTTTTGCTCGCTATCATGACTTTTTTTTCATCTAATAGCAGTCTAGTGGTCTTCAACTCATTGAGGGCCGATCTTTGCCACCTATTAAGGACTAACCAGATGAATGATTTTGATTTGATACAACTCCTGCAAACCTTTGTCATGCCTTGGGCTCCCAAGGTATTACAGGCCATTTTGATCTTTGTCCTTGGCCGTATTGTGGTCAAAATTGTGGTACGCATCAGCGATACCCTGATCCGCCGTACGCCACTGGACAACATTTTGATACGCTTTGCCACCAGCCTGATCAGCAGTCTGCTGATGCTGATTGTGATCATTGCTGCCCTGAATCCATTAGGGGTAGACACCACCTCTTTGATTGCTCTGATCGGTGCTGCGGGCTTGGCCGTGGGCTTGGCCATGCAGGATTCCTTGAAAAACTTTGCCTCGGGCGTGATGCTCATTACCTTTCGTCCTTTCAAAGAGGGTGACTTTGTCGAAGTTGGTGGCTCAACCGGCATCATTGAGCAGATCAACATCATGTCAACCGTGATGCGCTCTGGTGACAACAAAGAAATTATCATTCCCAACTCGGCCATCTATGGCAACACCATGACCAATTTCAGCGCCAGACCAACTCGCCGAGTAGACATGGTCTTTGGCATTGGCTATGAGTCCGACTTAAAGAAAGCCAAGGAAGTGCTAATAGATATTGTTAAACAAGATCCAAGGGTGCTGGCTGAACCCGAGCCGGTAATCGTAGTGGGCGCACTCAACGACTCCAGCGTCGATATTCTGGTGCGCCCTTGGGTGAATAACGCCGATTACTGGGGTGTGTATTGGGCCATTCATGAAGCCGTAAAACTGCGCTTCGATCAAGAAGGCATCAGCATTCCATTTCCGCAGATGGATGTACATCTGAAACAACAGTGATTCGCCATCACTGAGCCCAACCAAAGCAAGGCATGTCCTTGCTTTTTTTATGCCTA